>NZ_QUMK01000140.1 GCF_010907035.1 Rhodopseudomonas sp. BR0M22
CGGAATGCGATGGCGCGGATCTTGCCATAGGCCGTGATCCGCAGCTCCGAATTCCAGAAGGTGCCTTCCTTCTCGGCGAACTGATGGGTGATCGACGGCAGCGCCGCTTCGCACGGCGGCAGGTTGCCGTCGTAACGCGGGCCCGACAGCCAGAAGTTCATCTCGAGCGGATTGGCCGCCTGCGCGACTGGCGCCAGCGCAAACAGGCCGAGCAGAACCGCGACCGCGGCGACGGGCGTCTTCAACGTCTTGAGGAATCGCATGGCAGGTCCACCCGAATTTGATGCGGCGGACGGTGCCGCGAAGCCATGCCGAGGTCAAGTGCGGCGCGGCCACACCTCGGCACAACCCGTAGCGGAACAGCCGGGCGTTCTTTTCATTCTTGCAGGGGCGTTCTAGACTCGAATCCAACGACATGAGGAGATTGCGATGCGATTGATGGGGGCCGCGGGCTTGGCCATTCTGAGTGCGGTGCTGGCGAGCACGGCGGCACGCGCCGACTACGTCCCGCCGTTCACGGGCAATGACACCGGCGGCATCATCTCCACCAATCTGATCGGCCACGCCGACATCCGCGCGATGGCGGTCGACCACTGCGCCCGCTACGGCAAGGTGGTGAAACTGCTCGGCGTCCAGGCCAATTACGGCGGTTACGTCTCGTTCGCCTGCCGCTGGGTGCCGTATGGCGCCGACCAGCGCCCGCTGCGCACCAAGTACTGAGCGGAGACGCTGCAATGAGCCGTGGCCGTCTCGCCCGTATCTGGCTGCTTCCGCTGCTGCTCGCCGTGCCGGCGACGGCGGCGCAGGCGATCGATCTGCCGACCCGCAAGCCGGGACTGTGGGAACTGAAGATGCAGGGCTCGGGCTCTGCCGGTGAAGGCGTCGCGATGCAGCACTGCACCGACGAGACCACCGACAAGAAGATGACGGCTGCCGTGCAGCCGATGGCGACCGACGCTTGCTCCAAGCCGGCGATCCAGAAGACCGCGACCGGCTACGTCAACGATACCGTGTGCAAGATCGCCGGCATGACGACGACCTCGCACGCCGAGATCACCGGCGACTTCAATTCGGCCTACACCGTCAAGGTGACCTCGCACAACGAGAACCCGCTGCCCGGCGTTCCCAAGGAGACCGCCACGACGCTGCAAGCGAAATGGCTCGGCCCCTGCAAGGACGGCCAGAAGCCCGGCGACATCGTGATGCCCGGCGGCATCAAGATGAACGTCTCCGACATGGACAAGCTTAAGGGGCTGTTGCCGAAGTCGAAGTGACGACCGCTGCCCCTGGCGCAAAAGTCACACCCGCCGACCTTCGTCCGGACCTCCGTTGACAGCGGAGGTCGTTACCGCAATGTTACATTGTAACGTTGCGTGGCGCGGGACGACGCCGGCACCGTGAGAGGCTGGGGCGACATGGACTGGGTGCGGGCGAACATCCGATGGGGGGCACGGCTGGCGCTGATCGCGCTGGCCCTGCAGTTCGCCCTGTCGTTCGGCCATGTCCACAGCCTCGAGCGGGCGACAGCTGCGGTCGCCGAGCTCACCGCGGCCGATGGCCCGGCCGATCCGGATATCGACCATCATCATCCCGGCGCCGCCGACCTCTGCGCAATCTGCGCGGTGGTATCGATGGCCAGCCTGGCGCTGGCCGCAACGCCGCCGGCGCTGCCGCAACAGCAGGGCCATACGTTCCACTACCGCCTCGCCGTGCTCGACGACGTCGAGCCGTCGTCCTGTCCCTTTTACCCATCTTACCCTGCCGACGA
>NZ_QUMK01000141.1 GCF_010907035.1 Rhodopseudomonas sp. BR0M22
ACCGTGGCGTTGACGGCGCCGCAATTGGTGTGGCCGAGCACCATGATCACCTTGGTACCGAGCACCGCGGCGCCGTACTCGAGGCTGGCGAGGCCGTCCGGCGTGACGAAATTGCCGGCGACGCGGACCACGAACAGGCTTCCGGGGCCCTGGTCGAATGCCAGCTCCGGCGCGATGCGGGAGTCGGCGCAGCCGAGAATCGCGGCGAACGGTGCCTGACCTTCGGTCCGCGCGGCGCGGCCTGCTGAGAAATCGCGCTCGCGCATCTGGCCGGCGATATAGCGCTCATTGCCCTGCATCAGCTTGTCGAGCGCGGCGTCGGGCGTATCGCTCGCCTGGGTTTGCGCACGCGCCGCGAAGGGCAGCGCCGAGGCCGCGAGCAGTCCCAGTCCGCCCGCCATCAGATGTCGCCGTGAAACACCGCTCAAACAAGTTTGGCACATTCCGTCTCTCCCTGATTCGATTCTATTCTATCGAGAATGGTATTTGTGGAGTGGCGAGATGCGAAGTGTAAATCTTATGCGCATGATGCGGGTATCAACGGATCTATAATTCGCAGCTTGAGATTTGAAGAAAAATCAATGTGTCGCCGGAAACGAGCTGCGTACCATGGCCGGATAGCGCAGCGCCTGCAGACCGCCGCGCCAGACGTAGTGCAGCAGTAGTGCGACCCACAATCCGGTGTTGCCGAACGGGCGAAGCATGAACCACGACGCCAGGAACAGCAGCAGCGACAGCAGCATCAGATTGCGCATCTCGCGCGCCCAGGTGGCGCCGATGAAAACGCCGTCATAGGCAAAAGCGAACACGCCAAGCATCGGCGCCAGCGTCACCAGCCAGAGATAGTTCCGGGCGGAGCGGCGCAGCTCGTCGTTCGAGGTGATGAAATCGATCAGCGCCGGACCGGCCAATGCGTAGATCGCGCTTACCGCCAGTGCGAAGCCGAAGCCGCACAGGATCACCAGTCGGGTCGCCGTGACGAAGCCGGACCGGTCGCGTGCGCCGAGGGTGCGGCCGCAGAGCTGTTCGGCGGCATTGGCGAGGCCGTCGAGAAAGAACGCGCTGATCATCAGGAAATTGTTGAGCACCGCGTTGGTGGCGAGCACCACGTCGCCGCCGCGCGCGCCCTGTGCGGTGAAGAACAGAAACACCGCGATCAGCGCCGCAGTCCGGATCATGATGTCGCGATTGACGTCGAACATCCGCCGCAGGCGGTGCGGATCGAACAGCATCGTCCGGGACACGTTGAACAGGCCACGGCCGCGCGAGGCGGCGATCGCGAGCCCGATCAACAGGCCCGCCCCTTCGGCGATCACAGCGGCGATCGCGGCGCCGGCGATGCCGAAGTCGAACCACAGCACCAGCGTGATCGTGGCGGCGATGTTGATCAGGTTGATGGCGATCTGCACCGCGAGCGCCAGCATGGCGCGCGCCTGTCCGACCAGCCAGCCGAGCACCGCGAAATTCGCCAGTACCAGCGGCGCCGACCAGATCCGGATCGAGAAGTAGGTCTTGGCCGCGGCGCTGACCGCATCGCTGCCGCCCATCGCGCCGATCAGCACCGCGGCGAGCGGCGCCTGCAGGGCGATCAGCAAAAGGCCGATTCCGGCGGCGACGATCAGTCCGCGCAGCAGATGCGCCGGCACTTCGCGGCTTTGCCCGGCGCCGAGCGCCTGCGCGGTGAACGCCAGCGTGCTCATCCGCAGGAAGCCGAACAGCCAGAACAGGCAGTCGAACAGCACCGAGGCCATCGACACGCCGCC
>NZ_QUMK01000142.1 GCF_010907035.1 Rhodopseudomonas sp. BR0M22
TGGTGTCGATCGGCAGACCGCCGGGCAGGGCGGCGTCGAGATCGAGCGTGAGATCGGTGTCTGAGCTGCCGCTCGGCGTGGTGCCGAGGCCGTCGGTGATGCCGCCGAGGGTATCGGTCAGGCCGCCGAGAGTCTCACCGATTGTGCCGGTGGCACCACCGATTGCACCGGTCACGTCGCCGAGAGTGCCGCCGAGATTGACGCCTGACAGGTCGAGGTTCACGTCGATCGGAAGATCGATATCACCGACCACCGCCTCGACCGGGTCGAGATTGACGCCGAGACCAGCCGTGATGGTGTCGATCGGCAGACCGCCGGGCAGTGCGGCGTCGAGGTGGATGGAGAGATCGGTGTCCGGCGAGGTGGTGCCGCCGGACGACGGATCGCCGGTCAGCAGGTTGCCGAGATCCCCGAGGGCGCCGGTTGCGCTACCGAGCGCCCCGGTGACGCCGCCGAGGTCGCCGGTCGCACCACCGATTGCACCGGTAACGTCGCCGAGAGTGCCGCCGAGATTGACGCCTGACAGGTCGAGGTTCGCATCGATCGGCAGATCGATATCACCGACCACGGCCTCGACCGGGTCGAGGTTGACGTTGAGGTCGGCGGTGATGGTGTCGATCGGCAGACCGCCGGGCAGGGCGGCGTCGAGATCGAGCGTGAGATCGGTGTCTGAGCTGCCGCTCGGCGTGGTGCCGAGGCCGTCGGTGATGCCGCCGAGGGTATCGGTCAGGCCGCCAATGGTATCGCCGATTGTGCCGGTCGTACCACCGATTGCACCGGTGACGTCGCCGAGATTGATGCCGGACAGGTCGAGATTCACGTCGATCGGAAGATCGATATCACCGACCACCGCCTCGACCGGGTCGAGGTTGACGTTCAGGTCGGCGGTGATGGTGTCGATCGGCAGACCGCCGGGAAGGGCGGCGTCGAGATCGAGCGTGAGATCGGTGTCTGAGCCGCCGCTCGGCGTGGTGCCGAGGCCGTCGGCGATGCCGCCGAGGGTGTCGGTCAGGCCGCCCAGAGTCTCACCGATTGTGCCGGTCGCACCACCGATTGCACCGGTCACGTCGCCGAGAGTGCCGCCGAGATTGACGCCTGACAGGTCGAGATTCACGTCGATCGGAAGATCGATATCACCGACCACGGCCTCGACCGGGTCGAGGTTGACGTTCAGGTCGGCGGTGATTGTGTCGATCGGCAGACCGCCGGGAAGGACCGCATCGAGGTTGAGCGTGAGGTCGGAGTCTGAGCCGCCGCTCGGTGTGGTGCCGAGGCCGTCGGTGATGCCGCCAATCGTATCGACGATGCCACCGATGGTATCTCCGATTGTGCCCGTGACGCCGCCGAGATCGACGCCCGACAGGTCGAGGTCAGCATCGATCGGCAAGTCGATGTCGCCGACGATGGCCTCGATCGGATCGAGATTGACGTCGAGATCGGCCGTGATGGTATCGATCGGCAGACCGCCGGGCAGGGCTGCATCGAGATCGAGCGTGAGATCGGTGTCGCCACTCCCGGGCGTCCCAGTCGAGCCGCCTCCACCGGGCGGGTTAGTCGTCTGGTGGCCGCCTCCGCCGATGGTGGTGATGATGTCGCCGATGGTACCGATCACCCCGCCGCCTCCACCGGGTGGGGTGCCGTCGGGCGGGTTAGTCGTCTGGTTGCCGCCTCCGCCGATG
>NZ_QUMK01000143.1 GCF_010907035.1 Rhodopseudomonas sp. BR0M22
AGATGTGTATAGGAGACAGGCCTTGGGCGGCGCGGGCGCCGGGCGCGGACCGTGCGGCGGCTCCTCCTTCTTCTTTTCCTCGGACGGGGCCGGCGCTGGGCCGCCCTGCACCGCCTGCGCGAGCAGCATCGGCGCGGCCGCGCTCTCGGCAGCGGCGGGATGACTGATCAACGACCCGAGCGTCAGCGCCGTGGTCGCGAGCAGTGCAACATTTAGCTTCGTCATCAAACAGACCCTCAATGGAGCAGGCTGGCTTCATTCGACGCAGTCGAACAATCACCGCCACGCTCCGATCAACGACAAGGCGTGAGGCCCAATTGTGGCAACAGGCTTCACCCGTGGAGAAATAAATCCGCCGCATTCGAGCCTCGAACGCGGCAGCATTCATCATGAGTTCATCAGCAGGATCGGAATCGCAGGCACGAGACGACTCTTCGGCGCTCGTAGTAACAAGTACGAAGGCGCGACACTCATCGGGTGAGACGTTACGCCACGGCGGGATTCGGAGCGCCGGGTCCGGGCGGACGGCGCACCGGCAATTCGTCCGGCGTGTGCCCAGGTAGTTCGTTCGGCCGCGGCGGCGCGCCCGGCTCTTCGATCGGGGGCGGAATGTCGGGGTTGGGATTGCCGGGCGGCTGCTCCGGCGGCGGCTCGCTCGGCGTGCCGGGGGTGCTCGGAGGCACCTCCGGGGGCGGTGTCACCGGCCCCGGGTCGTTCGGCACGTCTTGCGGTTCGCCGGCCATCGTCTAGATCGCGACCTTGGCGTTCTCACCGAGGTCCGGCCGGCTGCCGGTTGCGGCCGCGACCATCATCTTGGCGTAGCTCACGATGGAGCCGGGCGAATCCCAGTACTCGGCCTCGTCCGGCGTCACCTTGAGAACGCGAATGTTCGGATCGTCCGGGCTGTCCCACCAAGCCTTGGCTTCGGTGCCGAACAGCTCCTTGATCTTGGCACGATCGTTACTGATTGCCGCCGTGCCCGTCACCGAAACGTATTTCTGCGCGCTGGCATTGGCGAAGCCGAGATTGACGTGGTGATCCTTGGCGATCTCCTCGTCCTTGTGGCGACGCGCGTCGGTGAGGAAGTAGATCGCGCTTTCTTCCGGCCGAACATAGGCCGCCATCGGCCGCGACCGGATCTTTTCGCCATCGCGCGTCGCCAGCATCGCAAAGGTGATCTTTTTCATCAGATCCCAGGCGTGCTGCGCATCGCCGTTGTTCATCGTCGCCGCCATCTCGCTCTCCCTTGTTCGTCAGCGGCGATAACGATCGCTTTGCGGCGATGTTCCGGCGGGGAGCAGGCAATGAGCGCGAGCTGTCATTGCGAGCCGAAGGCGAAGCAGTCCAGGGGCTCGGTGCACGGCGCTGGATTGCTGTCCCTTATACACATCTGACGCTGCCGGCGACGGAGAGAGTG
>NZ_QUMK01000144.1 GCF_010907035.1 Rhodopseudomonas sp. BR0M22
CCCTACGAGATTCACACATCTGGCCTTAGCTTCCAGCCTGCGAGCATGGCTCTGAGGGATTGGAGGCCGTGGAGGATCACGATGGGGCCTGGCTTGCCGTAGTAGCCGGTCCATCCGCCAAGGCGGGCGCAGATCCAACTGGCGTAGGCGAGTGATCCTGGCGGATGCGGGTTTTTCTGTTTCGCGGTGCTGCCCTCCAGTGTTCGGCAGATGGCTTGGAGCGCCGGCTCATCGTCGGGGTCGAAGGTGTCCTGGATCGGCCGACCGGCTGCACCATCTCGTTCACGCACCATCTGCAGCACCTGGATCGCGGCGATCAGAGTTGCGGTGGTCAGGTTCTCGAATGGTCCGCCCTCGGCGATACGCACCGCTTCGATATCGAAGCCCTTGGTCTTCATCAGGCGGAAGACCTGCTCGATGGTCCAGCGCTGACGATAGAACTCGGTGATCAGCAGAGCTTGCGCCAGCGTCGTTACCTCGTGCGTCGTCAGCAAGCGCCAATGCACCGGCGCCACTGAGGGCGGCGGATTGATCTCGCGCGCTTCCATCAAGGTCAGCGTCACGCTCTTGGGCAGATGCGCCGCTTCGGCCGGATGGTTGCGCTTGGGTCGCTTCAAGGTGACCTCGCGGGCACGAAGCGCCAGCGTCACCCGGCGCGCCGCACGCCCCGGATTGGCCGGCAGATCGATGGTCTCGCGGCCGAGTTCGGTCACCTGAGCCATGCAGTCGTACAGCCTGCCGCCGCCTTCCAGAGCGCGATCATGATGGGCGCGGATCAACAGTTCGGTTTCTGCCGGCCGGCAGGCGAACTCATCGTAGATGTCGCCCTCGCGGTCGGCGATCACTGTGACGCAAGCCGCCCCGGCGGTAACCAGCCCAGCCGCCGCCCTGGTTGCATCGAGCCAGCGTCGGCTTTCCTTGTCGGCGAACGGCCGTTTGGCACACAGACGTTTGGTGCCGCCACTGCGGCTGAGGAACACCGCATCCACAAGCCCAAGCAACCCGCCATCGGCGGCATCGACGGCGATCGTCGGGTGTAGGTTCAAGCTGCGCAGCTTGCCGTCGTCGCGCAGCGTCGTGGTATCCTGGATCGCCAGGATGTGGCGACCTTCGACTAAGCCCGCGGTCCGCGCCCTGGCATGCGCCACCATCTCCTGTGGCGTCACCCGGGGATTACGCAGAAACCGGGTGAAGCGGATCTCGCCCGCACGATCGCCGCCGACCCGGCGCACGCTGATCCCCGTGCGACCGACATCGACCAGCCGGGCAAGCAGGCACGCCCCCCTTTTTCCAGGCGCCGGTCACCGAACCGTCCCAAACCAACATCCATCTGCTCCTCCTCGTCCGCGACCGATATCGAGTCAGAGAAAGCTGCCGCCCGCAACAGACAAAGCAGATGTGTGAATGTCGTAG
>NZ_QUMK01000145.1 GCF_010907035.1 Rhodopseudomonas sp. BR0M22
CCCCCGACCCCTCCCCGCGAGGGGGAGGGGAGCGGAGAGGCCGAGGCGAAATAGACGCGGACTTTAACTAGCGCTGCGTGCAAGCGGTGCTGACTTGAGACGAGTATCGAAATGAAATTCGAAAAGACCCCGGGCTGGCTGGATTGGTACCAAGGCCCCTCGAAGCCGCAGTTCAAGGTGCCGGCAGGCGCTGTGGACGCGCATTGCCATGTGTTCGGGCCGGGCGACGAGTTTCCGTTCGCGCCGGAACGGAAATACACGCCGTGCGACGCGTCGAAGCAGCAGCTTTATGCGCTGCGCGATCATCTGGGCTTTTCCCGGAACGTCGTAGTGCAGGCGACCTGCCACGGTGCAGACAACCGCGCGATGGTCGATGCGCTGGTGAACTCCGGCGGCAAGGCGCGCGGCGTCGCCACGGTGAAACGCAGCGTCACCGACACCGAGCTGCAGGCGATGCATGATGCCGGCGTCCGCGGCGTGCGCTTCAACTTCGTCAAGCGCCTGGTCGACTTCACCCCGAAGGACGAACTGGTCGAGATTGCCGAACGGATCAAGCAGTTCGGCTGGCACGTCGTGATCTATTTCGAGGCGGTCGACCTGCCCGAGCTGTGGGACTTCTTCACCTCGCTTCCGACGACCGTGGTGGTCGACCACATGGGCCGGCCGGACGTCACAAAGCCGGTCGACGGGCCGGAATTCGAGCTGTTCGTCAAATTCATGCGCGAGCATTCCAACGTCTGGTCGAAGGTGAGCTGCCCGGAGCGGCTGTCCGTGTCCGGTCCGCCGGCGCTGAACGGCGAACAGCACGCGTATCGCGACGTCGTCCCGTTCGCCCGCCGCATCGTCGAGACCTTCCCGGACCGCGTGCTGTGGGGCACCGATTGGCCGCACCCCAACCTGAAGGACCACATGCCGGACGACGGCCTCTTGGTCGACTTCATCCCGCACATTGCCACCACACCGGAACTTCAACGTAAACTACTGGTCGATAACCCGATGCGGTTGTATTGGCCGGAGGAGAAATGATCCGATCGCCCGAGCGGCGTGCACGGATGTCACCTCTCCCCGCGCGCGGGGAGAGGTCGACCGGCGTAGCGCAGCGAAGCCGGTCGAGTGAGGGGGCGCCTCCGCAGGGCCAAGCGACTCGGACTCGCGGAGACGCCCCCTCACCCCAGCCCTCTC
>NZ_QUMK01000146.1 GCF_010907035.1 Rhodopseudomonas sp. BR0M22
AGCGTCAGATGTGTATAAGAGCACGCGGTAAGGGCACTCACAACCCCCGCTCCCGGCTGTATTTGTTCGGCAGCAGATCGCTGATCCCGACGGCTTCGACGCCGTCCGGTCCCGGCACCAGCACACGGGCGTTGCGGTCGTAGTCCCAGATCAGTTCGCGGCAGGCTCCGCAGGGCGAGACGACGCGGACTTCGCGATCGGTGTCGTGCGGCTTGGGGTGGCGCACCGCCACGATGGTGTCGATGCCGGCTTCGCCGAGTTCGGTGATCACCTGGCCGAGCGCGACCGCTTCGGCGCACACCGCCATCCGGCCGAGATACGCGTCGAGATTGACCGCGACGTAGCGCTGCCCGGTACGCGTCAGTAGCGCGGCACCAACCTCCTGCCAGTCGTTACGATAGCGCTTGGTAATTGCCGCGATCGCGGCGTCGATCAGCGCGCGGTCGGCCTCGGTGATGCTCACTTCGACAGCTCCTTCAGGCCGAGCTTGATCAGCTGCGCGGTCGCGGCGTCCTCGCCGGCGCTGCGCGAGGCGGCGGCGACCGCGGCGGCCGCCTGCGGTTGACCGTAACCAAGATTGACCAGCGCGGAGATCGCATCCGCGACAGCGCGCGGCGCGGTGTTGTCTTCGATCGCGCCAGACAGATGTACGACAGCCGGATCGACGTTGCCGAGCGCCGGCACCTTGTCTTTCAATTCCGACACGATGCGCTCGGCGACCTTCGGCCCGACGCCGGGCGTGCGCGCCACCGCGGCTTTGTCACGCAACGCGATCGCATTGGCGAGGTCGTGCGGCGGCAGCGTCGACAGCACGGCCAGCGCCACCTTGGCGCCGACGCTCTGCACCGTCTGCAGCAGACGGAACCATTCGCGCTCGGTATCGGTGCGAAAGCCGAACAGCTTGATCTGATCCTCGCGCACATAAGTCTCGATCGACAGCGTCGCCGCCTCGCCCGGCGACGGCAGCGCCTGCAGGGTGCGGCTGGCGCAATGCACCTGATAGCCGACGCCGTGGACGTCGAGGATGACGTAGTCCTCGCCGTAACTATCGATCACGCCTTTGAGCTTGCCGATCATGGGGTGGCTCCGGCGCGCAGCATCTCTGCTCCCCTCCCCCCTGCGGGGAGGGGTCGGG
>NZ_QUMK01000147.1 GCF_010907035.1 Rhodopseudomonas sp. BR0M22
GAACCCGGCGACTGTCTCATGTGTCAAGGGTCTTACCTTGATATGGCGTGTCGGCTTTGACGAGTGCGTTGGCTGTGACGAGCAGTTTTCGGGCGATTGCGATGAGCGCGACCTTTCCGGGTTTTCCTTGCAGGCGAAAGGCGTTGTAGTCGTCGCGGAGCTTGGGGTGGTGGCGGGCGGCGACCAGGGCGGCCATGTAGAGGGCGGCGCGAACGCAGGGACGTCCGCCGGCGATGGCGGCGCGAGGCGGCGCTGCGCCGGATTGGCTGACGTGGGGCGCGAGCCCTGCGAGGCTGGCGATGGCCTTGCGATCGCGCTGGCCGAGTTCGGGTAGGTCGGTGATGAGGAGCGTAGCCACCCGTTCGCCGATGCCGGGGATCGATTTGAGGATGTGAAGGACGCGGCGGAGTTCGGCGTCGTCGCCGATGCGCTTGGCGAGTTCGGCCTCGATGGCTTGGCACTGGGCCGACAACGCGGCGATCGCGGCCCGATGACTATCGAGCAGGAGCGTGCCGCGGACCTGCTTCATCCGGGTCTTCTCCATCGCGATCATCTCGGTGAGCTGGCGGCGTCGGAGCGACAACGCTTTCAGCTCCAGTTGGGTGTCGGTGGGCAGGGGGCGCAGGGTCTCGGGCATGGTCAGAGCGAAGCGCGCAATCAGCCGCGCGTCCAGCCTGTCGGTCTTGGCGCGACCGCCTTCGGCCTCGCGGAACGCCTTGATCCGGCGCGGATTGACGATACCGACTTCGAAGCCGGCGACCGAAAGCGCTTTGACAAGCGGTTCGGCATAGGGACCGATCGCCTCCAGAACCACCCGCCTGACGCCGGAGCGTTCGAGGCGGGCGATGATCTCGGCGATGCCCTCGGTGAGATTAGGCATCCGGAAGGTCTGGCCCGACGGAGCCAGCGCGACATCGAGAAAACGTTGGCCGGCATCGACGCCGGCCGCAACCGCAAGCGGCACTGCAATCGTCATGGGATCGGTCCTGTATGCGGGCGATCACCGCAACGGCAATGCCCGTGCGACTGTTCGATCAAGCAACACCGACAGAGGCGCCCGCACCGGGTTACGGCGAGATGATCGGCCGGGAATCTACCGAGC
>NZ_QUMK01000148.1 GCF_010907035.1 Rhodopseudomonas sp. BR0M22
TGTGCATGTTCAACAATTCGGTGATCGAATCCACCCATCAGGGAGGCTTCGATGCGCGACAACAGCTTCGATCGGACGATTGAAAGAAACTACATCCAGAAGTGGCGTTTTCTGATCGCTGAGTACGAGGCGGTAAAGGAGGGACGGTCGGAGCAATTCCGCCGCGTCGGTGACTTCTACCGCCATCACGGCACTTGCTCCCAAACCTTCCGGAAGTACTACAACCGCTATCTGCAGAGCGGCGACGAGGCCGATCTGTTGCCCCGGCGCCGCGGACCTAAATGGCGGGATCGTCGTGTCCCGGAAGGCATCGAGACGGAGATCGTCGCCGCCCGGCAGCGCGGCATGAACCGCTACGAGATCCATGCCGCCTTGCGAGAGCGGCGCGATCAGGTACCCTCGGAATCGACCATCTATCGGGTGCTGGTGGATCGGGGATTGAACCGCCGTACGCCGGCCATGCGCGAGGAGAAACGCCGCATTATCAAGGACAAGATCGGCGAACTCGGTCACGTCGACCTGCATCAATTGCCGCGCGACATGTTCCTGGCGCCGCCACCCAACACAGCTTTTGTCGTCAGCCTGCTCGACAGCTGCTCGCGTCTGGCCTGGGCCGAGGTCGTGACCTCGAAGAAGGCCCTGCCGGTGATGTTCAAGACGTTGAAGATGATCAACACGCTGAACGTCAGCTACGGCGTCCAGTTCGCCGAGATCCTGTCCGACAACGGCGCCGAGTTCGCCTCGCGAGCCCGTCCGGACGAGCACCCCTTCGAAGCGATGTTGCGCGAGCTCGGCATCGTGCACCGTTACACTCGGCCGTACCGCCCCCAGACCAACGGCAAAATCGAGCGCTTCTGGCGGACGCTCGACGAGGACGTGATCGAAGGTGCCACCTTCGACAACCTCGACCACTTCGCCAACGAGTTGTTCGAATACATGGTCTATTACAA
>NZ_QUMK01000149.1 GCF_010907035.1 Rhodopseudomonas sp. BR0M22
CTTGGGTTCACGATGCAAGTGCAACACCTGCTACAGTGGTGTTGCGATGGGACAGTGTTATGGCCAGCTCAGCCTCGAGGAGCGCGTTGAGATTTATCGCCTGCATGCGGGCGGTATATCTCAAAATCAGAGTGCGGTTGCCCTGGGCCGGTCGCCTTCTACGATCAGTCGAGAGCTGAGGCGCAATTCCAAGCGAACGAAGGTCTGGGCCGGCGGCTACGAACCAGTCCGCGCCCAACAATTGGCCGAGCGGCGGAGGCGATGGGATTGTCGCTTCAAACTGGCGCGCCAGCCGGGCCTACGAAGACGCGTGGGCAAAAGCCTTGCGATGGGACATTCGCCGGAGCAGATCGCCGGCCGGCTGGCGCTGAAGCATGGTCGCGTCATCATCAGCCACGAGTCAATCTATCGCTTCATCTATCATCGCACCGCGCAGCAGGATTATTGGTACCTGCTGTTGCCACGTCACAAGAAGTTCCGAGGGCGTCGGCGGCGGGGCGGCAGCACCGCAAGCCTCATCAGACAACGGCGTTCGATCGCCGAACGGCCCATTGAGGTCGATAGCCGGCAGACCGCGGGGCATTGGGAAGCCGACTTCATAATGTTCTCCCGATCCGGACAGGGGCTCATGGTGCTGCACGAGCGACAAAGCCGCTTCAACCTGCTTCACCGCCAGGTCAGTCGAAAAGCTGTTCCAACAGCGCGAGCCATCGAACTCCGACTGGGGAAACTGCCACCGGCGATGCGCCAAACCATCAGCTTCGACAATGGAGGCGAGTTCGCCGAACACCATCGGCTTCACAAAGCCATCGGCGTCCAGACCTTCTTCCGTGATCCTCACAGCCCCTGGCAGAAAGGCGGCGTTGAAAACTCGATCGGTCGCTTGCGACGCTGGTTACCTCGCAAGACGGATCTCGACGACCTCACCACGGCGGACATCAGAAAGCA
>NZ_QUMK01000014.1 GCF_010907035.1 Rhodopseudomonas sp. BR0M22
GAGAAGAACTGCGGCGAGGTCGCCTCCCCGGCAAAGAACAGCCGACCATTGACCGGCGCGGCCAGCGCCGCGCGGGCGCCGGCATGGCCGGGCAGCGCATGCGAATAGGCTCCGCGCGCGAACGGATCGTGGGCCCAGCGCGATTCCGCCAGCGGCGACAGCTTGCGGCGGATGTCGTTGCCGAGCAGATCGGCGATTTCGTCGATCGCCTGTGCGGCGAACGCGCCCTCGCCGGCATCTTCCAGCTCGCGCGCGTAGCGGCCGCCGAAGAAGCCTTCGATACAATCATGGCCGAACGGGCGCAGGTGATACGTGCCCATCGCGCTCCGCATCGTGGCGGCGCGCAAGTTGCCGTCGGCCGGGAAGCCGTTCGGGTCGGACAGCTTCAGCATCACCTTGTCGTCGACGCCGAGCGGCAGGTTTCGCGCCGCATCAACCTTGGCCGGCAGCGCCGGCGCGAACCGGATCGCCTCGTCGGCGATCAGATTGGTCGGCACCGTGACGATCACCTGGCCGGCGCTGAGCGTGCCGAGCGAGGTGATGAGTTTGATCTGCCGCTCGGCGTGATCGATCAGCTCGACCGCGCAGTTCAGCACCACCGGGCAGGGCGCACCGTAAGCTGCGATCAAGCTGCCGTAGCCTTCGCGAACCCGCCAGTTGATGCCGGTGTCGCGATAGGATTCGAGATCCTGCACCGAGATGCGATCGAGCTCGGCGCCGTTGACGTAGGTCGACACCGCATCGATCATCGGATTCCAGCGGTTGCCCGGCTCGAGCAACGTCACGGCAGCGACGTCGGTTTTGTTCTTCGCCGCGCGCCAGACACGCTCGTAGAACGCGTCGAGTGCTCGACGGAAAGCGGTGCGGTCGCGCTTTGGAAACACATCGCCGAAGCTCGCCTCGCCCCACGGCGGGTGCGTCTTGTCGATGCCGATGCCGAGCTGATTGGCGATGCCGACGAAGGAGTTCTCGTCGGCCGAATGCAGCCAGCCGCAGCCGACGTCGAATGCAATCTCCGGCGTCACCATCCGGGTCCAGGCCCGGCCGCCGATCCGGCTGCGCGCTTCCAGCACGATCACCGACAGACCCGTCCCCTCCAGCGCCCGGGCCGCGCCAAGGCCGGCCGCGCCGGCGCCGATGATCGCGATGTCGACCGATGATGGAAGGCTGGATGACGGCATGCGCGATTCTACCATGGCGATGACGGCAGTTGGATGTCAGGGCCCCTGAAACGACGATGCCCGGCGCGAAGGCCGGGCATCGGGTATCGAAACGGCGTCAAGTTCCAGCGTTCGGATTGATCACCGACCTCTCAGCGTCATTGCGAGGAGCGAAGCGACGAAGCAATCCAGAGCTCGGTGCACGGGCCCCTGGATTGCTTCGCTTCGCTCGCAATGACGGAAAGGGAGATCAGGCGACCGCCTGCTTGCTCTTCTCGGCGCGCTTGCGCTCGTTGGGGTCGAGCAGGCGCTTGCGCAGCCGGATCGACTTCGGGGTGATCTCGACCAGCTCGTCGTCCTCGATGTAGGCCAGCGCCTTTTCCAGCGTCATCCGGATCGGCGGCGTCAGGCGCACCGCTTCGTCCTTCGAGGTGGTGCGGATGTTGGTGAGCTGCTTGCCCTTGAGCACGTTGATCTCGAGATCGTTGTCGCGGGTGTGCTCGCCGACGATCATGCCCTTGTAGACCTTCCAGCCCGGCTCGATCATCATCGGGCCGCGATCTTCGAGCTTGAACATCGCATAGGCGACCGCCTCGCCCTGATCGTTGGAGATCAGCACGCCGTTGCGGCGGCCCTGGATCTCGCCGCGATACGGCAGGTAGTCGTGGAACAGCCGGTTCATGATGGCCGTGCCCTTGGTGTCGGTCATCAGTTCGCCCTGGTAACCGATCAGGCCGCGGGTCGGCGCGTAGAACACCAGGCGCAGACGGTTGCCGCCCGAGGGCCGCATCTCGATCATCTCGGCCTTGCGCTCGCTCATCTTCTGCACGACGACGCCGGAGAATTCCTCGTCGACGTCGATCACGACTTCCTCGACCGGCTCGAGCAGCTGGCCGTTCTCGTCGCGGGTCAGCACGACGCGCGGACGCGACACGCTGAGTTCGAAACCTTCACGGCGCATGTTCTCGATCAGGATCGCGAGCTGCAATTCGCCGCGGCCCGACACTTCCATCGCGTCCTTGTCGGCGGATTCGACGACGCGCAGCGCGACGTTGCCCTCGGCCTCGCGGAGCAGGCGGTCGCGGATCAGGCGGCTCGTCACCTTGTCGCCTTCGGTGCCGGCGAGCGGCGAGTTGTTGACGATGAACGACATCGACACGGTCGGCGGATCGATCGCCTGGGCCTGGATCGGAGTATCGACCGCCGGATCGCAGAAGGTGTCGGCGACGGTCCCCTTGGTCAGGCCGGCGATCGCCACGATGTCACCGGCTTCGGCGATATCGAGCGGCACGCGCTCGAGGCCGCGGAAGGCGAGGATCTTGCTGATACGACCCTGCTCGACCAGCTTGCCGTCGCGCGACAGCACCTTGACGGCCTGGTTCGGCTTCACCGAGCCCGACGCGATGCGGCCGGTGATGATGCGGCCGAGATAGGGGTTGGCTTCGAGGATGGTGCCGAGCAGACGGAACGGGCCTTCTTCCACCACCGGGGCGTGAACGTGCTTGAGCACCAGCTCGAACAGCGGCTTCATGCCTTCGCTCGCATCGCCGTCCGGCTTGTCCGACATCCAGCCGTTCTTGCCGGAGCCGTACAGGATCGGGAAGTCGAGCTGCTCGTCGGTGGCGTCGAGCGCGGCGAACAGGTCGAACACCTCGTTGACCACTTCGGTGACGCGGGCGTCGGAGCGGTCGACCTTGTTGATCGCGACGATCGGCTTGAGGCCGAGCTTGAGCGCCTTGCCGACCACGAATTTGGTCTGCGGCATCGGGCCTTCGGCAGCGTCGACCAGCACGATCACGCCGTCGACCATCGACAGGATGCGCTCGACCTCGCCGCCGAAGTCGGCGTGGCCAGGCGTGTCGACGATGTTGATGTGGGTTTCGCCCCAGACCACCGAGGTGCACTTCGCCAGAATGGTGATGCCACGCTCGCGTTCGAGGTCGTTGGAGTCCATCGCCCGTTCGACCTGGCGCTGGTTGTCGCGATAGGTGCCGGACTGCTGCAGCAGCTTGTCGACAAGAGTGGTCTTGCCGTGGTCGACGTGGGCGATAATAGCGATATTACGGAGGTTCATGGCTCTCTGTCGGTCCTGCGGGCGTTGCCTGATCAGCGCGATCACAGGCACACCGCGCGAATCGCCGAAGGACGCACCGCAGCCAGCCTGTGTCTGAAACGCGCCGGGCAATCGCAATCTGCAATCGCAAAAAACAGGCCCGGCCAAACGGGACCGGGCGCCAGCACGCGTTGCGACGCAATATACGCAGAATTCGCGAAATAACAATGACAGTTGCGGGTGCACAGATGCCCGAATCTCGGGCGGGCTGGGCGAAGGCCGCGGCCCGGGCTCAGCCTTTGAACAGCAAATGACCTTGACGAGTATGTGTTATGTTATAACATAACAATCATCGTCGCGGGTGCGGATGGATGTGTCGTGCAGGTGTTGCCCCTTGGATTGGTTGGACCTTCTCGTCTCGATTCATTGACAGCGTTGCCGTCATTCCAATACCGTGACCGGCGACGGTTCCCGAAAGGGATCAATAGGGAACGCGGTGCGGGTCTTCGGGTCCTATTCCGCGGCTGCCCCCGCAACTGTAAGCGGCGAGCCATTCACCACGCGCCACTGGGGCTTTCGTCCTGGGAAGGCGGTGAACGGCGTCGACCCGCGAGCCAGGAGACCTGCCGTCAGTCGTGGTCACACGCGAACACATTGGGCGGGGTGTCCTGGTGCGTGTCGAACCGTAGCCCGCAAGAAGGCTGCGGCAGACCTGTTTCGCGGTGACGTGCCACGTTAGCCGCGAGCCAAGAAAATGACTCCCGCCGTTCTGCCTTTCGGGTGCAATCGTCGCCTGCTGTCCTCCGTCGCCCTCGTTCCGCTGCTCTGGCCGGTCGACGGCCTGGCGCAAACCGCCTCGGCCAATCCGCGCGGCCTCGACCCGATTGTGGTCGAGGGCCAGACCGTGCGCGCCGCCAAGCCGCGCGCGAGCGCCAATGCCGGATCGTCGCGCCAGCGCAGCGCCGCCGCGCGTCCCATGGCGACGCCCGCCCCCGCGCCCACTCAGCCGACGACGACCGCGGCGACTGCCCCTACCTTCAACCTCGGCACCCCGTCCTCGACCGGCAGCCGACTCGGCCTGACGCCGCTGCAGACACCGGCCAGCGTCGAGGTGATTCGCGCCGAGACCATCGCCGAGCGCGGCCAGCACAACGTCATCGACGCGGTGACGCAGAACGCCACCGGCTTCACCGCCAGCCCGGCGCCGGGCAATGGCGGCCTGTCCTTCGCCACCCGCGGCTTCACCGGCAACGGCACGGTGATGTCGCTGTACGACGGCACCCGGATGTATGTCGGCTCCGGCACCATGACGTTCCCGTTCGACACCTGGACGGCGCAGCGCATCGAAGTGCTGCGCGGCCCGGCCTCGGTGATGTACGGCGAAGGCGCGATCGGCGGCGCCATCAACGTGATCTCCAAGAAGCCGCTCGACGTGCAGCGCAACGAGGCCGAGATCTCGCTGGATACCAACCTGCTGCGGCGTCTCGCCGTCGACTCGGGCGGCCCGATCAATTCGAACGTGACCTATCGGCTGGCGGCGATCGGCAACATGTCCGACGGCTGGGTCGATCGCGATACGATGTCGAACGTCGCGGTCTCGGGCTCGGTGCGGGTGCAGGCGGCCGACAATCTCGCCTTCACGCTGAGCGAGGACTACGCCGACCGCAGCCCGTCGCGTTACTTCGGCACCCCGCTGGTGAACGGCCGGATCGACGAATCGCTGCGTTTCAAGAACTACAATGTCGGCGACTCCAGCATCCGCTATCGCGACAACTGGACTCAGTTCAAGACCGAGTGGGACGTCGCCGAAGGCGTTTCGGTCAAGAACGTCACCTACTATCTCAGCAGCCACCGGCACTGGAAGGACGTCGAGAGCTACGCCTTCAGTCCGACCACCGGCAACATCAACCGCAGCTCCTATATCGAGATCTTCCACGACCAGGAGCAGGTCGGCAACCGCTTCGACGCCACCTTCAAGGGCCATCTGTTCGGCCTGGCCAACCAGTTCGTCGCCGGCTTCGACGTCAACCGCATCGCCTTCACCCACACCAACAACTCGCCCTATTCCGGCAGTTCGTCGGTCAATCCCTACAATTTCGATCCGGGCAACTTCCTGTGGGTCAGCTCGACCCGGCCGAGCTTCCACACCAAGACGACGCAATACGGTCTGTTCGCCGAGAACCGCCTCAGCCTGACCGATCAGCTCTCGGTGATCGGCGGCGTCCGCTCCGATCATCCGACCGTCGAACGCACCGATTTCCTCACCCCGTCGAACAGTTTCGAGAAGACCTACTCGGCGCCGAGCTGGCGGGTCGGCGTGGTGTACAATCCGATTCAGGATCTGTCGTTGTACGGCCAGTATGCGACCGCGGTCGATCCGGTCACCAACCTGATCACCATGACGGGCGTGTACCGCGACTTCGCGCTGTCGACCGGCAAGCAGGTCGAGGTCGGCATCAAGCAGCAGCTCGCCGGCGGCCGCGCCGAGTGGACGCTGGCGGCGTATCAGATCGTCAAGAACAACCTGCTGGCGCGCGATCCGCAGAACCCCGCCAACACCAATCCGCTGCAGATCGGCCAGCAATCCTCGCGCGGCATCGAAGCCTCGGCCGGCCTCAAGGTCACCGAGACGATCCGGCTCGACGCCAACGTCGCGTGGCTGCGGGCCAAATACGACGACTTCACTCAAGTCGTCGGCGGCCAGGCGGTGAACTACGCCGGCAATGTCCCGGCCAACGTGCCGCAGGTGGTCAGCAACATCTGGGCGACCTGGGCGTTCGCGCCGGGCTGGTCGGCCAATGCCGGCATCCAGCTCGTCGGCGACACCTGGGCCGACAACGCCAACACCCTGGTGCGGCCGGCCTATAATGTGGTGAATGCCGGTTTGATGTGGAAGCCGGACAGCCGGCAGACCTTTGCGTTGCGGGTCTACAATCTGTTCGACACCGTCTACGCGACCTCCGGCGGCACGTCGCAGTGGATCCTCGGCATGCCGCGCACCGCGGAACTATCCTACAACGTGAAGTTCTAAGGCGATGCAAAGCGTCGTCAGGCGCGCGAAGCGGTGGCTGTATCTCGGCCACCGCTGGCTCGGCATCGCCGGGTGTCTGCTGTTCGCGATGTGGTTCATCTCCGGCGTGGTGATGATGTACGTCGCGTTTCCGCATTACGACAAAGAAGAGCGCTGGGCGGCGTTGCCCGACCTCGCCTGGCAGCACGTCGCGCTGTCGCCCGACCAGGCGATGCAGGCGGCCGGCGTGACGCACTATCCGCGCGAGCTGCGGCTGGTGATGCTCGATACCGAGCCGGTGTACCGGCTGCTGGACTGGCGAGGTCAGCGCACCACGGTGTCGGCGATCGATGGCCGCCAGATCGATCAGGTCGGCGCCGATCAGGCGCTGAGGATCGCGCGGCATCACCCGGCCGCCGCTGCGCCGCGGCTGATCGAGACAGTCGATCGCGACCAATGGAGCGTAACCGCGCGCTACGATTCGTTCAGGCCGCTGTACCTGATCGGGCTCGGCGATGCCGCCGGCACCGAACTCTATGTCGCCTCCCGCGGCGGCGAGATCGTGCTGGACACCTCGCGGCAGGAACGGATCTGGAATTGGTTCGGCGCGATCCCGCACTGGATCTACTTCACGGTGCTGCGCCAGGACGGCCCGCTGTGGCGGCAGGTGGTGCTGTGGGTCTCGGGCGTGCTGATGCTGGTCGCAGCGAGCGGCCTATGGATCGGACTGCTCCGCGCCGGGCTGCGGCGGCGCTACGCGTCGGGCCGGATCACGCCGTATCGCGGCTGGATGGCCTGGCACCACATCACCGGGCTGATCGGCGGCGTGGTGGTACTGACCTGGATGGCCTCGGGCTGGCTGTCGATGAATCCGGGCGAAGCCTTCGCCCGCCGCGGCGAGAGCCGCGACATGCTGCAGCGCTATGCCGGCCACGATGCTCCGACAGTCGCGGGCCGGCTGCCGGCGACCGCAAGGCCCGGCGTGGTCGAGGCTCGCTTCGTCTGGATCGGCGGCACGCCGCTGATGCTGCTGGGGCATCGCGATGGGCGACAGACAGTCGCCGATCCCGAAGACGGCACGCCCAGGCGGCTGCCGGAAGAGACGATCGTGACAGCGGCTGCGCAGTCGCTTCCAGGCGCCAACATGGTGCTGCAGGAGCTGCTCGATCACTACGACGCCTATTGGTATCAGCACCATCGCCAGCGCGTGCTGCCGGTGCTGCGGGTCGGGTTCGACGACCCGGCCTCGACGTGGTTTCACATCGATCCCGCCACCGGCGAACTTATCGGACGCAGCGACGCCAGCGCGCGCAGCTATCGCTGGCTGTTCAACGCGCCACACAGCTTCGACTTTCCCGTACTGCTGGCCTATCGGCCGGCATGGGACCTTGTGGTGATCGGGCTGTCGCTCGCCGGCCTCGTGATTTCGATCAGCGGCGTGGTGATCGGCTGGCGGCGGCTGGTGCGTTGAGCCTGAAGCTTATACCGCCTGCGGCCGGGCGCCACGCACCGGCGGCAGCGGTGAGACCTCGACCAGCAGAAGCTTGCGGTCGGCGACGGCGTTGTGGAACTGCTCCAGCGCGATGCTGAAGGCGGTCAGCGCCGCGCTGTCGATCGCCCCATTCTCGTAGGCATTGAGGGTATCACGCAGAATCGCATCGGCCTCGGTCTGCATCGCATCCAGCTCCTCGGCCGAATTGCAGCGACGTGCTGTCGCCAGCATGTCGAGCAGCCGCTCACGCTGCGACACCGTGTTGTTGCGCTCGTCCTTGCGCAGGAAGCTGGCGAACCAGGCGCCGGCCGAGCCCATCAGCGACAGTCCCATCAGCGAGAACCAGATCAGATCGCTGTAACGATCGAGGAAGGTCTTCTCTTCACCGTCCACATAGGCGGCCGCGCCCGGCTGCACCGGAATCACCGCATCCTTGTCGGTGTCGGGCGTCTCGATCTTGGCCGCCAGCGGCACTTCGCCCATCACGATCTGACGCGCGGTGAACAATTGCTCGGTCAGGGTGGCGATCGTGGTGTCGGACGCTCCCTCACGGGCGACGATGTAGTGCGAGAAACTGACGGTCTTGACCTCGCTGTCCGGGCGCGCCGGCGCGCCACCGAACACACCGGCCGGAATCGTCGCCGCCTCGTAGGAGGGGTGATTGGCCGCAAGCGCCTCGGAGGATTCGATCGACAAAAACACCGGCTCGCGGCCGGTGTGCGCCGTCGCCGTCACGGCTTCGCCGATGATCTTGCTGTTGAGCGGGCCGGCGGCCAGCAGTGCATCGACCTTGCCGGTGCGAACCGCCTCCGCCACATCGGTCACCAGCAGCGAAAGCACCTGCACCTTGGCCGGATCGACGCCGTATTGCTGCAGAATCACGTTGAGCAGCCCGGCATTGGCTTCGGTGCGGCCGATCACGCCGACACGCTTGCCGGCAAGATCGGTGATCCCGGCGATGCCGGCATTCTTGCCGGCCTTACGCTTGCCCTTCGGCGCCGCGCTGGCCGGCGCCCACAACACCGCGACGTTCTTGTGCAGCACAGCCACCGACTGGGCCACCTTCGGCACCGGCAAGTCCCCGCGGATGACCGCGAGGTCGACGGTACCGGACTTCAGTGCGAGCGCGCTGGCGGCCGGGCTGTCGGTGACCACCGGCCGCAGCCGGACGGTGTTGTGCTCGCGCGCGAACACCTGGGCGAGCGCCTGGATCAGCTTGTAGTCGTCGCCGGCCTGTGGCCCGACCGCGATCTTCAGCGTCACCGGGCGCATCGCGAAATAGTAGCCGGCACTGCCGACGCCGACGAGCGCCAGGACGGTGGCCAGCACGATCAGCAGCATCCTTCGCCATGGGGAGCGTGGAGACATGGTCTCCATCGAATTGGAACCGCCGGCCCACCGTGACCATCGCTGCGTGCTGCTCATCCGCGATCCGAATCCATCCCGACCAGCAGTTCCCCGCGGCGGATGCAGTTCCGCCACTTGAACTGCCTCGCTAGCGGAGCCGTTTGGCTGCATTATGGTCGAAGCGGCCGGCAAGCCACAGCGGGAGAGCGGCATGAAGCGATTATCGGCGACGGAACGTGACGCGGCACTGCGGGAACTTACCGGCTGGCGCGCGCTCGAGGGCCGCGAGGCAATCGGCCGCAGCTATCAGTTCAAGGATTTCAGCGAGGCGTTCGGCTTCATGACCCGCGTGGCACTCGCCGCCGAGAAGGCCGATCACCATCCGGAATGGCGCAACGTTTACCGCACCGTCGAGGTTGTGCTGACGACACACGACGCAGGGGGACTGACGCAACGCGACATCGATCTTGCCAAAGCGATGGACGCGTTCGCGGAGCCTCGCGACGGCAAATGACGCCTGGGCTTGCGAGAGCCGCCTGAGATCACCAAATCGGGAGTGACCAGCAAACCAATCCGCCGCGCGCGGGAGTGCTTCGATGACGACTGATCACAGCGTGGGGTTCGAACCTGCCGACAGGCTCGCGCGAGATCCTGAGCAGGTGCGCCGGCGGTTCTGGCGCAAGATCCGGAGCGTCGCGGTTCGGCTGCCGTTCGTCGAGGACATTCTGGCCGCCTATTACTGCGCGTTCGATCGTCAGACGCCGCGGCATGTTCAGATCGCGCTGCTCGGCGCGATCGCGTACTTCATCCTGCCGTTCGATTTCGTACCCGACATCCTCCCGGTGCTCGGCTTCACCGACGACGCCGCGATCCTCGCCACCGCGCTGCGGATGGTCGCCAGCAACATCACGCCGGCGCATCGCGAAGCTGCGCGCGCCGCGATGCAGCGCGAGTTGCAGGACGAGGCGTAACGACGCTTCGCCCTGCGCCTCACGCCGGCTCCATCATTCGTGCCAGCACCTGTGTGGCCAGCGCCGCGCGCTGCGCCATTGCGTCGGAGCCGATCGGCGGCGCGGCCAGCAGAGCCTGCAGCGGCGTCATACCGACCAGGACTGAGAAGAACACGCTGATCAGCATCGCGGTCTGGTCGCCGCTGATGATGCCGCGGCTCGCGGCCTGCTCAAAGAAGCGCGTGATCGCCTGAGTCACCGGAGCCCGGCCGGTGGCTTCCAGCTCGCGTGCGATCGATCCTCCGCCTCGCCCCGCCTCGGCAATCGCGAGCCGGTACATCGCGGTGCGCTCGGGGTGCAGCAGCTCGCCAAGGAAGACCCGTCCGAACTGCCCCAGCACCGCCAGGAATTGGGCTTTGTTTTGGGGCTCCGGCAGCGCGGGCGAGGGCTGCATTTTGGCGGCGCCGTAGCGCACCAGCGCGGTCAGGATCTCCTGCTTGCTGGCGAAGAACTCGTACAGGGTTCGTTTCGAGGTCCGGGCGCGGCGCACGATCTCGGCCGTGGTCGCGGCATCGAATCCCTTCTCGACGAACACCTCGAACGCCGCCTGGAGGATCGCCGCCCGGCGCGGGTCGGCGATATTTTGTTGTTGTTCGTCCATCGCTTAGGGGCCGATCCGAGAGAGGCGTAGATTCTGGTACCAATTGGTACCAGATGTGCTAGGGTTTGGTACCGAATGGTACCGCAGTCTGGGGCGACGTCAACGCCGCAACGGCTCGCCGGACCGGAGGCTCGGAGGCAGCCATGGTGACCTTCCTGACGGTGAAGCTGGTCCTGGTTCCGTTTGCGGTGTTTTGGGCGCTGCTGGCGCTCCATCAGCCCTCGTGGGCGATCTGGCTCGGTCTCGGACTGTCGCTCGCGGGCAATGTCTGGCGGGCGTATCGACGCGAACTGTTCGTGCTCGAAGCCGGCGGGCTGGTGCTGTTCGCGGCTCTCGCAGCGCTGCAGCTGGTCGCGCCGGGTATTGCCGCCGGAAACGCGCTGTGGCTGTCGTTCGCCGGGCTCGCAACGATCAGTGCCTTCAGCCTGGCAGCGCGACGGCCATGGACCTCGGATTATTCGCGCGCCGCCCATCCGGACAATGCCGAGACGCCGCAGTTCTTCGTCGTCAACGCCGCCATCACCGGCCTGTGGGCGGTGCTGTTCGCCGCGATTGCCGCCTGCCGCTATGCCGGCGCGCCAGCCGAGGTCATCACGGCGATCGTCACCATCGGAGCACTGATCTCGATCTTCGGACCGAAGGCGGCGATTCACCTGATCCTGAACCGGATGGCGGCGGCGCGCGAGAGCCACCGCTGGCCGGCGCCGGCCTTCACACGGTCGGAAACGCAGGACTGCGACGTGGTGATCATTGGCGCCGGCATTGGCGGCCTCACCGCCGCGGCGCTGCTCGCCGACGCCGGACTGCGCGTGAAAGTCTTCGAGCAGCACGTCGTCGCCGGCGGCTATTGCCATACTTACTTGCGCAAGGCGCATCATCAGGGCCGGCCGGTTCTGTACCGTTTCGACGCCGGACCGCACGACTTCTCCGGCGTGCAGCCGGGCGGGCCGTTCGCCACGCTGTTGCGGCGCCTCGGCGTCGCCGATCGCATCGTTTGGGAGCGGGTGACGCACAGCTTCCACACTGCAAGCGGCGCGATCGACGTGCCGCCGGACTGGCGCGACTACGTCCGGCTGCTTGGCGAGCGGTTTCCCGCCAGCGCCACCGGACTCACGGCGCTGTTCGACGAGATCAAGGCGATCTTCGACGACATGTTCGCAACCGCAGCCGGCCGCGGCGGCGTGCCCGGGATGCCGTCGAGCATCGATGAGCTGCTGGCATTTCCGCGCAATCACCCGCACGCTTATCGCTGGATGAACCGGCCGTTCGCCGACCTGGTCGCGGCGCATGTCCAGGACCCCGCGGCGGTGGCGTTCATCAACGGCCTCGCCGGCTATATCGGCGATGGCAGCGAGCCGCCGACCTGCGCCCGGATGGTGCCAATCTTCGGCTATTACTTCCATGGCGGCTACTATCCGCGCGGTGGCTCGAGCGTGGTCTCGGACGCGATGGTCGCGGCAATCGAAGATCGCGGCGGTGAGGTGCGGCTGAAAACTCCGGTGGCGCGGATTCTGGTAGAGAACGGCGCAGCCGCCGGCGTCGTACTGGGCAACGGGACGACGGTGCGAGCCAGCGCCGTGATCTCCAACGCAGACCTGAAGCACACGCTGCTCGATCTCATCCCGAGCGAGGCATTGCCACGGGACGCCCGTCGCTGGATCACCGAGGCGGCGCCGGCGAATTCCTGCTTCAGCGTACATCTCGGCCTCGACTGTGTGCCTGACATTCGCCCGTGCGTGCATGTGCATACGCCGATGCAGGTTGGACTGGCGATGATGTCGAAGCTCGATCCAGCGGCGGCGCCGGCCGGGCACTCGATCCTGTCGCTGATTCATCTGGTGCCGCATGCGGAGGCGAAGAGCTGGTTCCCGCCCGAACCCGAACGCGATTGGAAGTCCTGGCGTCATTCGGAGGCTTATCTGCGCCGCAAGCAGGAGCTCGGCGACCGCATGATCGCAGCGGCCGAAACCGTGATCCCGAACCTGTCGCAGCACATCGTGTATCGCACCGACGCGAGCCCAGTGACTTACGCCCGCTACGATTGGGCCAGCTTCGGGTCGATCTACGGCATGTCGCGCGCCGGCCAGCTCAAAGGCTCGAAGTCGCCGCTGCGCAATCTGGTGATCGCCGGCGGCGGCAATATCGGTGCCGGGATCGAGGCGGTGGTGATATCAGGTGCCGAAGCCGCAGAAGCCCTGCTGCCGGGACTGCTGGCGAGCGAGGTGATCGGTAGCAGCAAGCCTACCGTGGCGGCGATGCCGGAGCTGACACCTGCGTAGGTCGACAGGTGGGTCCGCGTAGCCCGCCCCGACCAGAGGCTTCATCGACTGATCGAAGCGGACTTGGCCTTTCCAAGCGCACTCAAGTCCTCATCCTGAGGAGCCCGGCGAAGCCGGGCGTCTCGAAGGATGAGGAGCCGCAGGGCTTGCGGCGCATGGTTCGAGACGGCGCTTCGCGCCTCCTCACCATGAGGTTCTGTCAGCTGCGACCCGAGAGACAGCGCGGTCCTGATTCCATCAAAAACAGAACCACTCCGGCCTGCTGTTACTTACGGATGCAGGATCACCTTGCCCATCGCCTGACGGCCGGCGAGGACCTTCAGGGCGTCGGCGGTCTGCGCCAGCGGGAAGGTGCGGTCGACGTGCGACGAGATCTTGCCCTCGGCCGCCCACTTGACCAGCTTCTCGAGATTGGCGCGGTTCTTCTCCGGATTGATCCGCGTCCACGCGCCCCAGAACACGCCGCGGATGTCGCAGCCTTTCAGCAGCGCGAGGTTGAGCGGCATCTTCGGAATGTCGCCGGCCGCAAAGCCGATCACCAGGAAGCGGCCTTCCCAGGCGATCGATCGCAGCGCGGCCTCGGCGTAACTCCCGCCGACCGGGTCGAACACGATGTCGACGCCCTTGCCGCCGGTGAGTTTCTTCAGCCCCTCTTTCAGATCTTCCTTCGCGTAGTTCAGTGTCAGCTCGGCGCCGTGCTGCTTGGCGAATTCGAGCTTCTCGTCCGAGGAGGCGCAGGCGATGACCTTGAGGCCCATCAGCTTGCCGAGCTCGCACGCCGCAAGGCCGGTGCCGCCGGCAGCGCCGAGCACCGCGAGTGTCTCGCCCGGCTTCGGGCTGGCGCGGTCTTCCAGCGCATGCAGGGCGGTGCCGTAGATGATGAAGATGCCGGCGGCGCGGTCGTAATCGAGATTGTCGGGGATCTTGACGATCGAGGCGGCCGGCAGCGCGATCTTTTCGCGCGCGCCATTGTGGCCGCAGGACGCGGCGACGCGGTCGCCGGGCTTCAGGTCGGTGACGCCCTCACCGACGCTCTCGATCACGCCCGCGACTTCCGCACCCGGAGAGAACGGGAACGGCGGCTTGATCTGGTACTTGCCCTGGATCATCAGGATGTCGAAGAAGTTCAGCGCCGCCGCCTTGATGGCGATCACCGCTTCGCCCGGGCCGGGGACCGGATCAGGAACCTCGGCATAGTCGAGATCGTCGGGACCGCAATATTGCTGGCAGAGAATGGCCTTCATGTATCCACCCAGGTACGAGGTTTGTGATTGCCTGCCGTTCTGCCGGATTTGCACGCGCGGGACAATCGGATTCGGGCCGGGCGTTCTGCCGCGTCGTCATTGCCGGGCTTGACCCTGCAATCCATCCGTTCTCGAAAGGTGATGGATGCCCGGATCAAGTCCGGGCATGACGCAGCATGCGGAACTAATTCCGCACCAATTCCGCTTCGCGGTTAATCAAGGAGGCGCGCGATGTTCGAAGCCGGTCTGCTGGCGGGGAAACGAATCTTGATTACCGGGGGCGGCTCCGGACTCGGCGCCGCGATGGCGGCGCGATTTGCCGCACTCGGAGCGTCGCTGGTGCTATGCGGGCGGCGCGCCGAGGTATTGCAGCAGACCGCGGAGCGATTGCGCTCGCACGGCGGCGAAGTCGACACGATCGTTTGCGACGTGCGCGATGCGCAAGCCGTCGAGGCGATGCTCGACGAGATCTGGAACAGAGCGCCGCTCGATGTGCTGGTCAACAACGCGGCCGCGACCTTCATCGCGCAGACCGATCGGCTCTCCGCCCGCGCAGCCGATGCGATCCTGGCGCCGACGCTGCACGGCGCGATGTACTGCACGCTCGGCGCGGGGCGTCGCTGGATCGATGACGGACGCGCGGGTGTGGTGCTCAGTATCCTGTCCACCTCGACGATCACCGGGCGCGCCTTCACGGTGCCGTCGGCGATGGCGAAGTCCGCCGTGCTGGCGATGACCAAGAGCCTTGCGGTCGAATGGGGCCCGAAGCGCATTCGCCTGGTCGCGATCGCGCCCGGCGCATTTCCGACGGCGGGCGCGACCGCACAGTTGCAGCCGGACGGGCGAGCCGCCGATCCGGCCGCGCGTGTGCCGCTCGGCCGGGTCGGTCATCACGACGAGCTGACCAACCTCGCCAGCTTCCTGATTTCGGATCAGGCCGGCTACATCACCGGCGAGATGGTGGTGCAGGATGGCGGCGCGCATCTGCGCGCGTCCGGCGCCGAAGATCTGTTGCAGTGGAGTGATCAGCAGTGGAGCGCTCATCGCGCGGCGCGCGCCAAATCCTGATTGTACACCATATACATACGACCCGTTGGAGGATGATGATCAGCGCTTTGGCGCCTTCACAGAATCGGCCATCCCGGCTATTCCGGGCAGCGTGAACAGGCGAGCCTCGCGAGCCATGTTGCAGTCACAATAATGAGGGACCAGACTTGCCCATGATCTTGAGGCGAATGCTGATTGCCGCTCTGGCGGGTCCGTTGATGGTTGCTGCGACCGACGCGGCGCACGCGCGAGATGCGCGGAGCAAATCGGGTGCGACGCCGGCATCGGCTTCGAGCGGTGCCGAACCGACCCTGATCGGCCAGTTCGGCAGTTGGGGCGCCTACACCGCCTCGCCGGGCGGCAAGAAAGTGTGCTTTGCGCTGGCCAAGCCGTCGTCGTCCAAGACCACACCGCCGAACCGGCCGCGTGATCCTGCTTATGCGTTCATCTCGACCCGGCCGGCCGAAAAGGTCGTCAATGAGGTGTCGGTGATGGTCGGCTATCCGCTGAAGCCGGGCTCGGAATCGGCCATCGAGGTCGCCGGCAGCTCGTTCGCCATGTACACGCAGGGCGACGGCATCTGGATCAAGAATGCCGCCGAGGAGGACCGCCTGGTCGAGGCGATGCGCAAAGGCGCCGAGATCACCGTGAAGGGTGTGTCCGCCAAGGGAACCGCCAGCACCGACGTGTTCTCGCTGAAGGGCCTGTCTCAGGCGCTCGACAAGGTGGCGCAGGCCTGCGGCGGCTGAGCCGCTGCCCCCGCGGCCGTCGCTATTGAGGACGGCCGTCCCGTTCGGTAAAGCATTCCGCCAGACACGACCCCGCCGGCCGGCGACAACCGGGTGGCGGGTTCCTATATGCACGGCGACCTGCGACTTTCGCCCGCCCTGCATGCCCGGCGCTGAACGGCCGGCCGACAACCTGACGTGATGCGATGACGCCTTCTGCAGCCTCGGCCCTGGTCGAGAAGACACCGCTGGAAACCTATGTGCCGCCGGCCAAGCCGTCGCTGATCGGCCTGTCGCGGGCGCAATTGTGCGACCGGCTCGGCGAGATCGGCGTGGCGCCGCCCCAGCGCAAGATGCGGGCGCAGCAGCTGTGGCACTGGTTGTATGTCCGGGGCGCTCGCGATTTCTCCGAAATGACCAACGTTTCCAAGGAGATGCGGGCGACGCTGGCGGAGCATCTCACTGTCGACCGGCCCGAAGTGGTGGCCGAACAGATTTCCGCCGACGGCACCCGCAAATGGCTGCTGCGGCTGCCGAGCGGCGGCGACGGCCAGAAGGCCCACGAGGTCGAGTGCGTCTACATCCCGGAAACCGATCGCGGCACGCTGTGCGTCTCCAGCCAGGTCGGCTGCACCCTCAACTGTTCGTTCTGCCATACCGGCACGCAGCGGCTGGTGCGGAACCTGACCGCCGGCGAGATCGTCGGCCAGGTGATGGTGGCGCGCGACCGGCTCGGTGACTGGATCGACCGCGAGACTCCGAACGGCAACCGCCTGATCACCAACATCGTGATGATGGGGATGGGCGAGCCGCTGTACAATTTCGACGCGGTGCGCGACGCGCTGCTGATCGTCTCCGACAACGAGGGCATCGGCATCTCGCGGCGACGGATCACGCTGTCGACCTCCGGCGTGGTGCCGAACATCAAGCGTACCGGGGACGAGATCGGCGTGATGCTGGCGATCTCGCTGCACGCGGTGCGCGACGAACTCCGCGACGAGCTGGTGCCGCTGAACCGCAAATATCCGCTGAAGGAATTGCTGCAGGCCTGCCGCGACTATCCGGGCGCGTCGAATGCGCGCCGCATCACCTTCGAATATGTGATGCTGAAGGGCGTCAACGACTCGCTCGACGATGCGCGGCGTCTGGTGCAGCTGCTCAAGGGCATTCCGGCCAAGATCAATCTGATCCCGTTCAACCCCTGGCCGGGCTCGAAATACGAGTGCTCGGACTGGGACCAGATCGAGAAGTTCTCCGAGTACATCTTCAACGCCGGCTACTCGTCGCCGGTCCGCACCCCGCGCGGCCGCGACATTCTGGCCGCCTGCGGCCAGCTCAAATCCGAGACCGAAAAACTCTCGGTGCGCGAACGCAACGCGCTGCGCGCGATGGCGATGACGGACTGATCCATGCTGCCCGCCGACGAGATCAAGGGCGTGCTGGCCTTCCTGCGCGAAGCCGAACGCCTCAAGAGCGTGATCCGCAGCGGCTACACGTCCACCGGCCGCCCCGAGAGCACCGCCGAACACACCTGGCGTCTGTGCCTGATGGCGATGCTGCTGGCCGACGGGCTCGGCGATATCGATGTGGCGCGCCTGTTGAAGATCTGCATCGTCCACGATCTCGGCGAAGCCCTGCACGGCGACGTTCCTGCGGTCGCACAAGTGGAGGGCGACGACAGAGCCGCACGGGAGCGCGCCGATATCGAAACTCTGACGCAGCCGCTCGACGACAGGCGCCGCGCTGAGATTCTGGCTCTGTGGCACGATTACGAGACCGGAGCCTCGCCGGAAGGGCGGCTCGCCAAAGGGCTCGATAAGCTCGAAACCATCCTGCAGCACACGCAGGGTCTCAACCCGGCCGAGTTCGACTACGCGTTCAATCTCGACTACGGCACCAGGCAGACCGCGGTGCACCCCCTGCTCCGAACCATCCGCGCCGAACTCGACACCGACACCAGGGCGCGGATGGCGGCGCAGCAATCTTCCGGAGCGACCCGCTGATGGCGTTGATCGGCCGCCTGTTCGTGATCGCGATCGGCTTTCTGTTCGCCTCGATCGCCGCCGGTATGGTGGTGGTCGGGATGCTGCTGTTTCCGGAGCTCAGCCAGATCGCCGACGGGCCGATCGACCCCGACGCCCTCAACATCATCATGGGCTTCGGCTTCATCTTCGTGTCCGGCTTCGCGCTGCTGCCGGCGCTGGTGGTGGTACTGATCACCGAGGCGTTCTCGATCCGCAGCGCGCTGGCCTATGCGATCGGCGGCGCGCTGGTCGGGGTCGCGTGCTATCTCGGCCTGGTGCCGTTCGATCCGGCGACCCTGCATTTCGACGGCATCATCCGCCGCCACCTCGAAATCATGACCGGGGCCGGCATCGTCGGCGGCATGGTGTATTGGCTGGTCGCCGGCCGCAACGCCGGCGCTTGGCGCGATCCGCCCCGCCGGCGCGCGCCATTGCCGCCTTCCCAACCCGCACCGCCTCCGGTAAATCGCGCGCCATGAATCGTAACGGACTTCTCATCGCGCTGGCGCTGTTCGCCGTCATTGGGCTGACTTTCGGGCTGTTTCCGGAGCTCGATCTCTGGCTCGCGGGGCTGTTCTACGACCCTGTCGCCAAGACCTTCCCGCTGCGCGCGATGCCGGACCTCGAATTCGCCCGCGACTTTGCGATGTGGATCGCCTGGGCGATCGCGGCACCGTCGATCTTCGCGCTGGTCTACAAGATGATCCGCCCGGACCGGCCGCTGGTGATGCCGGGCCGCACGGTCGCGTTTCTGCTGATCAGCATCACGCTGTCGGCCGGCGTCCTCACCAACATGACCTTCAAGAGCCATTGGGGCCGGCCGCGGCCGGCCGCGGTGACCGAATTCAACGGCCCGTGGCAGTTCAAGGCGTGGTGGGACAATTCCGGCGCCTGCCCGAAGAACTGCTCGTTCTTCTCCGGCGAGGGCGCCACCGCCTATTGGACCTTCGCGCCCGCGGCCCTGACCCCGCCGGCGGTGCGCCCTTACGCCTATGCGGCGGCCTTCACCTTCGGCACCGTCACCAGCGGGCTGCGGATGGCGTTCGGCGGGCACTTCTTCACGGACGTCGCGATCGCCGGCCTCGTCACCTTCCTGGTGATCTGGCTGCTTTACGCACTGATCTACCGCTGGGCCTGGAGCCGGACCTCGGACGAGGCAATCGACGCGGCGCTGACCCGCGCGTTCTGGCCGCTGTACCGGCTGCGGCTGAAGAAATGGCGCGGCCAGGACATCGGCCCGGCGCCGGCCGCCTGAGCCGCATCCGCACCTCCGCCGCGATTAAACGCGTGCCGCTGGCCGCGAAGTTTGGTATGCGCGCAGCAACCGCAACTGCTTCAACCGATTGGGACTTCCAATGACTACGATCTTGAAAAGCCTGCCCAAGGGCGAAAACGTCGGCATCGCTTTCTCAGGGGGTCTCGATACCAGCGCGGCGCTGCTGTGGATGAAGCAGAAGGGCGCCAAGGTGTTCGCCTATACGGCGAACCTCGGCCAGCCCGACGAGGCGGACTACGACGCGATCCCGCGCAAGGCGATGGAATTCGGCGCCGAGAAGGCCCGGCTGGTCGATTGCCGCACCCAGCTAGTGCACGAAGGCATCGCGGCGATCCAGGCCGGCGCCTTCCACGTCTCGACCGGCGGCATCGCGTATTTCAACACCACCCCGCTCGGACGCGCCGTCACCGGCACCATGCTGGTGTCGGCGATGAAGGAAGACGGCGTCAACATCTGGGGCGACGGCTCGACCTACAAGGGCAACGACATCGAGCGGTTCTACCGCTACGGCCTGCTGACCAACCCTGCGTTGCGGATCTACAAGCCCTGGCTCGACCAGCAGTTCATCGACGAACTCGGCGGCCGCGCCGAGATGTCGGCGTTCATGACCTCGCACGGCTTCGCCTACAAGATGAGCGCCGAGAAGGCGTATTCGACCGACAGCAACCTGCTCGGCGCCACCCACGAGGCCAAGGATCTCGAACACCTCGACAGCGGCATCAAGATCGTCAACCCGATCATGGGCGTTCCGTTCTGGCGCGACGATTGCGCGGTCAAGGCCGAGGCGGTCACGGTGCGGTTCGAGGAAGGCCAGCCGGTCGCGCTCAATGGCCAGACCTTCACGGATCCGGTCGCGATGTTCTACGAAGCCAATGCCATCGGCGGCCGCCATGGCCTCGGCATGAGCGATCAGATCGAAAACCGCATCATCGAAGCCAAGAGCCGTGGCATCTATGAAGCGCCCGGCATGGCGCTGCTGCACATCGCCTATGAGCGGCTGGTCACCGGCATTCACAACGAAGACACCATCGAGCAGTACCGCATCAACGGCATGAAGCTCGGCCGGCTGTTGTATCAGGGCCGCTGGTTCGACTCGCAGGCGCTGATGCTGCGCGAGACCGCGCAGCGCTGGGTCGCCCGCGCCGTCACCGGCGAAGTGACGCTGGAGCTGCGCCGCGGCAACGACTACTCGATCATGAACACCCAGAGCCCGAACCTGACCTATGCGCCGGAGCGGCTGAGCATGGAGAAGGTCGAGGACGCGCCGTTCACGCCGGCGGACCGCATCGGCCAGCTCACCATGCGCAACCTCGACATCACCGACACCCGCGCCAAGCTCGGCCTCTACGCCAAGACCGGCCTGCTGTCGTCCGGCGAAGGCACCCCGATCCCGCAGCTGGAAAACGACAAGGGCTGATAGTAGCTCAGCGTCATTCCGGCGAGGACGCGATCCTGACCGCCGCGGGCCCGGGAAGCGACCGCGTTCGCGGCTGGGTGGAGAACGCCGACGTGTTCCGGGTGATGGCGGATGCGCTGGGGCTCGGCGCCCAGTCCAAATAGTCCGCGGCGCGACGCTTACGCTACCCGCGCCGACCCCATCGCGAACTGCGCGCCGGCGGGCGCGCCGCTCTGCTGCAGTTCGAGCAGCCCGGTGATTTCCGCGTTCGGACGCGCCTGACTGAACAGGAATCCCTGCGCTTCCTGACAGCCTTCGGCGCGCAGCCAGCTCAGCTCCCCCTCGCTCTCGACGCCCTCGGCCGTAATGGTGACGCCGAGACCGGTGCCGAGGCTGATGATCGAACGCACGATCGCCTGAGACTCACGGTTGTCGCACAGCCCGCGGACGAACGACTGATCGATCTTGATCTTGTCGAACGGGAAGCTGCGCAAGTAGCTGAGCGACGAGTAGCCGGTGCCGAAATCGTCCATCGAGATCCGCACCCCGAGCGCGCGGAGCGCATGCAGCGTCGCCAACACCTGGCTGCTCTTATCGAGCAGCAGCGTCTCGGTGATTTCCAGCTCGAGCCGCCGCGGCGGCAGGCCGGATTGCTTCAGCGCGTCCATCACGACCGAGAGCAGATTGCCGACACGGAATTGCAGCGGCGATAAATTCACGGCGACGCGGACGTCGTCGGGCCAGTGCGCGGCGTCCATACAGGCCGACCGCAGGACCTGCGCGCCGATGGCGTTGATCAGGCCGGTGTCCTCGGCGACCGGAATGAACTCCGCCGGCGAGATCATGCCGCGCTCCGGATGCGGCCAACGCACGAGAGCTTCGCTGCCGGTGATGCGGCCGTCGGTGAGGCGGACCAGCGGCTGATAATACGGGCGCAGCACTTCATGCTGCAGCGCTGCGCGCAGATCGGTCTCGATCTTGCGGCGAGCCTGAGCCCGTGCGTCCATCCCCACTTCGAAGAAGCTGAAGGTGCCGCGGGTGTCCTTCTTGGCGCGCGACAACGCCATGTCGGCGTTCATCAGCAGCTTTTCGGAATCGTCGCCGTCGCCGGGCGCCACCGCGATGCCGATACTGGCGCCGACGACGACCGAGTGGCCCTGCAGCAGATAGGGTTCGGCGATCGCATGCAGCAGCCGCTTGGCGAGCAGCACGATGTCCTCGGGCCGCTTGATACCCGTCTGAACCACCGCGAATTCGTCGGAGTTGAGCCGCGCCAGCGGATCTTCCTCGCGGAGCGTCGAGCGCAGTCGGCGGGCAACGCCCCGCAACAGCTTGTCGCCGATCGCGTGGCCGAGCGTGTCGTTGACCGCCTTGAAATTGTCGATGCCGACGAACAGAACCGCGATCTTCTCGCCGGTGCGGCGGGTCTGGATCAACAGCTCGTCCAGCCGCTTGCGCAGCGAATTGCGGTTCGGCAGCCCGGTGAGCCCGTCGTGATGCGCCATGAAGGCGAGCCGCATTTCGGCGCGCTTGCGCTCGGTGATATCCATCAGCGCCAGCAGTACCGCCGGCTCGCCATTGTAGGTGAGCTGACGCGAGTAGATCGCCAGGTCGATCAGCGAGCCGTCGGCCTTGACGTGCTTCCAGGTCTTGGCGGTGCGCTCCTCGCGCGTGTGGTCGCCGGCCCAGGGCAGCTCGGTCTCGAACGCCTGCAGCCGGCGGATGTTCAGCGACGCGAACTCGGTGGGCGAGTAGCCATAGTGCTCCACCGCCGCGTCGTTGACCGCAAGAATGCGCTCGTCGTTCAGTTCACAGACGATCATCGGCACCGGATTGCTGTCGAACATCAACCGGAACGATGCTTCGCGCTGCTTCAGCTCGGTGATGTCGACGCGCAGACCGATGATGCCGCCGTCGGAGGTGGTACGTTCTTCGATCTGGATGCAGCGGCCGTCGGCCAGCACCTGCTCGTGGCTCGGCCCCGGATTGAACATCCGCTGCAGGCGTTCGTCGATCCATTCCTCTTCGCGGCCGACTGCTTCCGGGTAGTCGCCCCGCGCGATGCCGATTCGCATCGTGTCTTGAATGCGCGCACCGGGCTCGAACTGATCGGCGCTGGCCTTGTAGATTTCGGCGTAGCGCTTGTTCCACAGAATGTAGCGCCCATCCGCATCCAGAAAAACGATACCCTGCGGAAGAATATCGATCGCTTCACGCAGCCGGGCGTGCGACCGCCGAGCTTCTTCGAGTGCGGCTTCGACCGCACGCTCGCCGTCGACCAGCTCGACCGGCTTCGATGACCGCCGCAGTCTCGACATCAGTTTTGGCGCAGACGCATGGTACCGAAGCGCCTTGGCGCCTTCGGCGGCCGGACGGATTCGAGCCGTCTTCTTTTTCTTCAGCCGGACTTGCGGCATGCACCACGCCCCACCACCACGCAAATGACGCCCTAGTTGTGCAATAAGTGTCTGAAAAAATTGTATAACGGCAGGGATGTCGCAGCCCCACCGGATCTCGGACCCATGCAACATGCCCGCCGGACAGGCAGTTCAAGAGCGGCACTACGGTGCGGTGCGACCGCCAATCGATCCGATCGGGAGATTTTCGGCCGGTTTCCCCGTTTCGTGCCCAAGCGGTGTGCGGGCCGACCAGGGGCGCCCCAAATTGCGCCAGAATCGGAGAGGGTTAGCAGAGCCTTAAGTGCAGGCCGAAGCAGCCCGGCTCAGCACGCGCGGCAGGGTCGACACAGTAAGCACGGGCGACCGCCGCATGCGGTATAGTGGTCCTATGCGCCGTGCGATTCTCGATGCTCCGAAACTGCTCGCCACATTGCTGGTGACGATCCCCCTGTGGGTCGCGATCGCAGAAGCCCAGGACAAGGGTACGCTTCATCCGAAGCCGCTGCCGCCGCTGGCAAATCCGAGCGACCCGAATCTTGCGGCGCGCGAATTGTTCGCCCGCAAATTGCGACCGGCCGCGATGCCGCCGCAGCCGGTCGGCTTCTACGCCAAGGGCTGCCTGGCGGGCGGCGAGGCGCTGCCGATCAATGGCCCGACCTGGCAGGTGATGAGACTGTCGCGGAACCGCAATTGGGCGCTACCCGAGACCGTCAGACTGCTTGAGCGCGTCGCCGAGAGGGCCCATGAGCAGGCCGGTTGGCCGGGCATCCTGGTCGGCGACATGTCGCAGCCGCGCGGCGGCCCGATGCTGACCGGGCACGCCAGCCATCAGGTCGGACTCGACGCCGACATCTGGCTGACCCCGATGCCGAACCGGCAGCTATCCCGCAACGAGCGCGAGGAGATGTCGGCGGTGATGATGGTGCGCCGCGACCGGCTCGACATCGAGCCGTCGGCCTGGACGCCGACGCATTGGAAGGTGATCCGCGCTGCGGCGCTGGAGCCGCGGGTGGAGCGGATCTTCGTCAACGCGGCGATCAAGAAGGCGTTGTGCCGCGAAGCGAGGGGCGACCGCAGCTGGCTGCACAAGGTGCGGCCGATGTACGGTCACGATTATCACTTCCACATCCGGCTGAGCTGTCCGCCCGGCGTGGAGGGCTGCGTGACGCAGCCGGAGCCGCCGGCCGGCGAAGGCTGCAGCGCCTCCGACTTCGCCTATTGGTTCAGCGACGCGGTGCTGCACCCGAAGCCGCCGACCAAGCCGCCGAAACCGCGGCACCAGCTCACCCTGTCGGAACTGCCGGCCGAGTGCGGCGCGGTGCTGGCCGCGCCGGACAAGAAGCAGGACTGAATCTTGGTCGCGCGAGGTCGCTCCCGCTAGACTCCGGCCAGCAACGACCAGACTTCGGACAGCTTGGTCTTGATTTTGGCGAGCCTGCTCGGCGGCGGCGCCTCGTCGTCATCTTCGGGCAATCGCAGGCCGACCACATTGACCCGGCCGCCGCCGAGGCTGCGCGCCACCAGTACGATCGAATCCAGCGGCAGTGTTGCGCCGACGACCGGGGCCTGATCGAGATGGATGTCGAAGTAATCGGCCAGCGTCAGCGCCTCCTGGCCGGGCGTCACACTGATCCCGTAGGCGGCTGCGAGATCGCCGAGCGACGTTTCGCCCGGCACGATGAAGTCGCCGAGCAGATGTGGGTCCGGCGCGGCCGAAGGCGGCATGTCGACGAAGAACCGGTCGAGTGCCGCGGCCTTCTCCGGCGGCGCCAGCAGATAGATGTAGTCGCCGGGAGTGATCGGCTCGGCTTCTTCCGGAGTGAGAATCCGTTCGTCGCGAATCACCAGCGTCGGTTTCGACCAGGAGGGAATCAGTCCGCGCTTCAGATACAGGCTCTTCGGCCGCACCGCGTAACCGACGAGCTGTTGTTCGAGCTGGCCGGGCAGATCCAGCTCGATGCGCCGCGGCCCGCGATCGGTCCGCGGCAGCGCGACATGCAGCTTGCGGGCCGCCGGCGCCAGGGTCCAGCCCTGCAGCATCAGCGAAATCAGCACCACCACAAAAGCAACGTCGAAATACAAGTAAGCCTTCGACAGACCGACCAGCATCGGGATCGACGCCAGAAAGATCGCGACCGCGCCGCGCAGGCCGACCCAGGCGATGAACAGCCGCTCCCGCCAATTGAAGCGGAACGGTGCCAGACAGACGAACACGGCGACCGGCCGCGCCACCAGCATCAAGGCCAGCGCGATCACCACCGCCGGCCCGATGCTGCCCATCAGCCGCTGCGGCGAGACCAGGAGGCCGAGCAGCACGAACATCACGATCTGCGCCAACCAGGTGGCGGCATCGAGAAACGCCACGACCGAGTTGTGGGCCCGTGTCGGCTGATTGCCGATGATCATGCCGGCCAGATACACCGCGAGAAATCCCGAGGCGTGCGAGATCTGCGCGGCGCCGAATACCACCAGCGCAGCGGTGGTGACAAACGGCGCATGCAGACCCTGCGGCAGCGCGACGCGATTGAGCGCCATCACCACGACGCGGCCGCCGACCACGCCGATCACCGCGCCGAGCGCCGCCTCGCGGACGAACTCGATCAGCACGTGCAGGATCGAGCTTTCGCCGCGGGTGATCAGCTCGACCAGCATCAGGGTCAGGAACACGGCGAACGGATCGTTGGTGCCGGATTCGACTTCCAGCGTGGCGCCAACGCGCGGGCGCAGCCGCAGACCCTGGGCGTGCACCAGCAGAAATACCGCCGCCGCGTCGGTCGAGGCAACGACGGCACCGGCCAGCAGCGCCTCGACCCAGCCCAGATCGAGCATGTATTTGGCCACCGGCGCGGTGAGAAGCGCCGTCAGCAAGACGCCGAACGTGGCCAGCCCCATCGACGGCGCCAGCACCGCCTTGATGCTGGAGAAGCGGGTTTTCAGGCCGCCGTCGAACAGGATCAGCGCCAGCGCCACCGAGCCGACGAGGTAAGTGCTGCCCAGATCGTTGAAATTGAGCCCACCCGGGCCGGAATCGCCGGCCAGAATGCCGATCACCAGGAACACCAGCAGCAGCGGCGCGCCGAACCGCAGCGCCAACAGGCTCGACAGGATTCCCGCCATCACCAGGACCGAGCCGAGCAGAATGGCGATGCTGACCGAGTCGAGGGACTCCATTGCCTCTCTGCGATTTGGTGAGGGTGTGCGTGTTCATCCTTAACGTTGCCGGATTGCGTCGCCAAGAGAACATTGCCGCATCGCCCGGCCATGTCCGGGGGGCGACGCAGACGGCCGGCCCCCGCGCTTGCTGCGACGGGCCGCGATCACTAGATTGGCGTCAAATCACCCGCTTCCTCAAAAGACTGGTCCGCATGAGCTACGTCGACGCCACCGAAACCGCCCAGCGCAAGACCGGGCAGATCAAGCTGCACGGCCCCGCCGGTTTCGCCGGCATGCGCAAGGCCGGCCAATTGGTGGCACGTTGCCTCGACGAGCTGGTCGACATCGTCAAGCCAGGGGTTCCTACCTCCAAGATCGACGACTTCGTGCGCGAGTTCGCCTTCAGCCATGGCGCCTATCCGGCGACGCTGATGTACCGCGGCTATCGCTACTCGACCTGCACCTCGCTCAACCATGTCGTCTGCCACGGCATGCCGGGCGACCGGCCGCTGAAGGAAGGCGACATCGTCAATGTCGACGTCACCATGATCCTCGACGGCTGGTACGGCGATTCCAGCCGGATGTATCCGGTCGGGCCGATCGCCCGCAAAGCCGAGCGGCTGATCGACGTCACCTACGAGTCGCTGCTGCGCGGCATCGCGGCGGTGAAGCCGGGCGCCACCACCGGCGACATCGGCCACGCCATCCAGAGCTTCGTCGAACCGCAGCAGATGAGCGTGGTGCGCGACTTCTGCGGCCACGGCCTCGGCCGCCTGTTCCACGACGAGCCGAACATCATCCATGTCGGCAGCCCGGGGCAGGGCGCTGTGCTGAAGCCCGGCATGTTCTTCACCATCGAGCCGATGATCAATCTCGGCAAACCCTATGTGAAGATCCTGTCCGACGGCTGGACCGCAGTGACCCGCGACCGCTCGCTGTCGGCGCAGTTTGAACACTCGATCGGCGTCACCGAAGACGGCTGCGAGATCTTCACGGCTTCGCCCAAGGGCCTCGACAAGCCGCCGTTCCAGAGCTGACCGGGTCCATCGCGCAGCCGCCGCAGCATCGGCAAACGCCGCCTCAGCGCGGTGCCGACGCTGAAGAGTCAATTCAGTGCTCGCGTCGCCCTCACCCCACCCCTCTCCCGCAGGCGGGAGAGGGAGCTGGCTGCCTGCGGGGTTAAGTAATACATTTCGAGCGGACGCAGAGTGGCGGCCACCGCCTGTTCCAAACCAAGCTCTCTTCCTAACTACGGCTCTCTCGCTGAGCCACAGCCCCTCCCGATGCACAGCGCGCTCCCTCTCCCGCGTGCGGGAGAGGGCTGGGGTGAGGGCAACGCGGACATTGATGTTGTGATGAACTAACCGGCCTTCCGGGCTTTAGGCCCCGCCAGGCTCCGCGCCGGCTTCCTTGCCTTCGCCGGTTCTTCCTTCGCCTTGGCGGCGCCGTTCCCCGCAATCGGCAGCAGCATTTCCTTTTGGCCAGGCGCGGTCTTGCGCGTCTTGGCACGGGCGGGCTTGGCGGGGGCCAACTTCTTGGCGGCCCCGGATGAGGCCGACTTCTTCGCCGCCGGCGCTGACTTCCCGGAATCGCCGAGGCTCCTGCGCAGCGCGTCCATCAGGTCGACGACGTTGTCGCCGCGGGGCCTTGCCTGCGGCTTGACCGGCTGTCCGGCCATCTTGCTGTTGATCAGTTCGGTGAGGGCGCTTTCGTAGTGATCTTCGAACAGATCGGGCTGGAAGTGGCCGGACTTCTGCTCGACGATATGTTTGGCGAGATCGAGCATATCCTTGGTGATCTTGACGTCCTGGATGTCGTCGAAATAATCGCCGGCATCGCGCACCTCGTAGGGATAGCGCAGCAGCATCCCGACCAGGCCTTTGTCGCGCGCTTCAAGCGCGATGACGTGCTCGCGATTGGTCAGTACCACCCGCGCCAGCGCCACCTTGTCCATGCTGCGGATGGTTTCGCGGATCACCGCATAGGCATCGTGGCCGACCTTGCCGTCCGGCACCAGGTAATACGGGCGGACCAGATACAGATCGTCGATCTCCGCGCGCGGTACGAACTGATCGATTTCGATGGTGCGGGTCGACTCCAGCGCGATGTTGTCCAGCTCGTCCTTGGTGACCTCGATGTAGCTGTCGGTATCGACCTTGTACCCCTTCATGATCTCGTCGGCCGGCACCTCGTCGCCGGTCTCGGCATCGACCTTCAGGTATTTGATCCGATGCCCGGTGGTCCGGTTGATCTGGTTGAAGCTGATCTTTTCGGAATCCGACGTGGCCGGGTAGAGCGCTACCGGGCAGGTCACCAAAGACAACCTCAGAAAGCCCTTCCAGTTGGCGCGCGGGGCCATGACGCATACTCCACTGCTACTCGAACCGGACTCAAAGCCGGAAGGACTCGGATTCGTTCCCCGGACCGACTATCTTGCGTGCCGAGGAGCGTCAGCGGAGCCGCCGCCATGGTCGATCGTCCCCGGGAATTGCCGCGCGATCTTGCAACGCGGATGGCGCGGCGCAGCACGCCGGCCGACGGCTTCCTGCGCGAGACCTTCGTGCTGCCTCGGCCCGCCGCCCGCGCCAAGGCGAAGGCGTTTCTCGAGGCCTGGCCCAAGGCTGCCTACATGAGCAGCGTCGAGAGCTGGCGGGAACTGCCGGGCGACACCATCGAATTCACGATGCGCCGGCTGCCCAGCGCCGATTAGCGTCCCGGAACTCTGTTGGCCGCCCGCAGCAAGCCGCGGATTCGGGTTGCAAAAGCCACGCAGCACGGCAAGGTTGTGCGAAACGAGATGTGCGCGGCCATGGACATGCCGACAGACAACGCCGAGCGACTGCAGACGCCGGGATTTGCCGAAGCCCCGCATTATCATGGCCATCGCGAACGGCTGCGGGAGCGGTTTCGCGAGGCCGGCGCCGATGCGCTGTCCGATTACGAATTGCTCGAGCTGGTGCTGTTCCGGGCGCTGCCGCGCCGGGACGTCAAGCCGCTGGCCAAGGCGCTGATCGCCAGGTTCGGCTCGTTCGCCGAGGCGGTGCAGGCGCCGGCCGAGCGGCTGCGGGAAGTCGGCGGGCTCGGCGATGCCGCCGTGATCGAGATGAAGCTGGTCGCGGCTGCGGCGGCGCGGGTCACCAAGGGGCAGGTGAAGCAGCGCACCGTGCTGTCGTCGTGGTCGGCGGTGATCGACTATTGCCGCACCACCATGGCGTTCGCCGACAAGGAGCAGTTCCGGATTCTGTTTCTCGACAAGCGCAACCAGCTGATCGCCGACGAGCTGCAGCAGGTCGGCACGGTGGACCACACACCGGTGTACCCGCGCGAGATCGTCAAACGCGGGCTGGAACTGTCGGCCACCGCGGTGATCATGGTGCACAATCACCCCTCCGGCGATCCGACGCCGTCGCAGGCCGATATCCAGATGACCAAGTCGATCATGGCGATCGCCGAGCCGCTCGGCATCGCGGTGCACGACCATATCATCGTCGGCAAGAACGGCCACGCCAGCCTCAAAGGGCTGAGGCTGATTTGAGGCAATCCACGACGCCTCCGCCGTCATTGCGAAGAGCCGAAGCCGACGACGCAATGACGGAGGAGGGCCGCGGCGGTCTCAACTACTCGCCGGCCTGCTTGAACGCGCCGTGGCGGCCTTCGCCTTGCGCGAAGCGGGTGGCGCCGGACAGAGTTTCGCCGGACTGGATCACTTTCAGTCCGCCGCGCATCTCGTTCATGATCGCGTCTTCTTCCGGCAGGTCCCATTGCTGGAAGGCGGACAACCTGTCGGCGCGGAGGCAGGTCTGCGGGAACTCGGAGATCTGCTTGGCGAGCTCGATCGCGCGCGGCAGCGCCTCACCGCGCGGCACCAGACGGTTGGCGAGCCCGATGCGGTGGGCTTCGTCGGCCGCCACCGGACGGCCGGTGAGAATCAGATCCATCGCCTGCGAGTGACCGATCAGCCGCGGCAGCCGGATGGTGCCGAGGTCGATCAGCGGCACACCGAAACGTCGGCAGAACACCCCGAAGGTGGCGTCTTCGGCGACCACGCGCATATCGGCCCACAACGCCAGCTCGAGGCCACCAGCGACCGCAAAACCTTCGACCGCGGCGATCACCGGCTTACCCAGCCGCAGCCGGCTCGGCCCCATCGGCGCCAGAGTATTGTGACCGGCGATTTCGCGCTTCTTTTCGGCATCCCCCGCCGCCACCGCCTTCAGATCGGCCCCGGCGCAGAACGTGCCGCCTGCACCGGTGAACACCGCCACCGAGGCGGCCTCGTCGGCATCGAAGGCCAGGAAAGCGTCGTACAGCTTCTTGGCGGTGGCGCCATCGACGGCGTTGCGGCGCTCGGGGCGATTAATCGTCACGATAGTCACCGGACCATCGCGTTCGATCAGCACGGTATCCTGGCCGGGCATGGGTTTCTCCCTTGTTGTCGTTCGCGTCCCTTGGCGGGATCGTCGTGACAGTATCGCTGTCACGAGCCGCGATGGCGATCAAGACCATCGCGGCAGCAGGCTCAGATGCGCGAGATGCTGGCTCAGCTTGCGGGGCGGCGGGGGCTCAGCGCTCCGCCACCAGATCGCGATACAGCTTCGCGTAGTGCTGGGCGGGGTTCTTCCACGACACATCGGTGGTCATGCCGTTGATCTGCAGATTGCGCCAGGCCGCATGGTCGGCAAACAGCGCATGGGTCTTGGCCAGCGCCTTGATGAGCGCCTGCGCGGTCACCGGCGTGAACTGCACCCCGGTCGCGACCCCGGTCGCCGTCGCCATCTCATTGGCATCCACCACCGTATCCGCCAGCCCGCCGACGCGTGCCACCACCGGCACCGCGCCATAGCGCAGCGCGCAGAGCTGAGTCAGCCCGCAAGGCTCGAAGCGCGACGGCACCAGCAGCGCGTCGGCGCCGGCCTGCACCTGGTGAGCCAGCGCCTCGTCGTAGCCGATCACCACACCGACCTGGCCCGGATATTTGCGCGCCGCATCGCTGAACGCAGCCTCGAGCGGCGCGTCGCCGGCACCGAGCAGCGCGAGCTGATCGCCGCTCCCGACCAGCGCGGGCAGCGCTTCGAGCAGCAGATCGAGCCCCTTCTGCCAGGACAGCCTGCTGATCACGCCGTACAGCACGCCACCGGTGTCGTGGCTGAGGCCGAACCGTGCCTGTACCGCCTGCTTGTTGCGGGCGCGGGCACCGATGCTCTCGATGTCGTAGGTCGCAGCAATCAGCGCGTCGTTCGCCGGATTCCAGACGTCGGTATCAATGCCGTTGAGGATGCCGGACAATTTCGTCCCGCGCAGCCGCAACAGACCATCCAGCCCCATTCCGGCCTCGGGTCCCTGGATCTCCATCGCGTAGCTCGGCGAGACCGTTGTGATGCGGTCCGAGAGCTGCAATCCGGCCTTGAGATAACCGATCGTGCCGTAATACTCGACGCCATCCATGGCGAAGGCGCGCTGCGGCAGCCCGAGCTTGCCGAGCAGGTCCGCCGGAAACTGGCCCTGATAGGCGAGGTTATGGATGGTGAAGATCGTCTTCGGTACAGGCCGGCCGCTGTATTTCAGATAGGCAGGCACCAGACCGGCCTGCCAATCATGGGCATGCAGCACGTCCGGCGCATAGGTCGGCAGCAGCCCCTGGCCGATCGCCGCACCGACCTTCGCCAGCGCGGCGAAGCGCATCGCGTTGTCGGGCCAATCCTTGCCGTCGACGCCGACATAGGGATTGCCGGGGCGGGCATAGAGATGCGGCGCGTCGAGCACCAGCAGATCGAGGTCGTCGCAGCGCGCCGACAAAACACGGGCGGTGCCGCCGAACAGATCGTCGAAGCCGTAGACGGGCTGCGGAGCCTCGATCCCGCCGAGCACCGCCGGATAGCCCGGAATCAGCGTGGTGACTGCGACATCGTTGGCCTGCAACGCCGCCGGCAGGGCACCGGCGACATCGGCGAGCCCGCCGGTCTTGATCAGCGGAAAGATTTCCGACGCGATCGACAGCGCCGTGATGGATTTCATGGCTATTGCTCGAGTTTCTCGATCATCGCCCGGGTGATCAGGCAGATGCCGTTGTCGGTGCGCCTGAACCGCTTGGCGTCGAGTTCAGGGTCTTCGCCGACAACCAGACCGGGCGGCAGTTTGACTTCGGCGTCGACCACGACATTCGTCAGCCGGCACGACCGCGCGATATCCGCATAGGGCAGCACAACGGTGTTCTCGACGTGCGAATAGGAATGCACCCGGACGCCGGTGAACAGCAGCGAATGCCGCAGCGACGCACCCGAGATGATGCAGCCGCCGGACACCAGCGACGATACCGCTTCACCGCGGCGGCCTTCCTTGTCGTGGACGAATTTCGCCGGCGGCGTGATCTCCCCATAGGTCCAGATCGGCCATTCCCGATCGTACAGATCGAGCTGCGGCACGATATCGGTCAGATCGATGTTCGCCGCCCAATAGGCATCGACCGTTCCGACGTCTCGCCAATAGCTGGTCGCCTCGGAATTCGAGCGCCGGCACGACTTGTTGAAGTGATGCGCCACCGCTTTGCCGTGCTTGACCAGATAAGGAATGATGTCCTTGCCGAAATCGTGCGACGAATTCGGGTCGGCGTCGTCGCGGCGCAGCTCGTCGAGCAGAAACTTGGTCTCGAACACATAGATGCCCATGCTGACCAGCGCCTTGTCGGGCTTGCCGGGCATTGCCGGCGGATCGGCGGGCTTTTCCAGGAACGAGATGATGCGGTCGGTTTCATCGACATGCATCACGCCGAATGCGGTCGCCTCCTGGCGCTCGACTTCGAGGCAGCCGACAGTGACGTCGGCGCCCTGCTCGACGTGCTGCTGCAGCATCTTCTCGTAGTCCATCTTGTAGACGTGGTCGCCGGCCAGCAGCACGATGAACTTCGGATCGTAGCTTTCGATGATGTCGATGTTCTGGAACACCGCATCGGCAGTGCCCCGATACCACATCTCCTCGGAGACGCGCTGGCTCGCCGGCAGGATGTCGAAGCTCTCGTTGCGCTCGGGGCGGAAGAAGTTCCAGCCGCGCTGCAGATGCCGAATCAGGCTGTGCGCCTTGTATTGCGTGGCCACTGCGATTCGGCGAATGCCGGAGTTCAGCGCATTCGACAGCGCGAAATCGATGATGCGTGACTTGCCGCCGAAATACACCGCAGGCTTGGCGCGCCAGTCGGTCAGCTCCATCAGCCGGCTGCCACGTCCCCCTGCCAGCACGTAAGCCATTGCGTGGCGGGCGAGCGGAGCGGTGACACCTTGACTCATGCGGCCTCTCATTCCAGCGGCCGGTAACCGGCCATTCCCACTTTGCAATCGCGTCTCACGCGGTTCGACGGCGATGTCGCAGCGCCGCATAGTGGCTGACGCGTGCAGGCCTTGCAATGCCAGCCAACCGTGTGTCGATGCAACACGCATCGTGCGGTCGGAACCGGTAATCAGGCCGCGGCGTCACGCCGTGGCCGAGCGTGCATACTGTCGCGGATTAATCGAGCGGCGTGAACTGGCGATGACGTGGATCAAGCCTGCGCGCGGTCAGGTTCGGATCCGCACCGGCACCGATTTCGCAGCCGGCGTCTTCGATTGACCGTCGTGATGCCAGAGCGGCATCAGCGGATTCATCTCCGGATAATAGGCGCCGAGACAGCCATCCGGCAGCCTGAACGGCGTCACGCGCAGCGGACCGACTTCGCGATGAACCCCATCGCCGGCATCGCCTTCGAGCCAGACGTCCTGGCCCTCCGTCAGGCCGGCGCGCGCAATCTCGTCCGGGTTAATCAGCAGCACGTCGCGGCGGCCTTCGATGCCGCGCAGCCGGTCGCTCATGCCGTAGATCGTGGTGTTGAACTGGTCGTTCGATCGCATCGTGATCAACCGGTAGCGTCCGGGGGCGTCCGCGAAGCCGATCGAATTCAAGCGCTCAGGCGTGGTGAACTCCGCCTTGCCGCTCTCGGTCTTCCAGATCCGCCCGCGCGCAGCGTTGCCCTTGTAGAATCCGCCCGGGGTGAACATCCGCGCATTGAAGTCATGGAACATCTCCGGATAGGTCTCGGCGATCAGGTCACGCACCAGACCGTAGTCGCCGACCCAGTCGTCCCATCTCACCTTCGGATTGTCGGGCAGCGTGGCCTTGGCGATCCCGGCGATGATCGCCAGCTCCGACTTCAGATGCTCGCTGGCCGGCTGGCGCAGCCCGACCGAGCCTTGAATGCAGCTGAACGTATCTTCCATCGTCACCGCCTGCGGGCCGCTGGCCTGGATGTCCTGCTCGGTGCGCCCCAGGCAAGGCAGCAGATAGGCCGCCTTGCCGTTGACCAGATGGCTGCGATTGAGCTTGGTGGCGATCTGCACGGTGAGCTGCATCCGCGTCCAGGCGTCTTCCATGGCGTCACGCTCGGGAATTGCCCGAATGAAATTGCCGCCGAGCCCGATGAAGGCTTTGACGCTGCCCTCGATGAGGCCGTGGCAGGCTTCCACGGTATTCATGCCCTTGTCACGCGGCGGGTCGAATCCGAACTGCTCGGCCATCTTGTCGAGCGGGACCAGCTCGGGCTTTTCGGAAATGCCCACGGTGCGCTGGCCCTGCACGTTGGAATGGCCGCGCACCGGCGAGATGCCGGTGCCGTCCCGGCCGATATTGCCCTTCAGCAGCAGCAGATTGACGAACATCGCCACGTTGAGGAAGCCGTGGGCGTGCTGGGTCAGGCCCATGCCGTAGATGCCGATGACGCGCTCGGCCTTCACATAGACCTCGGCGGCGCCCTCGATCGCCGCACGGGTCAGGCCGGACTCGGCTTCGATCTCGTCCCACGGCGTCGCGCGAACCTTGGCTTCGAACGCATCGAATCCATGCGTATGCGCCTTGATGAAATCGGCGTCGATCACGCGCCGGCCGTCGCGCCTGGCCTCGTCGTCGCGCGCGAAGACGTGCTTGCACAGGCCGGTCAGGACGGCGATGTCGCCGCCGACCTTGACCTGATGATACTGGCTGCTGATCCGGGTCTCGCGCCCGGTGAGCATCTCGGCCGGATTTTGCGGATTGACGAAGCTCTCGAGCCCTTTCTCGCGGACGGGATTGAAGGTGACGATCTCGACGCCGCGCTTGGCGGCCTCCTGCAGCGGATGCAGGAAGCGGGGGCTGTTCGATCCGGTGTTCTGGCCGAAGAACAACATCGCGTCGCATTTCGACAGGTCGTCGAACACGACGGTGCCGACGCCGACCCCGAGCAGCTTCTTCAGCGCCACCGAGGTGGTTTCGTGACACATGTTGGAGCTGTCGGGCAGATTGTTGTGGCCGTACAGCCGCGCGAACAGCGCGTACAGATATGAGGTCTCCAGGCTGGCGCGGCCCGACGCATAGAAGATCACCGATTTCGGATCGAGCGATCGCAGATGCTTGCCGATCGCCTGAAACGCTTCGTCCCACGAACACGGCACATAATGATCGGTCGCGGCGTCGTAGCGCATCGGATGGGTGAGCCGGCCCTGCATCTCGAGATCGTAGTCGGACCAGCCCCGCAGCTCGGTGACGCTGTGCTCGGCGAAGAACTCCGGCGTGCAGCGCGCACTGGTCAGCTCCCACAGCGTCGCCTTGGCGCCGTTCTCGCAGAACTCAAATGTGTGGTGGTCGGCAGGCTTGGCCCAGGAGCACGACACGCACATGAAGCCTTTCGGCTTGTTCTGGCGCATCAGGGTTTCGATCGCGGCCGGCGAGCTCCACTCCTTGCCGAAGATTCGGCTGATCCCCTGCAGCGAGCCCCAGCCGCCGGCGGGACCGTCATATGTGACCGTGCCATCGGCGCCGTCGGGAATTTCGGTGTCGTTCAGTCGGGATTCGTCTTGTGACATGCGAACTCCTGGCAAGGCGCCGCCAGCCAATGCGGCACGTCAACCAGGGGTTCCGCGAACAGTTCCTGCACGGCGCGGCAAAACCGCGCGATCAGGCAAGGCGCCGACGCAGGATTGGCTCAGATCGGCTCGATGATCACCTGCGCGTAAAGCCGCTCGACCTCGGCGGGCCCGCATAGTTGCGTGCCGTGGACCGTCAGGGTCGCCGTGGCTGCCGCGAGGCCGAGGCGGAAGGCGTCCGCGATCGAGCCGCCCTGTGCGACGTGGTGGGCGATTGCGCCGAGGAAGCTGTCGCCGGCGCCGATGGTCGACACCGCCGTCACCGGCAGCGCCGGCGACCGCAGCGCCTCGTCCTTGGTGACCAGCAGCGCGCCGAGATGGCCGAGCGACAGCGCCACGATCTCGACCTGGCCGGCCGCAATATGCGCGCGCGCGGCGTCGACCCATTCCTTCTCGCAGCCGAGCGGCCGGCCGGCGAGTTCCTGCATCTCGCGCAGGTTCGGCTTGATCAGGGTGACGCCCTGCGCCAGCGCCGCGGTCAGCGGCTTGCCGGAGGTATCGAGGAAGAACTTGGCGCCGAGCTGCTTGGCCACCGCGGCAGCCTGCGCGTAGAAATCGACCGGCACGCCCGGCGGCAGGCTGCCGCTGCCGACCACGATCTTCGGTGCCGGCGAGGTTGCCGCCAAGGCATCGAGCATACCGCGCCATTCGTGCTCGGCGAGCGGCAGGCCAGGCAGCACGAAGCGGTATTGTTCGCCGGTCGCGTTCTCGCTGACCGAGAAGTCCTCGCGCGTCTCCGCCACCGCTTCGACGATCCGGCTCGGGACGTTCTCTTCGTCGAGCAGCAGCTTCAAGAGCTTGCCGGTGAAGCCGCCGGCTGGAAACACCGCCTCGACGTCGCCGCCGAACCGCTTCACCACCCGCGCCACGTTGATGCCACCGCCGCCGGGATCACGCTTCTGCGCCGCGCAACGCAGCTTGCGGCTCGGCACCAGACGCTCGACCGACGTCGACAGGTCGACCGCAGGATTGGGCGTGAGGGTGACGATGTCGACCATCGTGGGGCGGGCTCCGAATTGAGGGGTTCTGAAAGTGCCGAATGGCGGGCGGGGAGGCGCAGTGTGGCGTGGCCATGTGCCGACGCCGTTGATCGGGGTCAAGATCGCGACCGCACCGTTGCGGTTCACTCATCGAGCGCCGTAGCCTGCAGCCACGCTGCAACGCCCGCGCAGATGTGCCCGTCAAATGCCGGCAATCGGCCTGCTGATGGAGACGAGCCGAGATGGCCAACACCACCAAGATCGTGTTCCTCGGCGCTTCCAGTGCGTCGTTCGGTCTCAGCATGTTTCGTGACCTGTTCGCGTCGCCGGTGCTGGCCGGTTCGACGCTGACGCTGGTCGGACGCAATCCGGAAACGCTCGGCCGAATGACCGAGCTGGCGAAGCTGATGAACGCGAGGTCGGGCGCCGGACTGATCATCGAACAGACCACCGACCGCCGCGCCGCACTCGACGGCGCCGGCTTCGTCATCAACGCCACCGCAATCGACCGCAACCGGCTGTGGAAGCAGGACTTCGAGGTGCCGAAGAAGCACGGCATCCGCCACACCCTCGGCGAGAACGGCGGCCCGGGCGGATTGTTCTTCACGCTGCGCACGCTGCCCTTGGTGTTCGACTTCATCCGCGACATCGAGGAGCTGTGCCCGAACGCGTTGTTCCTCAACTACTCCAATCCCGAGAGCCGGATCATTCTGGCGCTCGGCCGCTACACCAAGGTGCGCCACATCGGGCTGTGCCACGGCATCTTCATGGGCCGCGACGCGGTCGCCTACATCATGCAGATGCCGCGCGACGAGATCGAAGTGTGGGGCGCCGGGCTCAATCACTTCCAGTGCTTGACCGCGATCCGCCACCGCGACACCGGGGAAGATCTGTATCCGCGGTTTCGCGCCGCCGAGCAGAGCTTCGATCCGGATGCCTGGCGGTTCACGCGGCGGCTGTATCGCGCGTTCGGCTACTGGCTGACCTGCAGCGACGATCACCTCGGCGAGTATCTGCCGTATGGCTGGGAAGCCGGCGAGAAGGGCTACGATTTCGACCAGGACGAACGCTGGCGCGGCGAATTTCTGACCCAACTGAACGGGGTGCTCGGCGGCACCATGCCGATTCCGCAATGGTGGACCGAGCCCTCGGGCGAGCGCGGCGCCGCGGTGATCGCCGCGATGCTGCACAACCAGAAGCGCTTCATCGAATCCGGCATCGTGCTCAATCGCGGCGTGATCCCCAACCTGCCCGCCGAGCTGGCGGTTGAAGTCCCGGTAACAGTGGACGCCGCCGGCGTGCATCCGGTGTCGCTCGGGCCGCTGCCCGACCCGATCGCCAAGCTGATGCTGATGCAGGCCAGCGTGCAGCAGCTCGCCGTCGAGGCCGCCGTCCACGCCTCGAAAGAACTGGCCCTGCAGGCGCTGCTGATCGACCCGGTGGTCAACTCGGCGGTCGCGGCCGAGAAGATCCTGGACGAGCTGTGGGAGATCAACCGGCCGTATATTCGGCAATGCGTGTAGGATTACTTCGCCACGCACTTCCCTGATTGCGAGCGAAGCGTAGCCTTTCAGCGGTCATTCCGGGGCGCTTGCGTGAGCAAGCGAACCCGGAATCCCGACGTCGTGGAAACCGCCGAGTGCGCAACAATCTCGGGATTCCGGGTTCGCGCTGCGCGCGCCCCGGAATGACGGTGAGGAGTTCGGCCAGAGTGCCGAACGACCGCCTCAGTGCGACATCAGCACCGGCACGGTCATCGACGTCAGCATCTCGCGGGTGACGCCGCCGAGCACGAATTCGCGCAGGCGGGAGTGGCCGTAGCCGCCCATCACCAGCAGATCGGCAGACGAATCGGCGACGTGCGACAGGATGGTGGCGGCGACGCCGATGTCCGGGGCCGTGATGGTCTTGATGTCGACCTTGACGTCGTAGCGCGCCAAGTGATTGGCCATCTCGATGCCGCGCAGCTCATTGGGATCGCGCACCTTGTGGTCGCGCACGATCAGCAGCTCGACCTGGCCGGCGCGGCGCAGGAACGGCTTGGCGTCGTTGATGGCGCGCGTGGCGGCGCGGCTGCCGTCCCAACAGCAGATCACCCGATCGAGTTTCGGCGCGGCCTTCTGGATGTAGGGCACGATCAGCAGCGGCCGGCCGGAATCGAACAGCACCTGCTCGATCAGGATGTCGTTGTCGCCGTTCTCGGCGTCGGACTGCATGATCACCGACAGGTCGAACCGTCGCGCCATCTTGGGGAAGCGTCCCGAGGTGCCATAGGCGGTCTCCAGCAGATGATGCTCGGCCGAGACGCCCTCGCGTTTGCAGGCGGCTTCGAACTGCACGACCGCGGCGCGCGCCGCTTCCTCGCTCGCCGCCAGCATCTTGCTCAGCACGTCGGACGGGAAGTCCGGCATGGTGAAGCTCGGCAACGAATCATAGGCGAAGCAGCAACCGGCCACATGGGCGTTGAACATTTCGGCGACGCCGATCGCGATATCCACGATCTGCTGGCGCTCCTTGCTACGTTCGAGATTGACGATGAGATCCTTGATCATGTCGCGCTCCCCGGCTGCGTCTTGTTGGATTTGACTCGAATGGATCGAGAATGAGAGGCCGTGACGGGCGCCAGCGGCCAATCTTCGAACTTCTAGCACCGCCTTTATTCTAGACCGATGAAGATCGGGCAATGCTGATCTTCCGCAAGGTCGATCATCGCTCGTTGCGCGCCGATCACCGGCGCGGAGCGGGGGTGGCCGGGCCGGCGCCGATCTGGAGCATGTTGTCGCTGCCGCGCAGCCGCAGACCTTCAACCCTCCAAGCGACGGTGAAGGCTGCGACATCGTCTGCCCGCCGGACATCGGCAGCAGCGCGTTTTCGTAGCGGAGATCGCGCCGACATCCGACGCTCCTCCATCAGCGCGCGCGGCACCGCGGACGAACGGCCGTCGAGGCCGCGCACGGTCCCGGAACGGCGACCGGTCCGCCATCCGACTGCGCGCGATGGTGTTCGGTGCGACGCGAGCCCGCCGCAATGGGATGCGAGCGTTGCGCAGGTCGCGGCTTCGGCGCGTGACATAACGGGCCATCGGCCGCCGCGGTCTCGGCGAACCGGCGGCACCAGCAGGGAGGGCACGCGTGCCTTACGCTTCCACCGACGATCTACCGCCGGGCCTGCAAGTGCGGCTGCCGCTGCATGCGCAGGAGATCTACATTGCCGCATTCAACAACGCCTTCGCCGAATACCAGGACCGTGGCGCGGAGGAGCAAGAGGCCACCGCGCATCGCGTCGCCTGGGCGGCGGTGAAGAAACTGTATCGCAAGCAAGGCGAAAACTGGGTGGCGCGCGAGCGGAGCTGATCCGCTCCGCTTTGATCGATCCGCGCGGCGCAATATAACCGAACGCATCCGATCTCCGACCCTGGAGGCCCGCGATGGATGCGATGGTGCTGACGGCGCCGGGTGCAGCGCTGCAATGGCAGTCACGCGACACGCCAAAGCCGGGTGACGGCGAGGTGCTGGTGACGGTGAGCGCCTGCGGCGTGTGCCGCACCGACCTGCACGTTCTCGACGGCGAATTACCGAACATTCGCTACCCGATTATTCCCGGCCACGAGATCGTCGGCCGCGTCGCTGCGGTCGGCGCCGGCGTCACCACCCACCGGATCGGCGACCGCGTCGGCATTCCCTGGCTGGGTCACACCTGCGGGGTGTGCCGCTATTGCCGAAGCGGCATGGAGAACCTGTGCGATTCGCCGCTGTTCACCGGCTACACCCGCGACGGCGGCTTTGCGACCCACGCCATCGCCGACGCGCGCTACGCATTTCCGCTCGGCGAGGTCGGCGATGACGTCGCGATCGCGCCGCTGCTGTGCGCCGGGCTGATCGGCTGGCGCTCGCTGGTGATCGCAGGCGATGCGGAGCGGCTCGGCATCTACGGCTTCGGCGCCGCAGGCCACATCGTGGCGCAGGTCGCGCGCTGGCAGGGCCGGCAGGTTTACGCCTTCACCCGCGGCGGCGATGGCGCCGCTCAGGACTTCGCCCGCAGCCTCGGCGCCGTGTGGGCCGGCGCCTCGGAGGAGCTGCCGCCGCAGCCGCTCGATGCTGCGATCATCTACGCGCCGGTCGGCAGCCTGGTGCCGGCGGCGCTGAAGGCAGTGCGCAAAGGCGGCCGCGTGGTGTGCGCCGGCATCCATATGAGCGACATCCCGAGCTTTCCGTATGACTTGCTGTGGGAGGAGCGCCAGCTGGTTTCCGTCGCCAATTTGACCCGGCAGGACGGTGTCGACTTCCTCGACGTCGCGGCGCGCGCCGGCATCAAGACCGAGACCCACGCCTTCCCGCTGCGCGAGGCTGGCGCCGTGCTCGGCAAGCTCCGCGCCGGCGAACTGCTCGGCGCCGCCGTGCTGGTGCCGTAGCAAAGTCTCGCCCCCGTCATTGCGTGCGCAGCGCAGCAATCCAGAGGCCGCGCAGCGTGACCTGGATTGCTTCGTCGCTTTGCTCCTCGCAATGACGCAGACGACCACTACATCTGTCGGCGAGGAGGATCCGACCATGTCCGATCATCTGGTGGTGTGCACGCATTGCGGCGGCGTCAACCGGCTGCCGGAGCAACGTCCGGCGCAGGACGGCAAATGCGGCAAGTGCGGCAATAAGCTGTTCGAAGGCCATCCCGCCGACGTCGGCGGCGATCTGTTCGACAAACAGGTATCGCGTAGCAGCGTGCCGGTGCTGGTCGATGTCTGGGCGCCGTGGTGCGGGCCGTGCCGGGCGATGGCGCCGGCCTATGAGCAGGCGGCGCGCGAGCTGGAGCCGCAAGTTCGGCTGATCAAGCTGAACTCCGACAACGAACAGCAGATCGCCGCCCGGCTCGGCATCCAGGGCATCCCGACCATGATCCTGTTCGACAACGGCCGCGAGCGCGCCCGCACCTCCGGCGCGATGCCGGCGGGCGAGATCGTGCGCTGGGTGCGGCAGCACCTGCCGGCGTGATCATGCCGCCGGCAGTGGCAGCGGTCCGCTGAGCTTGTAGCTGCGCATCGCGAACGAGGTGCGGATGTCCCGCACCGTCGGCAGCGCCAGTAAGCCGCGCAGCACGGTCGCCTCGTAGCTGGCGATATCCGGCACCACCACTTCGAGCAGGAAGTCGCTGTCGCCCGACACCAGATGGCAGGCGACCACTTCCTTCATGGTCTGCACCGCGGCGATGAAGCTCTCGGCATTGTCGCGGGAATGCCGCTCGACCCGAATGAAGGCGAACGCCGTCACCGCCAGGCCGACTGCGGTGCGATCGACCAGCGCCCGGTAGCTCGCCAGCACGCCGGCCTGCTCCAGCAGCTTGACCCGCCGCGAGCACGGCGACGGCGACAGCCCGACCTTTTCGGCCAGCACGATATTGGGAATCCGGGCATCGGCCTGTAGCTCGGCGAGGATCTTCAGGTCGGTCGCGTCCAAGGCAATTTTGGCAGAATTCTGCATATGTTGCGCAGCAAAATGATGAAGATTGCTAATTGCTACGCCTGAAGTGGCATGATTGGCAAGTTCGACGGCAGGTTTCGGGCCATACTGCGCGCAAAGGAGCCCGCCATGACCGAACCCACGCGCCCGCCCGGCTTTGCCACCACCGCGATCCACCACGGCTACGATCCGCTGGCGCATCACGGCGCCCTGAACCCGCCGCTGTTCCTGACCTCGACTTACGCCTTCGCCAGCGCCGCCGAGGGCGCGGCGCGGTTTGCCGGCGAGGCCGAGGGTTTTGTCTACAGCCGCGTCGGCAATCCGACCGTGGCGGTGCTGGAGAGCCGGCTGGCGGCGCTGGAGGGCGGTGAGGCCGCGCTCGCCACCTCGTCGGGGGTCGGCGCCCTGACGGCACTGATCTGGACACTGCTGAAGACCGGCGACCACATCGTCGCCGACCAGATGCTGTACGGCTGCACCTTCGGGCTGTTCGAACATCATCTGCCGCGGTTCGGCATTCAGGTGACCTTCGCGGACCTCACCGACCCGGCCAACCTGCAGGCGGCGCTCGCCGCCAATACCAGGCTGGTGTTCACCGAAACCCCGACCAATCCGAACATGCGGCTGGTCGATATCGCGGCGTGCGCGGACGTGTGCCGCCGCGCCGGTATCCGCCTCGTCGTCGACAACACGTACTGCACGCCTTACCTGCAACGCCCGCTCGATCTCGGCGCCGATCTCGTCACCCATTCGGCCACCAAGTATCTCGGCGGCCACGGCGATCTCCTCGCCGGCGCGGTGGTGGGGCCGAAGGCGATCATCGATCAGCTCCGCTTCACCGGCATCAAGGAACTGAACGGCGCCTGTATCTCGGCGTTTGACGCCTTCCTGATCCTGCGTGGCCTGAAGACGCTGAACCTTCGGATGGACCGCCACAGCGCCACGGCCGCAAAGCTCGCGCACGATCTCGAGGCGCATCCCGCGGTCGCCGCGGTGTACTACCCCGGCCTCGACAGCCATCCGCAGCGCAAGCTCGCACAGCAGCAGATGCGCGCCATGGGCGGCATGATCGCGCTCGAACTCAAAGGCGGACTGGAAGCCGGCCGCAACTTCATGGACCGGGTGAAGCTCGCGACCCGCGCGGTCAGTCTCGGCGACGCCGAAACGCTGATCCAGCACCCGGCCAGCATGACCCACGCGACCTACGATCCGGCCGAACGCGCGCGGCACGGATTCACCGACGGACTGATCCGGCTCTCGGTGGGGCTGGAGGACTATGAGGACTTACGTGAGGATTTGTTGGGAGCGCTGTCAGTTACGCGAAAGCCGACATGATCGGCGGAGACACGACTCGACCAATCCCAAACTGAGTGTGCAATTTTGATCTACACGCCCGGCCTTCGCCCGGTTCCCGCCTAGGTTCACGCAATTTACACCACGATGGTGAGCGCGCTGATCGAATCGACACTTGCCGCTCTGCGACCCAGCCGCATCATGTTACGACTGTATCATAGTGTGCATGGGTCTTCGGTGGGGAGAGATGACCGTTCGGGGGGCGTCATTGCGGCAGCGCTACCCACGAGAACCGCGGGGGTGGCATCAGGAGTGGTCGCTGCGTCGGGCGATGCGAATGGCTCGTGTCGCGTACTGGGAATCGTACAGCGCCGCCGCAACCGACTTCTGGATGTCGCCCGATTTCGCCGCCCTCTACGAGTTCGAGACGCCGAATGCGCCGGCTCCGCTGGCGGCGCCCCGCGACCGCGATCGGACCGATGACCGCGATGACTTGCAGGCGCATTACGCCGCATGCTGGGCGGAGGGGCGGCCCTTCGCGGTGGAGACGAAACTTCTCAAGTCCGACGGCAGTCAGTTCGATTGCGTCGTGCACGGCGAACCGGAGTTTGACGCAGACGGTCAGGTCCAGCGGGTGTTCGGCATTGTCCGCGACGTCACGCCGGAAACCTCTGCTCTTCGGCAACTTGCCGAGAGCGAACAGCGGCTGGCGGATTTCGTCGGCACCGCGTCGGATTGGTGCTGGGAGAGCGGCCCCGACCATCGGCTGCTGCCGCATCCGGATTCAATCGACGGCAATGCGGCCCTGCAGACCGTCGCGTCCGGCGGGAAGGCGCGTTGGGAGCTGTCCTGCGCGCCCGAAGACGAAGGCGCCATGGCGCTGCACAGGGCCGACATGGAAGCCCATCGCGCCTTCCGCGACTTCGTCTACACCTCGATCGGGGATGATGGCTCGCGGATCAGTATCAGCACCAGCGGCAAGCCTATCTTTGCCGATAACGGAACCTTCCTGGGCTATCGCGGCACGGCGAGTGACATCACCCAGCTCGAGGTCGCCCGCACCTTGCTCGACCAGCGCACGCGCGCGCTGGAAGAAGCCCATCGGCTCGGCAAGATCGGAACCTGGCATCACCGGCTGGACACCGGCCGAACTGTCTGGTCGCCCGACCTTTATCAGCTTCTCGGCTTGGAGCCGGACGCCTTCGAACCGACCTACGAAAACACGACGTCCTATTTTCTGGGCGACGATGCTCAACGTCTTCTGAAGCTGCAGGACCGGGTCCTGCGCACCAGCAAGACCGAAGCCACCGACATCCAAGTCCTGCACACCGACGGCGCGCCGCGCGATCTGGCGATCATCTGCAAGGCCGAGATCGCGAACGGACAGATCGTCGGCCTGGTCGGGACCGCCCAAGACGTCACCGAGCGCAAGGAGGCCGAGCGCCGGCTCGAGCGGCTCGCCTATACCGACCCTCTGACGGGACTCGCCAATCGGGCGCTGTTCAAGCGCAGGCTCGCCGAGCTTTTCGAGGCGCCCCTCTCGGAACACGGACACACCGCGCTGTATCTGATCGACCTTGATCGCTTCAAGGAGGTCAACGATTCGCTGGGGCACTCCACCGGCGACAGCCTGCTGATCCATGTCGCCGGCGTGTTGCGGCGGGAGCTGGACCCGCAGGCCTTCATCGCCCGGATCGGCGGCGACGAATTTGCGGTGCTGACACACAGTCCGAATCCATCTGGCGAAGCGCCGATCGCCCTGGCTGACCGCTTGATCGCAAGACTATCAGTCCCGGTCGAACTCACCGAAGGCGAGGCCTGCATTGGCGCCACCATCGGCATCGCGCTGTTACCAGAACATGGAGCGACGGCCGAGAAGGCGTCGCGCAATGCCGACCTGGCGCTCTATATGGCCAAGGAGGCCGGACGCGGCCGGGCTCAGCTGTTCGAGCCGATGTACGCCGAGGCGGTCGACCAGAAGCTCGACCTCGGCCGGCGCCTGCGCCACGCCGTCGACAGCGGCGGCCTCGAGACGCACTACCAGCCACAGATCGATCTCAAGACCGGCCGCGTGATCGGTTTCGAGGCGCTGCTGCGGTGGAGCCACCCCGAACGCGGGCCGATTTCGCCATCGGAGTTCATTCCGATCGCGGAAAGCACCGGCCTGATCGTCGATCTCGGCCATTGGGTGCTGCGCGACGCCTGCAGGCAGATGCGCGACTGGCTGGACGCCGGACTGCCGGCCAGGTCCATCTCGGTGAATGTCTCACCGGCGCAGATCTGGAACGGCGATTTCGAGAAAGTCGTCGCCACGGTGCTGGCCGACACCGGTCTGCCGCCGGAGCTGCTGTGCCTGGAGCTGACCGAGAATCTGTTCGTCGATCATACCAAGCAGAAGGTCAGCACGACGCTCGCGGCGCTGTCGAAGCTCGGCATCCAGCTCGCGCTCGACGATTTCGGCTCCGGCTATTCGTCGCTCGGCTATCTGACGCGCCTGCCGTTCAACCGCCTGAAGATCGACCGCAGCTTCGTCGACGGCATCGCCACCGCGCCAGAGAAGCGCAAACTGCTCGGCGGCATCATCGCGCTGTCGCACGGCCTCGGCATGAGCGTGGTCGCTGAAGGCGCCGAGTTGCAGGCCGAAGTCGACCTGCTCGCCGCATTCGACTGCGACTTCGTCCAGGGCTACGCGTTCTCACGGCCGGTCGCGGCGGATCAGGCGGCGGTGGTGGCGGCGGGGATCGAGCGGGAAGCCGAACGCGGCCGTGAGCGCTGGAACGCGCGTCACGAGGGCAGGTGCTCGGATATTTGAACGAGACTGGCGCTCCCTAGGGGAATCGAACCCCTGTTTCAGCCTTGAGAGGGCCGCGTCCTAACCGCTAGACGAAGGGAGCGTGAGGGCCGCACCAATAGCCGCGAAACCGCGCCGCCGCAAGATCGGGGGCGGTCTTTTCCGAAATCCGTCATGCCCGGGCTCGACCCGGGCATCCATCCTTAAAGAATGGTCGCGCCTGTGGCCGTGGATGGCCGGGCCTTCACCGCGCCGAAGCGGTTTCGTCCGCGCAGGCGGGTCGAGCCCGGCCATGACGACGGTAGGTGGGGCAGGGCATCGATCTACAGGCAAGGCGCTCGTCTTCAAGACGGCCGACGGGGCCGAACGAACGACGCCCCGTCGCCTACGGTTCAGTCGCGAAGGTCAGGCGGCCGGTCGGTTTCAGCGTCTTGGCGTCGAAGGTGCGCAGTTCGGTGGCGCCGCCGATGTCGAGGGTGACGACCACATAGTCGCCGGCGGAGGCGGTCGAGACCACGCGGGCGCCCTTCGGCAGCCGCAGGGTGTGCTCGGTGGCGGCCGGCGCGCTTCCCTCGGCGCGGAAAAGCCTATAGCCGATGGCGATCAACACCGCGGCCACCGCCAGCGTCGTGGTCAGGCCCGCGATCAGCATCATCCGCCGAACCCGCGCAAACAGTGCGGCCTGCTCTGGGGTGGGTTCGGGCGTGGCGGTGTCGGTCATGCGAATCTCTGCTGAAGGCGGCTATTTTGGAAGGTACAATCGTGGCCGAAACGCCGGAAAATCCCGTGAATGTGGTGGTGGCCGGCGACGAGGGCTCGCCGCGGCTCGACCGCGTGCTGGCGGCGCGCTGCCCCGAGCTGTCGCGGTCGCGGCTGAAGGCGCTGATCCTCGACGGCCGGGTGACGATCGCCGGCAACCCGGTCCGCGACCCCGCTTATCACGCCTCCCCGGGCGAGACGATCACAATCGACGTGCCGCCGCCGGTGCCGGCCGAGCCGGCCGGCGAGGCGATCGCGCTCGATATCGTCCATGAGGACGACGACATCATCGTGCTCGACAAGCCGCGCGGGCTGGTGGTCCACCCGGCGGCCGGCCACGAGACCGGAACCCTGGTCAACGCCCTGATCGCGCATTGCGGTGCGTCGCTGTCCGGGATCGGCGGGGTGCGGCGGCCGGGGATCGTGCACCGGCTGGACAAAGATACCACCGGCCTGATGGTCGCGGCCAAGAACGACAAGGCGCATCAGTCCTTGAGCGCGCAATTCGCCGACCACGGTCGCACCGGGGAACTGCGCCGCGGCTACCTCGCCTTCGTCTGGGGGGTGCCGGGCCGCAAATACGGCACCATCGACGCCCCGATCGACCGCCACCCGCATGCGCGGGAGAAGATGGCGGTGCGCCAGGGCGGCCGCGAGGCGATCACCCATTGGGAGGTGCTGGAAAGCTTTGCCGGCAAGGACGGCAAGCCGGTCGCGGCGCTGATCGCCTGCCAGCTCGAGACCGGGCGGACGCATCAGATCAGGGTCCATCTGGCGCATCTCGGCCATCCGCTGATGGGCGACGATGTCTATGGGCCGCACTTCAAGACCAAGGCGAACCAGCTCGCCCCGGCGGCGCGAGCCGCGCTGGCTGAGCTCGGGCGGCAGGCGCTGCACGCGTATTTGTTGACGCTGGAGCACCCGTCGAGCGGCGAGGTACTGACCTGGGAATCACCCCTGCCGGCCGATCTGGCCCGTCTTCAGGCCGCCTTGATCGCGACGGAATGACGCGGCGAAGTCAGAAAACATAAATCATTGCAGCGCGTTGTTGCGGCGTAACAACGACGTGACAAGACCGTAACTAAACTTGCGCGACTAACCTATTGTATATTGCAGGTGCGTTGGATGAGCCAACGCGGAACATCGCAGGCCGGTCGGCTTTGACACAGCGGTCTGCCTGCCTGGCCGCCCGCTATCGGGGGCCTGAAACCCAATTGGAGGGCGCTGAATGGCCCGTGCTGCTACGCTCCCGATTCTCAACGGAGAATCCGGCCTTGCTCGTTACCTTGCGGAAATCCGCAAGTTTCCGATGCTCGAGCCCGAGCAAGAGTACATGCTCGCCAAGCGCTGGCGCGAACACGGTGATCGCGACGCGGCGCATCAACTCGTCACCAGCCACCTTCGCCTCGTCGCCAAGATCGCGATGGGCTATCGCGGCTATGGCCTGCCGATCTCCGAAGTCGTCTCCGAAGGCAACGTCGGCCTGATGCAGGCGGTGAAGCGGTTCGAGCCCGAGAAGGGCTTCCGCCTCGCCACCTACGCGATGTGGTGGATCAAGGCGTCGATTCAAGAGTACATCCTGCGTTCGTGGTCACTCGTGAAGATGGGTACCACCGCGAACCAGAAGAAGCTGTTCTTCAACCTGCGCAAGGCGAAGAGCAAGATCTCGGCGCTGGACGAGGGCGATCTGCATCCCGACCAGGTCAAGCTGATCGCGAGCCGCCTCGGCGTCACCGAGCAGGACGTGGTCGACATGAACCGCCGCCTCGGCGGCGACGCCTCGCTCAACGCGCCGATCCGTGACGACGGCGAGCCGGGCGAATGGCAGGACTGGCTGGTCGATCAGTCGCCGAGCCAGGAAGCCGTGATGGCCGAGCACGAAGAGCTCGACCAGCGCCGGGCCGCGCTGAATGGCGCGATCCAGGTGCTCAACCCGCGCGAACGGCGGATCTTCGAGGCCCGCCGCCTCGCCGACGAGCCGATGACGCTGGAAGACCTCGCCGCCGAGTTCGGCGTGTCGCGCGAGCGCGTGCGCCAGATCGAGGTGCGGGCGTTCGAGAAGGTGCAGAGCGCCGTCAAGGGCACGATCGCCCGGCAGGAACAGGCGACTCTGGAAGCCGTGCACTAATCACGGCGCGCCGCGCTATCAACGACAAAACCCCGCCGGGTCCGGCGGGGTTTTTTGTTGCTCGATGATGCGCGGGCGTCATCGGCGGGGCTGCGCTTCGTCTCAGCTCCGCGTGGCGGTGCCCTTGAGCAGGCTGACCTGATTGGTGACCGGATCGGTCACCGCGGTGCGGATCGAGGCGCTGCCGTTGTTGCCGAGCGTGAACTTGGTGTCGCCGACGCGGAACGAGTTGTCCTTGATCAGAACGTTCTGGTACTTGAGCGTGCCTTCGCTCTGATACTTCACCTGGGCGCGAAAGCCCTGGACGTTCGACACCGTGATGGCGAACTTCTTGGTGTTCGAATAGGTCCCGCTCCAGGTGCCCTTGTAGGCCTCGGGATCGACGTTCTTATACGGCGTTCGCGACGGATTGAGCAGACCCGCCTGACTGTAGCCGGTCGCGATCGCGCTCAGGATGTCGCCCATCGTGCTCTCCGTGCCATGGGACATTCGACGCCCGGACTCCACACCGCTTCGGGTTAACGCAGCGTTAAGAATTGGCGGCAGCAGCGCGGGCGCATTGCCGCAGCGCCGGCGATCGGCACCGACCGGGCCTCAGTTCACGGCGTTTTCTGCGCCGGCGCGCGGGCGCACCGGCAGCAGCAGATAGTGCACGCCGTTCTGCTCCGCCTTCGGAAAGCGGCCGGCGCGGATGTTGACCTGGATCGACGGCAGCAGCAGCGTCGGCGCCTTCAGGGTCGCGTCCCGCTTGGTCCGCATCGCGACGAACTCGTCCTCGGTGACGCCGCCGCGCAGATGCACGTTGCCGTCGCGCTGCGCCTGAACGGTGGTCTCCCAGACATAGGTGTCGCGGCCCGGCGCCTTGTAGTCGTGGCACATGAACAGCCGGGTCTGCGGCGGCAGCGCCAACAGCTTCTGGATCGAGCGATAGAGCTGGTGGGCGTCGCCGCCCGGGAAGTCGGCCCGCGCCGTGCCGTAGTCAGGCATGAACAGCGTGTCACCGACGAACACCGCATCGGCGATACGATAGGCGATATCGGCCGGCGTATGCCCCGGCGTGTGCATCACGTCGACCTCGAGGCCGCCGATCGTGAACCGCTCGCCGTCCGTGAACAGATGATCGAAATCGCTGCCGTCGGTGCGCAGATCGTCGGCGTTGAACAGCGGGCGGAAGATCTTCTGCACGTCCTTGATGTGCTCGCCGATCCCGATCTTGGCGCCGGTCTTCGCCTTGATGTAGGGCGCCCCGGAGAGGTGGTCGGCATGAGCGTGGGTCTCGAGCACCCAGTCGATCGTCAGCCCGGCATCGCGGGCGGCGGCCAGGATGGTCTCGACCGAGCGGATATCGACCGACCCGTCGCGGTGGTCGAAGTCCAGCACCGGATCGATCACCGCGGCACGGCCGCTCGCAGGATCGGACACCAGATAGCTGACCGTGTTGGTCGGCTCGTCGAAGAAGGCACGGATGGCCGGTGAGGGGCTGGTCACGAGCGATTGTCCTGATCCGGTAGAATGACTATTGCGCGCGAGTCACATTTATTAGCATATTCTATATGCGCAAGCGCTCATTCATAGAATTTCATGCTGCCGAATATCGTCACCTCTGACATCGTCACGGTCGCCTGCGGCGGCCTGGTCGGCTTCATCCTGGCGCTGATCGGCGGCGGCGGCTCGGTGCTGGCGGTGCCGCTGCTGGTCTACGTAGTCGGGGTGCGCTCGCCGCACATGGCGATCGGCACCTCGTCGATCGCGGTGGCGATCAGCGCGCTCGCCAACATGCTGTCGCATTGGGCCGCCGGCAATGTGCGCTGGGCCTGCGCGATCGTGTTTTCGGCGGCGGGAATCGGCGGCGCGTTCGCGGGCGCCACCATCGCCAAGCAGATCGACGGCCAGAAGCTGCTGATCCTGTTCGGGCTGCTGATGATCGTGATCGGCACGCTGATGTCGCGCAAGCGCAGCGGCGGCGGCGATCCGTTGGTGAGGCTGACGCTGGCCAACGCCAAGGCGATGCTGCCGCGGCTGATCGGCACCGGGTTCGGCGTCGGACTGCTCGCCGGGTTCTTCGGCATCGGCGGCGGCTTCCTGATCGTGCCGGGCCTGATCCTCGCCACCGGAATGCCGCTGACCTCGGCGATCGGCACCTCGCTGGTCGCCGTGGTGGCGTTCGGAGCCTCGACGGCGACCAGCTACGCGCTGTCCGGACTGATCGACTGGCGGCTCGCCGGCACCTTCATCGGCGGCGGCCTGCTCGGCGGCCTGATCGGCATCGGCACCGGCAAGCTGATCGGCGGCCACGACAAGGTGCTGCGCAGCGTGTTTTCCGTCGTGGTGATCGCGGTCGGCCTGTACGTCTGCTATCGCGGCGCGATGTACTTCCTGGGATAGCGCGGGGCGGACGAGGCCGTCCAAGAACACCGCGTCCTCATGTCGAGGAGCCCGGCAGAGCTGTTCTATTTGGCGAACGCCCGCACGACTTCGGCGCCGACATCGGCGATGATTTTGTTCTGCTGATCGCGCGCTACCGTTGCGCCGGTGAGATACACGGTGACGATCAGCGGCGCGCGCTGCGGCGGCCATATCACCGCAACGTCATTAGCGGTGCCGCGATCGCCGGTGCCGGTCTTGTCGCCGACGGTCCAGCCCGTCGGCACGCCGGCGCGCAAGCGCGTGCCGCCCGTGGTGTTGGCTTTCAGCCAAGTGATCAGTTGCGCGCGCGACGCGGGCGACAACGCATCGCCGAGCGTGAGCGCGCGCAGATCCTGCGCCATCGCCCGCGGCGACGTAGTGTCGCGCGGATCGCCCGGCAGGGCTTCGTTGAGTTCGGTTTCGATGCGGTCGAGCCGCGTGGTGTCGTCGCCGAGCGAGCGGGCAAACGTGGTGAGACCGGCCGGACCGCCGAAGCTCGCCAGCAACAGATTGCCGGCTGTGTTGTCGCTCAACGTGATCGCGGCCTCGCACAGCTCGGCGATCGTCATGCCGCCCTCGACGTGTTTCTCGGTCGCCGGCGAATAGGTGACGAGGTCGGATTTCGCGTAGCTGACCCGGCGGTCGAGGCTTTCCTGCTTGCGGTCGACCCGCGCCAGCACCAGACCGGCTGCCAGCACCTTGAAGGTGCTGCACATCGGAAACCGCTCGTCGAGACGATGACCGATCGTGCGACCGCTTGCGGTGTCGAGCACACCGACGCCCAGCCGGCCGCCGCTTTCGGCTTCGAGCCGCGCGCATGGTTCGGACAATGCCTCGGCTGCCAGCGCGGCAGAGCCGCTGAACAAGCCCAATCCGGCGGCGCCCGCCGCCGCCTTCATCAATTCACGCCGATCGATCATGTATCACCTGCTAAGCGACATTGGCTGCCGTCTATCGAGAGCAAACAAGGCGGTGTTGCGGCCGCCTGGCTATCCATCGCGACAATCGGGCGCACGCCGTCGGCCGGTCTGCGACAGTGCGCCTCAGGCCACCGCCGAGTGTCTGCAACAGCACTGTCATGCAGCCCCGGTAATTCGCAGCCGATGTCTCGTCATCGACCGCCCGATGCCGATCGAACGTCGCGCCCGATCGGGGCCGCGCCGGCGCGATCGCATCGTCCCCGTTCCAATCCCGCGAAGGGCCAACTCATGCGCAACACTCTGCTGACTTCGATTACTTCCGCGCTACTCGCCGTGGCGATGTCTGCCGGCGTCGCCGCTGCCGCCGACGGCACGATCGACAACAGCGCGTTGTCGAACTCCGAATTCCGCGATCACGCCCGCACCTTCGGCCTGGTCTACACGCTGCCGCAGAACGTCAACGACGTGCTCGACAACACCATCCGCGGCCCGCTGAAGGAAAAGCTGCTCAACGCCAAGCTCGACACCGAAGCCCAGATGTTCAACATCCCGCACGTCACCGTGGTGCACGTCCACAACGCCGATCCGGCGACACCGGAGAAGATGCTGGCGGCGATGCCGAAACTGCCGCCGGTGCTCACCGTCAAACTGAAGACGTTCTACACCACCGAAGCCGCCAAGGGCGCCGGCCGGCCGTGGTGGTTCGACCTCGGCCTGGTCAAGGAAGGCAAGAGCTTCGACGACATGATGGCGTTCAACACCACCGCCACCGCGGCGCTGACGCCGCTGCGCGACGGCCCGCTGCCGCGCTGCACCGGCCCGGTCTATGCGGCGATGGGCGACGCCGCCAAGGATCTGGTCCGCACCGTCGGCGTCAGCGGTGTCAACGTCGTCAAGGACGGCAAGGAGCTGCGCTCGCACAACCCGCACACCACGCTGGTCTACAGCATGGCCAAGTTCACGCCGGAACTGCAGGCGCAGATGAATCAGGCCGCCAAGGAGTTCAACCAGATCCTCCCGGACGGCATCGACGCCACCTTCAAGACCGTGTCGATCGTCGAGCTCGGCTTCGCCGGCAACGTGCTGCGCGAAGTCTATCGGATCAGCCTCGAAGACGGCGCGGTGACGACCGTCGCCACCGGCAAGACCGCGTCGCTGAAGTAATCGCCGCCTCCGCGCGCAGCCAATGAGAAAGGGGCGGCCTCGCGAGGCCGCCCCTTGTATTTCGATCGATCGTCGGCGCGCTTATTCGGCGGCCATCTTGACGTCCGGCGCGGCGGCGCGGACTTCGGCGTCGACCTGCGCTTCGAACTTGGCGAAGTTCTTCTGGAACATGCCGACCAGCTTGCGCGCGGTGGTGTCGAACGCCGCCTTGTCGGCCCAGGTCTTCACCGGATCGAGGATCTCGCTCGGCACGCCGTGCAGCGAGGTCGGGACCGCGAAGCCGAAATACGGATCGGTGCGGAATTCGACGTTACGCAGGCTGCCGTCGAGCGCCGCGGTCAGCAGCGCGCGGGTGACCTTGATCGGCATGCGATGGCCGGTGCCGTAGATGCCGCCGGTCCAGCCGGTGTTGACCAGCCAGCAGTCGACATTGTGCTTGGCGATCAGCTCGCGCAGCATGTTGCCGTACACCGACGGATCGCGCGGCAGGAACGGCGAGCCGAAGCAGGTCGAGAATTCCGGGGTCGGCTCGGTGACGCCGCGCTCGGTGCCGGCGACCTTGGCGGTGTAGCCCGACAGGAAGTGATACATCGCCTGCGCCGGGGTCAGCTTGGCGATCGGCGGCATCACGCCGAAGGCGTCGGCGGCGAGCATCACCACGTTCTTCGGCTGGCCGGCGCGGCCGGTCAGCGAGGCGTTCGGGATCGACTCGAGCGGATAGGCCGAGCGGGTGTTCTCGGTCTTGGAGCCGTCGTCGAAGTCCGGCTTGCGATCGATGTCGCCGAGCACGACGTTCTCGAGCACGGCGCCGAAGCGGGTCGAGGCGGCGTAGATTTCCGGCTCGTTCTCGGCCGACAGCTTGATGCACTTGGCGTAGCAGCCGCCTTCGAAGTTGAAGACGCCGTCCTTGCCCCAGCCGTGCTCGTCGTCGCCGATCAGCGTGCGGTTCGGATCGGCCGACAGCGTGGTCTTGCCGGTGCCGGACAGGCCGAAGAAGATCGCGGTGTCGCCGTTCGGGCCGACGTTGGCCGAGCAGTGCATCGGCAGCACGCCCTTCTCGGGCAGGTAGTAGTTCAGCGTGGTGAACACGCTCTTCTTCATTTCACCGGCGTACTGAGTGCCGCCGATCAGCACGATCTTCCGGGCGAAGTCGATCGCGACGACGTTTTCGGAGCGGCAGCCATGGCGCTTCGGATCAGCGCGGAAGCTCGGCAAATCGATCAGCGTCAGCTCGGGAACGAAGTTCTCCAGCTCGGCGCGCTCGGGACGGCGCAGCAGCGTGCGGATGAACAGCGAGTGCCAGGCGAGCTCAGTGTAAACGCGGGTCTTGATGCGGAAGGTCGGATCGGCGCCGCCGTACAGGTCCTGCGCGAACAGGCTCATGCCTTCGGCGTGCTTGAGAAAGTCCTGATACAGCGTCTCGAACTGCTCGGCCGTGATCGACTGATTACCACCCCACCACATGGTGTTTTCGGTGGTGGCGTCGCGGACCGTGAACTTGTCCTTCGGGCTGCGGCCGGTGAATACGCCGGTGTCCGCGACCAGCGCGCCGTCCGACGACAGCACCGCTTCGCCGTTCTTCAGCGCGTGCTCGTAGAGCTGAGGTGCACCGAAGTTCCAGTACACGCCTGTGAGATTTTTGAGGCCGAATTTGTCGGCGCCGTAGGCACCGTTATGCACGCCCGTCTCTTGCACGAATAGATCCTCCTGAGGAATCCGCGTTGTCTCGATCGCGCGATTGCCGCCAACGCGCATCACCGGCCGCGGTAAACAACATTATATACCTGCCGGCTCTGGTGGGGCGACTGAATAGTGGCGAACGAGGGCTTTGCCAACCCGGCCGGCATTATTTCGTTTACCGCCATGCGACATTGCGCTGGCTCAAGTCATTCCGTTTTGCGGGCAATGTCAGCCATGCGTTTCAGCATGTCCCGCAATGCAACAGGGGTTTCCACGCGTTCTGGAAATTCGAGCCTCAGCGTCGAACGTTCGCATTGCAGATCGAGACCTTCGGGGTCGATCCCGGTGCAGCGCCAGTCGGCTTCGGCAGCGCCGAGTAGCTGCGTCGCATAGAGATTCATCGTAGCGGGATGATCGGCGTTGATGTGCGCGACCGCGGACGCCTCGGCCTCCAGCAGCGCGTCGGCGGCGCGCAAGTCGGTCAAGTAACGATCGGGCGCGAGGTCGAGAATTCGTCCAAACCCGGCCACCAGATGCAGTCCCGATGTCTCGATCTTGAACAGCGAGAAATCGGTGAAGTCGATGTAGCCCTCGGCGGCCGGATGCGCCGCGAGGTAGCGCCGCCGCCACAGCGGGAGCTGCTCCGGGGACGCCGGAACGGCGGTGCCGAGCAGCATGATCCGCGCCCCCTCCAGGGGATCGCCCGCGGCGCGCTCGTCGAGCATCAGCGAGACCCGTGGATCGGCCAGGACGTTGCGGGTGTGGATCGCCAGCCGCGAAATCAGCAGCAGCGGCGAGCCGTCGGGGTGGCTCGCCAGATTGACCAGCGAGCAATACGGCGCCCCACCGTCCTCCATCAGGGTCGCCAGCGCCCCTTCCCGGCGCCGGCGAAGCAGTGACTTGGCGAGCTTGGGGGCGCTGAAATCAGGGGTCGGCTGCATCGAAGACCTGTCGATTGGGGTTCAGTTCCTGCCAAGGATTGGCATCCCGGGCCCTTTGCAGCCCGAAAAAGCGGCATATATCAGGGCCGGCTTGGCCCGATCGCGCTAATTCGGAACCGGCCACATTTCAGCCCAGCTTGCATTGCTCGTTGACTGTGCTTTCTGGGCCACCTCACAGCGCGGATCGCCGAATCGTTTCGCTGTCTCGCCACGCCGTTTCGGAAAGAAGCTTCATGCCTACAATCGCTTTGGTCGACGACGACCGCAACATTCTGACTTCGGTCTCGATCGCGCTGGAAGCCGAAGGCTACCGGATCATGACCTACACCGACGGCGCCTCGGCGCTCGACGGCTTCCGGACCACGCCGCCCGACCTCGCCATCCTCGACATCAAGATGCCGCGGATGGACGGCATGGAGACGCTGCGCCGGCTGCGCCAGAAATCCGACCTGCCGGTGATCTTCCTCACCTCCAAGGACGAGGAGATCGACGAGCTGTTCGGCCTGAAGATGGGCGCCGACGATTTCATCCGCAAACCGTTCTCGCAGCGGCTGCTGGTGGAGCGCGTCAAAGCGGTACTGCGGCGTTCGGCGCCGAAGGACCCCGCCGCCGCCCCGAAGGAAAACGACGCCAAGGCGCTCGACCGCGGTCCGCTGCGGATGGACCCGGAGCGCCATACCTGCACCTGGAAGAACGAGCCGGTGACCCTCACCGTCACCGAATTCCTGATCCTGCAGGCGCTGGCGACCCGGCCCGGCGTGGTGAAGAGCCGCAACGCGCTGATGGACGCCGCCTACGACGATCAGGTCTATGTCGACGACCGCACCATCGACAGCCACATCAAACGGCTGCGCAAGAAGTTCAAGGCGGTCGACGACGAGTTCGAAATGATCGAGACGCTGTACGGCGTCGGCTATCGGTTCAAGGAAGTCTGATCCGGTCGGCTCGCCACCGGCGCTGCGGCTGACGATATGGCCGCATTGCGCTACACTCCGCGACGCGCGCCATGCGCGTGTCGGCAACCATCGGGCTGATGGCCATTGCTAGATCGCACCTCGCCTGATTCAGATGCCCGCGACACCGAGGACGGGTCCTCGGGGCGCGAGGAGGCTGCTGCGCGTGGCGGCCGCTGGCCGCGCCCGCTCGACTGGGTGCGCCGCACCGGCCAGTTCTTCTTCACCCTCAGCTTCTCGAGCCTGACGCGGCGAATCCTGTCGCTCAATCTCGCCGGCCTGCTCGCGCTGTCGACCAGCATTCTGTACCTGTCGCAGTTCCGCGCCGGCCTGATCGACGCCCGCGCCCAGAGCCTGTTGGTGCAGGCCGAAATCATCGCCGGCGCCATCGCGGCCTCGGCAACGGTCGAAACCAACACCATCACCGTCGATCCCGACCGGCTGCTCGACCTCAAGCCCGGCGAGAGCTACGGCCCGCCCGACGAATATGCGGTGCTGGATTTTCCGATCAATCCGGAGCGCGTCGCGCCGGTGCTGCGGCGGCTGATCTCGCCGACCAAGACCCGCGCCCGGATCTACGACCGCGACGGCGTGCTGATCCTCGACAGCCGCAGCCTGTACGGCCGCGGCGACGTGATGCGGTTCGAGCTGCCGCCGCCCACCGCCGAGAAGCCCGGCATCGTCGAGCGGGCGATGATCGCTGTCCGCACCTGGCTCAATCGCGGCGACCTGCCGCTGTATCGCGAGCTGGGGCCGGAGAACGGCAACGGCTATCAGGAAGTCGCGCAGTCGCTCAAAGGCCAGAAGAGCAGCATGGTGCGCATCAACGACCGCGGCGAGGTGATCGTCTCGGTGGCGGTGCCGGTGCAGCGCTTCCGAGCGATCTACGGCTCGCTGATGCTGTCGACGCAAGGCGACGACATCGACCAGATGGTGACCGCCGAGCGGCTTGCGATCCTGAAGATCTTCGGCCTCGCCGCGGTGGTGATGTTCGTGCTGTCGGTGCTGCTGGCCTCGACCATCGCCGGCCCGGTGCGCCGGCTCGCCGATGCCGCCGAGCGGGTCCGCCGCCGCATCCGCGCCCGCGTCGAGATCCCCGACTTCACCAAGCGCCGTGACGAGATCGGGCACCTGTCGGGCGCGCTGCGCGACATGACGGATTCGCTCTACAACCGGATCGAGGCGATCGAACGCTTCGCCGCCGACGTCAGCCACGAGCTGAAGAATCCGCTGACGTCGCTGCGATCGGCGGTGGAGACGCTGCCTTTGGCCAAGACCGACAACAGCCGGGGCCGCCTGCTCAGCGTGATCGAACACGACGTCAAACGGCTGGACCGGCTGATTTCGGACATTTCCGACGCCAGCCGGCTCGACGCCGAGCTGCAGCGCCAGGATGCCGCGCAGGTCGATCTGCGCCGGCTGCTGACGACGCTGACGCTGGTCGCCAACGAGACCCGGCTCGGCGACAACGCGCTGGTCGAGGTCAAATTCGACGGCCCGGCCGCCGATCAGTTCACGGTGCCCGGCCATGATTCCCGCCTCGGCCAGGTGATTTCCAATCTTTTGTCGAATGCGCAGTCGTTCTCGCGCGAAGGCGGCAAGGTCAGGATTCTGTGCCGCCGCCGCAAAACCGAGATCGAGATCATCGTCGAGGACGAAGGCCCCGGCATCCGCGACGACGCCTTCGAGAAGATCTTCGAGCGCTTCTACACCGACCGGCCGCACCAGGGTTTCGGCCAGAATTCGGGTCTCGGTCTGTCGATCTCCAAGCAGATCGTCGAAGCCCATGGCGGCAAGATCTGGGCCGAGAACCGCGCCGGTCCGCGCGCTGAGGACGGCGAGCCCACCGTGGCCGGCGCCCGTTTCATCGTCCGGCTGCCGGCGACATGACCGAGCAGGCGTCGCGCACCGTCCATGCCACCGCCGTCAAGGTCGGCGACCGCGCGGTGGTGATTCGCGGCCCCTCGGGCTCCGGCAAGTCCCGGCTCGCCTGGGCGCTGATCCTGGCCGGCCGCACCGGCCAGATTCCGGCGGCGGAGCTGATCGGCGACGACCGTGTGTTTGTGGAGCCGGAGCAGGGACGGTTGGTGGTGCGGCAGGTGCCGGAGCTCGCAGGGATGATCGAGATCCGCGGTCTCGGACTGCGACGAACGGCTTCGGCCGTGGCCGCAGAGGCCGGTCTCGTGGTCGACCTCGGGGCCCCCGACGCATCGCGGATGCCGGAGGCGGCGGCGCTCAGGGTCGAAATCAGCGGCGTCCAATTGCCGCGGATCCCGGTTGCCGCCGGATACGAACCACTACCCTTGGTAGTAGCAGCGCTGACGACAACCTGTGCCGCTGACGAGGACACTTGATTAGGGGCTGGTTGGCAGAGATTTGGTAACTATATCAGCCACACAATCGTCACTGTACGGCCCCGCCGCAGCTCCTCAGTGCCTTGCCTTCGACGGAGAATCGCGAAGACCCCCTTGCATAGGGGCTCTGGATGGTCAAAGTGACCGGTTCGCGCGGTGCACCAAAGGCACCCGCGAGGAGTTTCCGATGATTGGTCTGGTACTTGTGACCCACGGGCGCCTCGCCGACGAGTTCAAGGCGGCGCTGGAACATGTGATGGGGCCACAACAACAAATCGAAGCCGTCACGATTGGCGCCGAAGACGACGCCGATCTGTGCCGCAGCGACATCATCGAGGCGGTCAACCGCGTCGATAGTGGAGAGGGCGTCGCGATCCTGACCGACATGTTCGGCGGCACGCCGTCCAACCTGGCGATTTCCTGCATGAGCCGGCCGAAAGTCGAAGTGCTCGCGGGCATTAATTTGCCCATGCTGGTGAAGCTCGCCAAGGTCCGCGAGGAGCGCTCGCTGCCCGAGGCAATTGCGCTGGCCCAGGAGGCCGGGCGCAAATACGTCACCATCGCCAGTCGGGTATTGGCCGGTAAATGACCATCGACGCGCCTCAGCCCGGTTCCGGACCGGACCATGCCTCCGGCGCTTCCGGCGATAAGATTTCGCGTGAGATTCCCGTGATCAATAAGCGCGGCCTGCATGCGCGGGCCTCGGCCAAGTTCGTGCAGATGGCCGAGCGCTTCAACGCCGAGGTCTGGGTCACCCGCAACGGCGAGACGGTCGGCGGCACCTCGATCATGGGCCTGATGATGCTGGCAGCCGGGATCGGCACCACCGTGACGGTCTCGGCCAGCGGCCCCGAAGCGCGCCAGGCGCTGGATGCGATCACCGAGCTGATGGGCTCGAAGTTCGGCGAAGAAGAATAGCCGGCGGCCTCGCGGATCGCCGTCCGGCTGTCTCGCGCTTTGGTTATTGCGCGCTCGCTCCCGTCGGCAGCACCAGGAAGAACACGTCGCTGACCCGCCCGCCGGCCTGCCCGAACAGCGGCCGGCTGAGCCACACCTTGCCGCGCAGGATCTGCGGCTGGCCGGCGACGATCTGCTCGGCGGTCGCGATACAGCCCTTGTCCTCGGCCGGGCATACCAAGATGGCGCCGTGTGCCACGGCCCGCTGCTTCAGCGTGGCGAGGTCCGCGGTCTCGAAGCCCAGCGTGTCGGTGCGCAGATAGAACGCCGTATTCTCAGCCAGCACGGTTTCCCCGGCCACCAGCGGCACCGGCTGGTCGCTGTGCCGGCGCCATTCGCGGTCGACATGGTCGGCGAGCAGCGAGGCATATTCGAATGGTCCCGGCGGATCGTTCAAATGGATCACCAGCGCCACCACCGGCGACAGCGCCAGCGAACCGAGCGACACCGCAGACGCCACGATCAGCCCGCGCCGCACCGCCTCGCGCCCCACCACGATCAGCGGCGAGGCCAGCAGCACGACCGGCAGCAGCGTGTAGGCCGGCATCGCCCACAGCGGCACGATGCGAATGCCGGTCGCCAACGCCACCGGCATCGGCGCGGCGATCAGCAGCGCCTGGATCAGCAGGATGGTGCGCCGTTCAGATCCGCCCGGCCACGCGATGTCGGCGAGCGCCGCACGCGACGGCCGCAGCACCACCGCCGCCGTGATCAGCGCCGCCGCCGCGTAGGCGATGGCACCGGGCAGATAGGTCAGCGTATCCCGCAAATTGTCGCCGACGCCGGCCGATTCGTGCGCGGCCGCATAGCTGAAGGTCGGAAAATCATGCGCGGCCAGCCACCAGACATGCGGGCCCAGCACCAGGCCGCCGCACAGGATCATCAGCCACGGCGCCGGTGAGGCGAAGAACCGGCCGCGCCGCGGATCGATCAGCGCCGCCAGCCCCAGCGCGACGATCAGCACGATCGACCAGTATTTTCCCAGCATCGAGGCGCCGGCGAACGCCCCCGCAAGCGCCCCCCACAGCCCCGCACGACTTTCCAGCGCCCGCAAGAAGCAATGAATGGTGAGCGCCCACAGCGGCAGCAGCACCGCATTGGCGTTGTATTTCAGTGCGATGAAGTTGAAGAACGGGATCAGCGTCAGCAGCGCCAGCCCGAACAGCGACTTCTCGGCGTCCATGTAGCGCCGCATCGTCCGCCAGGCGATGTACAGCGTCAGCGCGATATTGGCGGTTGCCAGCAGATGGACCGACAGGTCCGACGGCGGAACCAGCGTGAACCAGACCCGCGCCACCCAGGCCGAGAACGGCGGATGCTTGTCGGTGCCGAGCGCCAGATGCCGTGACCAGCCGTACAGCTCGGTCTCGTCGGCGTGCAGATCGCGCGGCCAGGTGGCGATGATTCGGTACGCGGTCCAGATCGCCATATAGGCGAGCAGCGTCCAGACGACGGTAAGCTCCTGCCGCTTGGGATCGAGCAGGGCATCGAGCCAGCGCGTCAGCGGAGCGAACGGGCGGCGGGGGGTAGAAGGAGAGGACATCCGGGCCCTGGGCTTGAGGCGTCGCGCGGCGGACATCATCCGCTTCCGCCGGTCGCGTCAAGCGCGGCAAAACCAGCGGTTTTTCGGGAGCTTGCAGCTTCCGTTCGCCTTGCCGGGCCACAGGCGCGATGCTATCTGGCCGGCATGACCACCGCTCCCATCGACAACATCCGCAACTTTTCCATCGTCGCGCACATCGACCATGGCAAGTCGACGCTCGCCGACCGCCTGATCCAGATCACCGGCGGCATGTCCGACCGTGAAATGGCCGGCAAGGAGCAGGTGCTCGATTCGATGGACATCGAGCGCGAGCGCGGCATCACCATCAAGGCGCAGACCGTGCGCCTGAAATACCGAGCCAAGGACGGCAAGGACTACATCTTCAATCTGATGGACACCCCCGGCCACGTCGACTTCGCCTACGAGGTGTCGCGGTCGCTCGCCGCCTGCGAGGGTTCGCTGCTGGTGGTCGACGCCAGCCAGGGCGTCGAGGCGCAGACGCTCGCCAACGTCTATCACGCGCTCGACGCCGGCCACGAGATCGTGCCGGTGCTCAACAAGGTCGATTTGCCGGCCGCCGAGCCGGAGAAGATCAAGCAGCAGATCGAGGACGTGATCGGGCTGGACGCCTCCGACGCGGTGATGATCTCGGCCAAGACCGGCCTCGGCGTGCCGGACGTGCTGGAGGCGATCGTCACCCGGCTGCCGCCGCCGAAGGGCGACCGCGAAGCGACCCTGAAGGCGCTGCTGGTCGATAGCTGGTACGATGTCTATCTCGGCGTCGTGGTGCTGGTGCGCGTGGTCGACGGCGTGCTCAAGAAGGGCCAGCGGATCCGGATGATGGGCACCGGCGCCGCTTACGACGTCGAGCGGGTCGGCTTCTTCACGCCCAAGATGGTCAATGTCGATGAGCTTGGGCCCGGCGAGGTCGGCTTCATCACCGCGGCCATCAAGGAAGTCGCCGACACCCGGGTCGGCGATACCATCACCGACGACAAGAAGCCGATCACCGACATGCTGCCGGGCTTCAAGCCGGCGATTCCGGTGGTGTTCTGCGGCTTGTTCCCGGTCGACGCCGACGACTTCGAAACGCTGCGCGCCGCGATGGGCAAGCTGCGGCTCAACGACGCCAGCTTCTCGTTCGAGATGGAGACCTCCGCGGCGCTCGGCTTCGGCTTCCGCTGCGGCTTCCTCGGTCTGTTGCACCTGGAGATCATCCAGGAGCGCCTGTCCCGCGAGTTCGATCTCGACCTGATCGCAACCGCGCCGAGCGTGATCTACAAGATGACGCTGACCGACGGCACCGAACTCGAGATCCACAACCCGGTCGACATGCCGGACGTGGTCAAGATCGCCGAAATCCAGGAGCCGTGGATCGAAGCCACCATCATGACGCCGGACGAATATCTCGGCAGCGTGCTGAAGCTGTGCCAGGACCGCCGCGGCAATCAGAAAGAGCTGACCTACGTCGGCGCCCGCGCGATGGTGAAGTACGACCTGCCGCTCAACGAAGTGGTGTTCGACTTCTACGATCGGCTCAAGAGCGTGTCGAAGGGCTACGCGTCGTTCGACTATCATCTCACCGACTACAAGCCGGCCGATCTCGTGAAGATGCAGATCCTGGTCAACGCCGAGCCGGTCGACGCGCTGTCGATGCTGGTGCACCGGACCCGCGCCGAAGGCCGCGGCCGCGCCATGGTCGAGAAGATGAAAGAGCTGATCCCGCCGCACATGTTCCAGATCCCGATCCAGGCGGCGATCGGCGGCAAGGTGATCGCCCGCGAAACCGTCCGCGCGCTGCGCAAGGACGTCACCGCCAAATGCTACGGCGGCGACATCACCCGCAAACGCAAGCTGCTCGAGAAGCAGAAGGAAGGCAAAAAGCGGATGCGCCAGTTCGGCAAGGTCGACATCCCGCAGGAAGCGTTCATCGCGGCGCTGAAGGTGGATGGGTGAGGTATTTTAGCACCGACAACTGAGACTTACCGTAAAGATAGCGCCGGCAAATATTGGGGAAGTTCGTTATCTGTTCTTGATTGCATATTTCGACTCGGCCAGCTTTTGGGTTGCAATTACTTTCAACTCTAACTTTGCGGGTCACCATCGTGTCGAAGTTTCGGATTAAACTAAAATTGCAGGGGCTGGAGCTAGAGATCGAAGGGTCTCGCGAAGACGCATCTATTATGAGCCAAAGCATTGGCCAGCAAATAGCAGGGATGATGGGACCGGTTGGTACCATCATTGATGGAAGTCCAGCTTCTGATGCGGCGTCCCTGCCCAGTATCGCGAATTCTTCCAGCTCGAACTCTGCGCGAAAGCCACGTCGAAAACAGGTCAATGGATCTCAGACCAATGGCGCCGAGGGATCAAGAACAATCGACTTTAAGCACTCGCCTGAGAAATTTGGCAATCCAAAGCAGGGTTGGAAAACCGCACAAAAAGCGCTGTGGCTCCTCTATGTTGCAAAGGAAAGCGCGAATCAAGGCGAGCTAGCGAGTAGAGTTATTGCCGATACCTTCAACAAGCATTTCAAGCAGGCCGGCCTCGTGCAAACCGGCAACGTTGGAAGAGATTTGGGTAGACTTAAGTCACAATCGCCCGCTGCTGTGGGCGAAGATACAACTCAAGTACCGCCTGCTTGGTTTCTGACTGACGAAGGGCGTAAACAGGCTCAAGCACTAGTTAGCGAAGCGCTGGGCCAGCCCGCATAGCGTCATGGCTTTGATCGATAAGCAGCGGCTTCTCTCCGAGTTAAGCCCACCATTGGATCATTTGCTTTGCACGCAAATGCTGGATGAATTTATTTCGGCTGAGCGCCGATTTATCCAGCGAGATTGGGAGCCGAGCCAGCTGGATGGTGGCCAGTTTGCCGAGGTGACGGCAAGGGTATTCTACCATATGGATTCTGGAACGCTCAGTCATTCAAAGTCATTTGATGACTGCGCGAAGTATATCGAGTCTGAGTCAGTAACTCACGCGATTACACCGCGACATGACAGCCTTCATGTCATCCGAGTTTTGAGGACAATCTACAAATTTAGAAGCCAGCGAGGTGCCGTCCATATTTCTCCAACGTACACCCCAAATCATATGGATTCTAAGTTGGTCATCGAGTCCGTTCGATGGGTGATGAATGAAACGCTGCGGAGATTTTGGCGAGGAGACCGAGAGGTAGTAGCGAGAGCGGTTCGCGAGCTACTTCAATTTGATGTCCCGGCGGTCGGAGTTTTTGATGACAAGATTATCGTTCAGCGGACTGACTTGTCTGCGGATGAAGAAATCTTGATCTTACTCCACTATAGCGGAGAGCAAGGCTTTTCACGAACCCGCCTTGGTCAAATAGCGCAGGTATCGCAACCTGCTGTCACTAAGTCACTTCAAAAATTGTCGAGCCCAAACTGCCGGCAGGTCATTCAGCTATCCAACAGCAATTATCGTTTGACCGATCTTGGCTCGAAGAGGATCCGGGAGGATCTCTCTGGCAAGCTGATAATCTAGCGGGAATCTGCCTAGCTAAACTACGAGCGCGCGGAGCTCGCGATGCGTGCTAACGATGCCCAGATGGCTCAGAGCGACGACAGAAACGCGCGAGAACCCCGATGAAGCCGACGATCAAATACGAGGCTGAAGACGACGCTGCCTATATTCGGCTTTCCAACGATCGCATCCTGGAAAGAGAGGAGGTCGCGCCGAATATCATCTTCGACTATGACGCCGAGGGTCGCATCGTCGGGATTGAGATCCTGACCGCAACCAAAACGCTTGCGCCGGGCGATTGGCAGAACGCGCGCTTGCCGGGCAAAGCGTCCTCCAACGCTGCCAAGTAGCGATGCGCCTGCTACTCCGCCGCATCCCCGACCGGCCGTAACTCGCCGGCGGCTTTCATCTCATCGTGCAGGGCGATCGGGTCCCAGTCATAGCCGTTCGGCCAGGTCGGCACGCCGTTCTCGACAAAAACGCGCTTGAAGTATGCGGGGTCCTTGAGCGGCTCCAGCATCGGCCCGTGCTCGCCGAGAATGAAACCGAGATCGCGCTCTCCGACAGTGTCATCGGAAAACTCGAGTTTCAGCCGGTGACCATCAAGCGCTGTCGCGCGTCGCACCTTAATCAGTGTCATCGTCCGGACCCGCAATTCGCTCGAGCGTTTCGTGCCGTCGCGCCCGCTCCCAATTCGCAAGCAGCGCTGTGCGCCGCAGCGTTACCCATCGTCGCACGATCAGCATCGCCGTCGGCGGCAGTTTGCCTTGCAACAGACTGGCGTCCTCGATCACCACCAACGCCTCATAACCTTGATAGATCACGTGGACATGAGGCGGGTTATGATCGCGATAATACATCGCGATGGCAATTCCGAGAAAGTACGCGATCGTCGGCACGCCGTCTCCAGTTCGGCAGTCCACGATAGCACGTAATAGACCGGACACGACAACTGACGGTTGAGGGCGCCATCCAATCTGGTACGCTGCCGTCATGCCAACTGACCCCGATAAGCCCGCCTCCCAAGCGCCGGCTGCCCCCGCGGCGTCCCTAAGAGAGCGGGGCTTGCGGCTGATTGTGCGCAGCGCGGCGGACATGCGCGATCCCCAGTTTCTGGCCGATCTGAGCCGCGAAGCTGCGATGATGGCGCAGCATCCGGAGAACGATGCGATCGACGATTGGATCGAGGCGAATCGGGATCTCGATGGCTGGACGTGGGACGATGATTTCGACGAATCCCCTAGCGCTTCACCTTAGCCGCAACGACGCTTCCCGCGTTTGCTGCTATCCGCCGGCGATTGGATACATAGCAAGGTGATTTGCATGGCAACGCTCACTAGCCTGTTCGCTCCAGGTATCATCGCACTCCTACTGACCGCGACCTCGGCCCTCGCCGATCCGATCGCGCCGGCCGGCAAGGCGATCGGCCAGGACGGGGGCGGTCACACCATCTATCAAGTCGATGCCAACGGCATTTCGATCGGCTACAAGCTGATCGGCCAGGGCGCGCCGATGGTGATGATCATGGGGCTCGGCGGCACCGCCGAGCATTGGCCGCCACAGGTGGTCGAGGCGCTGGCGAAGACCCATCAGCTGATCCTGATGGACAATCGCGGCATGGGGCACTCGACCGCCAACGACACCACCTTCAGCTATCCGTTGTTCGCCGCCGACGTGATCGGCCTGCTCGACGCGCTCAAGGTCGAACGCAGCGACGTGCTCGGCTATTCGATGGGCAGCACCATCACCCAGGAACTGCTGCTGGAGTACCCCACTCGCTTCAACAAGGCGCTGATCCACGCCACCTCGACCGACGGCAGCAACGTCGCCAAGGCGCTACACGGAAGGGTGCCGGCCGACCCGATCGTGGCGCGGCAGGTCGAAGCCACTACTCACTGGAAGACCCCGCTCGACAAGCTGCCGTCGATCCCCAATCAGGTGATGCTGGTGGTCGGCACCGCCGACGATGTGGTCGGCACCGAAAGTTCAAAGACGCTGGCGTCGGCTATTCCGGGAGCGTGGCTGGTCCAGTTCAAGGGCGCGACGCATCATCTGATGTACGAGACCCCGGAAGGTTTCTCAGCTGCGGCGCTGACGTTCTTCGAGACGAACGAAACCGTGACGCCGAAGGTCGAGCCGAACGCCTCCGTTGCTCCGCCACCCGCGCGGCCATGAGGGAAGGCTGAGGCGACGTCATCATACCGGTCGCACCGGGTGAGTTTGGAAAGCCCTTTGAGGGCGCGCCGGACAGGCTGACACGGCGGTCGATAAGACCACTCGACCGCAAGCCTTCCGCCCCGCCAGATTGTCGCACCCGTCTTTCGGTGGGGGGCGGTTTGCGTCAGATCACGCTTTGACGCGCCAAAGCCTCCCATGATGGCGCAACTGCCCCCGGTGGTCGGTCGGCGGCCGGCTGAGTGGTCGGTCCCGGACCGGCGGCCGGAGGTGTGACCTGACGAGATGCGCTGACCTGACGCTATGACCGCTCCCTCTGCCCACCCCCGCGCCCGGCCGCTTGGCGCCGCCGAGATCGAGCACGCCACGCGGATTGCCGAGCCGGATTTCGATCTGCTCGACGCGCTGTATCGCACTGACGATCCTGACGATCAGGCCCGGCTGCTGGCGCGCGTGGTGTTGTCGGCGTTCGACAATTATTACGCGGTGTCGCGGCGAATTCCGGCGCTGGCGCAGGCGGCGTTCGAGGCGCGCGACTGGCCGGTGACGGTGCGGCTGTCGAAGATCCGGATTGGGCTGTACACCGCCTGCATCGATCAGCTCGTACCGCTGTTGAAAGCCGGGCTGCCGGAGCTGACCACCGACGAACAGCTCTGGCCAGCCGCCGAGGCCGAACTGCTGGCGGCGATCGAGGGTCGCTACGAGGCGGACTTTGCCTTCGCGTTCTGGCAATCGCTGCGCCGCAAGCTGGTCAACGACGAATGGCGGCCGGTGTCCTACGACACCGGCACGACCACGCGGCGAGCCACCTCGGCGGCGGCGGTGCTGAAGACGACGAGCACGACGCTGCCGATCGGCCCAGAGGTGATCGCCACTATTCTCGACGAGGCAGGCTTTGCGGCACCATGGCGCGACCGCGACGGCGACGCCGCGCTCGCCGCACAGGCGATCGAAGCGGCGCTGGAGCCGCTCGGCCCGAGGCCCGGCGAGCCGGTGAAGATCGAAATCGCCGACTCCGGCTTCTTCCGCAACCGCGGCGCCTGCCTGGTCGGCCGGATCAAACTGCGCGACCGCGGCGACATGCCGATGCGCAGCCTGCCGCTGCTGATCGCGCTGCTCAACGAGAAGGACGGGCTGGTCGTCGATGCGGTGCTGACCGACAGCGACGAGCTGCAATACGCGTTCTCGTCGACATTGGCGAACTACCATGCCACCAATCCGCGCTATCACGAGCTGGCCCGGCTGCTGTACGAGCTGATGCCGAAACGACCGCTCGGCACGCAATATTCCTGCATCGGATTCCATCACCTCGGCAAGGTCGCGGTGATGACGGAGATCCTGGCCGAGCATCGCAAGACCAAAGAAAAGCTCACCACCGCACCGGGCTTCAAGGGCACGGTGGCGATCGCTTTCACGATGCCGTCGTCGGCCTATGTACTGAAGATCATCCGCGACCATCCGACCGACGATTACAAATTCGATTACTTCGACGGCCTCGACGAGGTGCTGCGCAAATACAATCTGGTGCACGAGATCGACCGCGCCGGCTCGATGCTCGACAACATCATCTATTCCAACGTCAAGCTGGAGCGATCGATGTTCGCGCCGGAGCTGCTCGACGAACTGCTGGAGGCAGGGATCGGCACGGTGACGCTGGATCGCGGCGCGCTGGTGTTCCGGCATCTGATCGTCCAGATCAAGCTGACGCCGCTGCCGCTGTATCTGGCCAATGCGTCCGCGGCCGAAGCCCGCGCCGCGGTGATCAATCTCGGCGACTGCATCAAGAACAACGCCGCGGCGGACATCTTCAACAAGGACCTCGACGGCCGCAATTACGGCGTCAGCCGCATCCGCAAAGTGTACCTGTTCGATTACGACGCGGTGGAGCCGCTGACCTCGGTCACCGTGCGCCGCGACGGCGCCGTTCCCGGCGAGTTCGACAACGGCATGGTGTTCCGCCCCCCGGAGATGCTGGAGGGCCTGCGGATCGACGATCCCGGCCTGCGCCGCACCTTCCGCGACGCCCACCCCGAGCTGATGCAGGCCGACTATTGGGAAGGCATGCAGCAGGCGCTGCGCGACGGCAAAGTGCCGAAGGTGCTGAATTATCCGGCGGCGCGGCGGCTGCGGCGCTGACGGCTCGCGTTCGCGCGGCGCAGCCCTTGCCGAACATCGGCGCGGTCTCTACCTGTTCGAGGCTGTTTTCCCGGGACGAGGACGCCGCCATGCTCGACGCCGCCATCAAGGCGCTCACGCAAATCCTGTCGCCGCCGATGCGCTCGATCCTGTGGCGTTCGGTCGGCTTCGCGCTGGCATTGATCGCGGTGGCGGCGATCGGATTGCAGCGGCTGCTGAGCTGGCTGGCGAGCTCGAGCGAGCTGTGGGCCGAAGCCACGCTCGGCGGATTCCATACCCCGTTGAGCATCCTGTCGTGGGTCGTCTCGATCGCCGCCGGCCTCGGCATCGTGGTCGGCGCGGTGTTTCTGATGCCGGCGGTGACCTCGTTGGTCGCGGGCATTTTCGTCGACGATGCCGCAGGACACGTCGAGCGCGAATATTACCCGCACGAGGAGCCGGGCGTCGCGTTGCCGCTGGGGCTGGCGACATGGGAAACGGTGAAGACCGCGCTGCTGACCATCCTGGTCTATCTGGTGGCGCTGCCGTTCCTGTTCGTCGCCGGCGCAGGCGCCATCGTGTTCTTCCTCGCCACCGCCTGGTTGCTCGGCCGGGAGTATTTCGAACTGGCCGCGATGCGCTTTCGTCCCGCGCCCGAGGCCAAGGCGATGCGGCGCGACAACGCCACGACGGTCTTCATCGGCGGGCTGATCATCGCCGCCTTCGTGTCGATCCCGATCGTCAATCTGGCGACACCGCTGTTCGGCATGGCCTTCATGGTGCATCTGCACAAGCGGCTGTCGGGCTCACGCCCGGAAGTGATCGCGCCCGAGCGCCGCAGCATCCTGCAGTAAGCCTCTCCCGGCTCGGCGCGGTCAGCCTTTCCGCGATGCGCCGAGTTTGCGGCGGACCGCCGACGACATCACCTGAACCGCACCGCCGACGATCATCACCAGAAGGCTCGCGAGGTGTGACATCTTCATGCTCGTCACTCCCTGAACGGATCGCTCGCCCCAATCGGCGAGCGATCGCGAAGATTCAATTTTGATTTGTTAGTTCGGTTTCATTTCGTTGCCGAAGTTTGACAGCGAACGCTGCGCCGGCAAACTGAATTCACGCAATTCTGAATGCGTAACAATGCCTGTCCGATTCGCCTGACAGCCACTTTCGTCAATCGCGACTCACAACCGGCCTTCGAGAAAGCCCTTTTGTCACGACCATTGACGCGCACTACGCCGTGCCGGCCGTCGTTGGAGACTGCTGCGGCGCGCGCCGGATCAGCACCGCGAGTTTTCGCCCTCGTAAGGGAACTGGGATGCGCTTCTGTGTTTGACATCTCACGCGGGCGGTGTTGCCATCCCGGCAGTTGCGGCACAGGCATCGATGCGTCAGACAAACAAACAACTAATCGATCCGTCTTCTCGTCGTCACGCCCCGCCACGCTGGGACGATGAAGGCCGCGACTGGCCGAACCGGCACAGCAGCATGTTCATCGATTCCGGCGGCCTCAACTGGCATGTGCAGCAGATGGGCACGGGCCCGGTCATCGTGCTCGTTCACGGCACCGGAGCGGCGACGCATTCCTGGCGGCGGCTCGCGCCGTTACTTGCCGAGTCCTTCACCGTGGTCGCACCAGATCTGCCGGGCCACGGTTTCACCGACGCACCCGATCCCAGCCGGATGACGATGGAGGCGATGGCGCACGATCTCACTGCACTGCTCCACGGCCTCGGGCATCGCCCTGTGATGGTCGCAGGGCATTCGGCGGGCGTGGCGGTGTTGGCGCGAATGTGTCTCGACGGCGCGATTACGCCAGCGGCGCTGGTCAGCCTCAATGGCGCGCTGCTTCCGATCGGCGGTCGCGCGAGCCGCTGGATGCTGCCGCTGGCGCGCATGTTGGCGACGAGCGCGTTCGTGCCGCGACTGGTCGCCCGGTTCGCCCGCACCCAAGGCATGGTGGAGCGGATGCTCGCCGACACGGGGTCGACGCTGGAGCCGCACGGGGTCGAACTCTACCGGCGGCTGGTGAGCAGCCCCGGGCATATCGAATCGGCGATCCGGATGATGGCCGGTTGGCGGCTCGACCAGCTCGCCGGAGAGTTGCCGCATCTCGCGCCGCATCTGCTGCTGATCGCCGGCAGCAACGACAGAACCATCGCCTGCAACGACGCCGACAGCGTGCGCCAGATCGTGCCCGGCTCGCGGCTCGCCTTGATGCCGGGGCTGGGCCACCTCGCGCATGAAGAACGCCCGGAAGAAATCGCCGGCATGATGACCGAACTGGCCCGCGATCTCGGCCTGCTGCCCCGCGCCCTGGCCGCGGCGGAGTAGGCAACCAGCCCCCGCTGCGGCGTCGCCAATCTGACGCAGTTCTGAGCTGAGATCGCCGGCGAGATCGAACGCCGCGCAACGCCGGACCTCGCGTGGCAAACCAGGAGAGACCGATGCTGTTGCTGCCCGCGCACGCCCGCCGCGCGATGATGACGTCCATGATGATCGCCGCGATCACCGTCGCGCCAGCTCTTGGCAGCGACGCGATGGCCCAGGAGGCCGGTCACGGCGCTTCGCATTCGGCCACGGCGGACAGCGCCAAGCCAGCCGCCACCAAGCTCAGCGCTGACAAGCCGGCCGGCGAACAGGCCGACGACAAGTCGGCCTCGCCGCACGGGCATCTCGACCTCCGCAATCTGCCGGCCGACGTCACGACCCATCACACGTTGTCGCTTCCGGGCCGGAGCCTCGCTTTCGCCGCTACCGCCGGATCGATCCGTCTCTACAACGGCAAGGGCGAGCCGCAGGTCGATATCGCCATCACCGCCTACAAGCTCGATGGCGCCGATCCTCGCACCCGGCCGGTAACGTTTCTGTTCAACGGCGGCCCCGGCGCGTCCTCGGCGTGGCTACAGCTCGGCGCCGCGGGACCATGGCGACTGCCGATCGGCAGCAACGTGGTGGCGTCCTCCCCGCCGGTGCTGCAGGCGAACGCCGAGACCTGGCTCGATTTCACCGACCTGGTTTTCATCGATCCGGTCGGCACCGGCTATAGCCGCTTCGTCGCCGGCGGCGACGAGGTGCGCAAGCAGTTCTATTCGGTCGACGGCGACGTCTCGGCGATGGCATTGGTGATTCGGCGATGGCTGGAGAAAAACGACCGGCTCGCCTCGCCGAAGTACTTGGCGGGTGAAAGCTACGGCGGTATTCGCGGCCCGAAGGTCGTCGACAATCTGCAGACCAAGCAGGGCGTCGGCGTCAACGGCCTGATCCTGCTATCGCCCGTCCTCGATTTCCGCGACCTGTCCGGCTCCAGCCTGCTGCAATATGCGGCGCGGCTGCCGTCGATGACCGCGGTGGCACGGCAGCAGAAGGGCAAGGTCACGCGTGCCGATCTCGCCGACGTCGAAAGCTACGCGCGCAGCGAATTCCTCACCGATCTGGTCAAAGGCGAGGCCGACAAGGAAGCGACCACGCGGCTGGCCGACCGCGTCGCCGCGCTGACCGGGATCGACAAGACGGTGAGCCGGCGACTGGCCGGGCGGATCGATACCCGGGAGTTCCAGCGCGAGTTCGATCGCGACCATGGCCGTGTCACCGGGCGGTTCGACGGCGCCAAACTGGGACTCGATCCGTTCCCGGATTCCAGCGCCTCGCATTTCGGCGATCCGTCGGCGGATTCGCTGATCGCGCCGCTGACCAGCGCCGCCACGCAACTGACCCGCTCGACGCTGAACTGGAAGCCCGACGGCTCCTACGAGCTGCTTAACGGCTCGGTCGCCGAACAATGGAATTTTGGCCGCGGCCTGCATCCGCTGGAATCGACCACCCAGCTTCGTGAGATCCTGAGCGTCGATCCGAACCTTCGCGTGCTGGTTAGCGGCGGCCTGTTCGACCTCGCCGCGCCGTATTACGGCACGCAGATGGTGCTCGATCAGCTGCCGCCGACGTTGGCCGAGAAGCGCGTGAAGTTCGTCGTCTATCCCGGCGGCCATATGTTCTACGCCGACGACGCCTCGCGGCAAGCGCTGCGCGATGAAGTCAAGGCGATGATGAAGTAGTTCGACGTCGCCTCATAATTGCGAGGAGCAAAGCGACGAAGCAATCCGGGGCACGCGCCGCGACCTCCGGATTGCTTCGTTTCGCACAGCAACGACGGACGGGCTTCGGATGTAGGACAGTCCAAACTAACTCACCGTCTTTTCCGGCCACCTGCACAGATCGTTGATCAGGCAGAGCTCGCAACGCGGCTTGCGGGCCAGGCAAGTGTAGCGGCCGTGCAGGATCAGCCAGTGGTGGGCGTGCTGCATGAATTCGGCCGGGATCACCCGCTCGAGTTCGAGCTCGACGGCCAGCGGCGTCTCGCCCGGCGCCATGCCGGTGCGGTTGCCGACACGGAACACATGGGTGTCGACCGCCATGGTCGGCTGACCAAACGCCATGTTGAGCACCACGTTGGCGGTCTTGCGGCCGGCGCCGGGCAGCGTTTCGAGCGCCTCGCGGGTGTTCGGCACTTCGCCGCCAAAGTCGGTGATCAGCTTTTGCGACAGCGCAATCACGTTCTTGGCCTTGGTGCGAAACAGGCCGATGGTCTTGATGTACTCGCGCACGCGCTCCTCGCCGAGCGCCAGCATTTTCTGCGGCGTGTCGGCAACCGCGAACAACGGCCGCGTCGCCTTGTTGACGCCGGCGTCGGTCGCCTGTGCGGACAGCACGACGGCAACCAGCAGCGTGAACGGATTGAGATGTTCGAGTTCGCCCTTCGGCTCCGGATTCGCCGTGGCGAAGCGGCTGAAAGCCTCGTGCACTTCGGCCTCGCTCCAGCGCCGCGGAGACTTGCCGCGGCGAGGCGCTGGCGGCCTGGCCGGTACCGACTTCGGCTTGGCGGTGGCGACACGCTTGGCAGGTTTGGCGGGGGGCGTCGCAGGCCTCTTGGCGGCCGGCTTGGCGGGGCGGGTGGTTTTCGGCATGGGTGAGGTATAATATTCCGCGATGGCGACAGAACTCGATCTTGGTCCGGATTCGAGAGAGCCGAAACTGTTTTCGGCGCGGCTGCAGCCGCATCGTGCCTTGAGCCACAACGGATTTCTGATCCTGATCGGGGTGGTCGGCACCGCCAGCTTCGCGGCCGGGCTGGCGTTCTGGACGATGGGGGCCTGGCCGGTGTTCGGATTCTTCGGGCTGGACGTACTGGCGCTCGCCGTCGCCTTCAGGGTGAGCTTCGCCCGCGCCCGGGCCAGCGAGGAAATCTCGATCACCAGCAGCGAATTGCGAGTGCGGCGCACCTCGGCGCGCGGCGAGGTCGCCGAATGGGTCCTGAACCCGCTGTGGGTGCGGCTGGAAAAGATCGTCCACCACGAGGCCGGGATCGAGCGGCTGTATCTGGTTTCCTCGGGACGCCGGCTTGCGATCGCCAGCTTCCTCGGCGCAGAGGAAAAGGCCAGCTTCGCCAACGCCTTGATGGCAGCCCTGGACGCCGCGCGGCGCGGTCCGCTGTACCAGCCGTGACACGCAGGAAATCGGGTGGCGGCCAGCGCCGCTATGGGTAACATCGGCGGGATGATGAACCTCGCCATTGCCGACCACCAGCTGATCAAACCCGGTGCCCGCGATTCCGCGCTGGCCGACTACGACTGCGTGCGGCGCGCCATCGCCTTCATCTCGCAGAAATGGAAGACGCAGCCGACCATCGAGGCGATCGCCGACGCCGCCGGCCTGACACCCGACGAGCTGCACCATCTGTTCCGGCGCTGGGCCGGGCTGACGCCGAAGGCGTTCATGCAGGCGCTGACGCTCGACCACGCCAAGTCGCTGCTGCGCGATTCAGCCAGCGTGCTCGACGCCGCGCTGGCGTCCGGCCTGTCCGGGCCGGGCCGGCTGCACGACCTGTTCGTCACCCACGAGGCGATGTCGCCGGGCGAATGGAAGACCGGCGGTGTCGGGCTCAGCCTGCGCTACGGATTCCATCCGTCGCCGTTCGGCACTGCGGTGATCATCGCGTCGGATCGGGGCCTTGCGGGTCTTGCCTTCGCCGATCCCGGCGAGGAGCAGGCCGCGCTGGTCGACCTGCAGCAGCGCTGGCCGCGCGCGGTGTGCGTGCAGGATCAGGACGCGACTGCGCCGCTGGCACGGCGGATCTTCGATCCGGCGCAGTGGCGCGCCGAGCAGCCGCTGCGGGTGGTGCTGATCGGCACCGATTTCGAAGTGCGGGTGTGGGAGACGCTGCTGAAGATCCCGCTCGGCAAAGCGGTCTGCTATTCGGACATTGCCGCCAACATCAGCCTGCCGAAAGCCTCACGCGCGGTCGGCGCCGCCGTCGGCAAGAACCCGATCTCGTTCGTGGTGCCGTGCCACCGCGCGCTCGGCAAGAGCGGCGCACTCACCGGCTATCATTGGGGCCTGACCCGCAAGCAGGCGATGATCGGCTGGGAAGCGGGACGACTCGGGGCCGAGTGAGCCGCAGGGCCGATTGACGGGGGCGGGTGGCGACCATAGGTGTGGGGTGCGCTGAGGCGCCCTCAACATCCAGGAAAGTCGTTGCCATGCAGTCCCGTCGCCCCGTTATGCTCGTGATTCTCGATGGCTGGGGGTGGCGCGAGGACCCGGCGGACAATGCCGTGCTGCAGGCCAAGACTCCGACCTTCGACGCGCTCTGGAGCAACGGCCCGCACGCGTTTCTGCGCACGTCCGGCAAATCGGTCGGGCTGCCGAACGGCCAGATGGGCAATTCCGAGGTCGGCCATCTCAATATCGGCGCCGGCCGGGTGGTGATGCAGGATCTGCCGCGGATCAGCGACGCCATCGCCAGCGGCGAGATCGAACGCGCGCCGGGGCTGGTGGCGTTCATCGAGAAATTGAAGGCCAGCGGCGGCACCTGTCATCTGATGGGCCTCGTCTCGCCCGGCGGCGTGCATTCGCACCAGGACCACGCCTGCGCGCTGGCTAGGCTCCTCACCAAGGCAGGCGTGCCGACGGTGGTGCACGCATTCACCGACGGCCGCGACACGCCGCCGAAATCCGCGGTCGACGACATCGTGCGGCTGCGCGCCGACCTGCCGGCCAATGTGCCGATCGCCACCGTCAGCGGCCGCTATTACGCGATGGACCGCGACAACCGCTGGGAGCGCGTCTCCAAGGCCTATGGGGTGATCGCCGACGCCGACGGACCGCGGTTTGCGGACGCCGATGCGGTGATCGCCGACGGCTATGCGGCCGGTGTGAATGACGAATTCATCGTGCCCGCCGTCGTCGGCGACTATCAGGGCATGCGCGACGGCGACGGCGTGCTGTGCTTCAACTTCCGCGCCGACCGGGTGCGCGAGATCCTTGCCGCCTTGCTCGACCCCGCTTTCGCAGGCTTTCCGCGCAAGCAGGTGAAGAAGATCGCGGCCGCCATCGGCATGACGCAGTACTCGACCGCGCTCGATGCGCTGATGGGCACGATCTTCCCGCCGCAAAGCCTCGTGAACGGCCTCGGCCAGGTGGTCGCCGACGCCGGCCGGCATCAGCTTCGGATGGCGGAAACGGAGAAGTATCCGCACGTCACTTACTTCCTGAATGGCGGCGAGGAAGTGCCTTATCCGGGCGAAGACCGGATCATGGTGCCGTCGCCGAAGGTGGCGACCTACGATCTGCAGCCGGAAATGTCGGCACCCGAACTCGGCGACAAGGCCGTCGCGGCGATCGAATCCGGCAAATACGACCTGATCGTGCTCAACTTCGCCAATCCGGACATGGTTGGCCACACCGGCAGCCTGCCCGCGGCGATCAAGGCGGTGGAGACCGTGGACACCCAGCTCGGCCGCATCGTCGCGGCGATCCGCAAGGCCGGCGGCGCGCTGCTGGTCACGGCCGACCACGGCAATTGCGAGATGATGCGCGATCCGGAAACCGGCGGCCCGCACACCGCACACACCACCAATCCGGTGCCGGTGCTGCTGGTCGGCGACAACGGCCCGCTGGTCGACGGCCAGCTCTCCGACCTCGCCCCGACGCTGCTGAAGCTGATGGAATTGCCGCAGCCGGCCGAGATGACCGGCAAATCGCTGATCGGTTAGTTTCTTCACGCTTGGAAACGCACCGGGGCGGCCGAACGACCCGTCCCGGGAAACCTCACGCGCCGATCGACGCGGACGTCAGATGTCTCCGAGGCCGAGCACGTCGGCCATCGAATACAGGCCGGGCTTCTTGCCCTTGGCCCAGCGCGCCGCCGTCAGGGCGCCGTGGGCGAAGATCATGCGGTCTTCGGCCTTGTGGGTGAGTTCGATCCGCTCCGAGGCGCCGGCGAAGATCACGGTATGGTCGCCGGTCACGGTGCCGCCGCGCAGCGATGCGAAACCGATATCGCCGGGCTTGCGGGCACCGGTGAAACCGTCGCGGCCGCGCGCCGAGCGGGTCGCGAGATCGATCTTGCGGCCGGCCGCCACCGCTTCGCCGAGCAGCAGCGCGGTGCCGGACGGCGCATCGACCTTGGCGCGGTGATGCATCTCGACGATCTCGATGTCGAAGCTGTCGTCGAGCGACTGCGCCACGCGCTTGGCGATCGCCGCCAGCAGATTGACGCCGAGGCTCATGTTTCCAGACTTCACCACCACGGCGCGATTAGTCACGCTCTGGATCACTGCGTTGTCGGAGGCCGACAGTCCGGTGGTGCCGATGATGTGAGCGATGCCGCGCTGCGCCGCGATCGCCACGTTGGCGATGGTGGCCTGCGGCACGGTGAAATCGACGATGCCGTCGGCTTCGGCCGATAGCGACCACAGGTCTGCCGACAGCAGCACGCCATTGGCCGGCAATCCGGCAAGTACACCGGCATCCTTGCCGAGCAGTTCGGAATTCGGCGACTCCAGGGCACCGGTCAGCACCAAGCCTTCGGTCTCGCTGATGGCGCGGGTCAAAGCTCGGCCCATCCGGCCGCCGGCTCCGGCAACGATCAGGCGCATATCGGACATCGGCTTAGCATCCTTGTTGAACGGCGGCGGTATAGCCGCCGGCCTTGCGTCCGGCAACTTGCCGACGCTGAGGCGGTGCATTTCGTCTAAGAGTCAGGACGGCTGCGGCCCGTCATAACCCTCGATAATCACCAGTTCGCCCTGCGAGAACGGCGACCGCGCTTTGATGAGTGCCTGGTACTCCGGCGAATGATAGCAGGCGAGCGCGGTTTCGTAGTCCTTGAATTCGATCACTACGTTGCGCGACCGCGCCGGCCCTTCGTTGGCCTCGAAGCTGCCGCCGCGCACCAGAAACTTGGCGCCGTATTTTGCGAACACCGCGCCATTATGGGCCACATAATCACGCTTGTAGCTGTCGAGATCGTGCACGTCGATCCGCGCCACCCAATAGCCTTTCGGCATCCAGACTCTCCCTTTGCGGTTCGTTAGGCGGCGCGCGCCGCCGCGATCTCGGCGACGATCGCATCGGCAGCGGCCTTCGGATCGGGCGCGTCCAGCACCGGCCGGCCGACCACCAGATAGCTGGCACCGGCGGCGATCGCTTTGGCGGGCGTCATGATCCGCTTCTGGTCGCCGGCGGCCGCGCCGGCCGGGCGAATGCCCGGCGTCACCAGATCCATCTCGGGCCCGACGATGCCGCGCAGATGCGCCGCTTCCTCCGGCGAGCAGACCAGGCCGTCGACGCCGATCGCCAACGCTTGCCGGGCCCGCGCTTCGACCAAATCGCGCACGCCGAACCGATAGCCGGCGTCGGCGAGATCGCGATCGTCGTAGGAGGTCAGCACCGTGACGGCGAGGATCTTGACCTTCGAGGAGCCGCGCGCTTCGACCGCCGCTTTCATCGTCTGCGGGTAAGCATGAACGGTGAGGAAGGAGGCGCCGAGATGGCTCAGGCTTTCGACGCCGCGGGCGACGGTGTTGCCGATGTCGTGCAGCTTGAGATCGACGAACACCTTCTTGCCGGCGCCGACCAGCGCGCGGGCCAGCGGCAATCCTCCCGCATAAGCGAGCTGATATCCGATCTTGTAGAAGCCGACGCTGTCGCCGAGCCGGTCGACCATCGCTTCCGCGACACGAATATCGGGCAGATCGAGCGCGACGATCAGCCGGTCGCGGTCGGGGGTGTCGGCTGGCGCCATGAGCTCGTTACCTCATCATCTGCTGGGCGAAATCGATCAGTTGCCGCACCATCGCCTGCAGGGCGGCGATATCGGCGGGATGCTTCAGCCGATCGTTGTCGTCATAAGCCTCGTGAGCGAACGACAGCGTGACCTGATTGGGAATCACCGGGGCGCGGCAGCCGGACAGGATCAGCCGAAGCGCAGCGAGACAGCGCGCGCCGCCGAGCTTGCCTTCGGAGGCCGCGGCGAGCGCGAACACGCGGTCGCGAAACACCTGGCCCTGGGTTTCGTGCGAATCTTCCACCCGCGACACCCAGTCGATCGCGTTCTTCAGCAGCGGCGGCGGTGCCGAATTGTATTCGGGGCTGACGATCAGCACGCCATGATGGGCGCCGATCATCCGCTTCAGGCCGACAGCATTCTTCGGCACGCCGGACTTTGCCTCGAGATCGGCGTCGTAGATCGGCAGCGGATAGTCGGCGAGCGACAGCCAGGTGGTGTCGATATCAGCCCGGGCGAATTCATGCGCGGCGGCGGCGGCCAGCCGCACGTTGTGCGAACCGGTGCGCAGCGAGCCGGGAATAATCAGGATCTTGGCGGCGGACATCGCCTCGTATCCCCCAGCGTGCCGCCGCGATCAAGGGCGCGCAGGGATGATTGGCATTGGGCACGTCAGGGATATCGAAAAAGCGACCCGAACCGGCGGCGCGTCAGCGCTTGCGATAGACCCAGACCCGCGCCGGCGGGACGTTCATCCAGATTCGTTCCGAGCCCTCGGTCGACACGCCGGACAGCGATTTCGGGATCGGCGGCGCCACCGAGTAGGTGAATTGCACGAACGGCGCGCCGGGCTCGAGCAGCGTGAAGGCATCGCGGATCAGTTTCATCCGCGTCAGCATCGGCTTGGTGACCAGCGGCAGACCGGAGACGACCGCCGTCGCCGGGACATCGAGTGCATCCCACAGCGAGTCGCGCAGCCGATAGGCATCGCCCTGGACAACTTTGGCCAGCGGAAAGCGCTCCCGCAGCAGCGCGCAGAAGCCCGGATCGAATTCGAGCAGGACCAGACGTTTCTGATCCACGCCGTGCTCCACCAGCGCGTTGGTAATCGCGCCGGTGCCGGGCCCAAGTTCGACGACCGGCCCATCGGATTGAACATCGACGTAACGCGCCATGGTCCGGGCGAGCAATTTGCCCGACGGCATCACCGCGCCCATGTGCAACGGCTTCTCAATCCAAGAGCGCAGAAACCGAACCTCGTCGTCGAGCGGACGGGGCGGCTTCTTGAACGCGCGAACGGACGACTGCAAAGCCATTCAGCTACCAACCGGGGAAACGCGGCCCAGTGTCAAATTTTTGTTACATCCACAAGTATAGGCCGCATCTGGACTGGTCAAGTTAGACGACCGTCAGGGAGCGCTGGCGCGTGAGCCAAAGAATTCTTTGACCTTGGAGAAGAAACCCACTGCTTCCGGCTGAGTTTCACCGGACGACAATTTTTCGAACTCCGCCAGCAGCTCCTGCTGCTTCTTGGTCAGGTTCTGTGGCGTTTCGACGACCACCTGGACATACATGTCGCCGACTTGCCGCGATCGCAGCACTGGCATGCCCTTGCCGGAGATTCGGAAGCGACGGCCGGTCTGGGTGCCGGAAGGGACTTTGACCTTGGTCTTGCCGCGATCGATCGTCGGGACTTCGAACTCGCCGCCGAGCGCCGCGGTCACCATCGAGATCGGCACGAGGCAGTGCAGATCGGCGCCGTCGCGTTGGAAGATGGCGTGGTTGGCGAGTGAGAGGAAAATATAGAGATCACCGGGCGGGCCGCCGCGCAGACCCGCTTCGCCTTCGCCGGCGAGCCGGATCCGGGTGCCGTCCTCGACGCCCTGCGGAATATTGACCGACAGCGTCCGTTCCTTGGTAACCCGGCCGGAGCCGGTGCAGGACGGGCAGGGGTCCTCGATGGTCTGGCCGCGGCCCTGGCAGCTCGGGCAGGTGCGCTCCAGCGTGAAGAAGCCCTGCGCCTGGCGGACCCGGCCGGCGCCGCCGCAGGTCGAGCAGGTCTTCGGCTTGGTTCCGGCCTTGGCGCCGGTACCCGAGCACGCCTCGCAGGTGACCGAGACCGGAATTTCGATCTGCGCGGTCTTGCCCTTGAAGGCATCCTCCAGGGTGATTTC
>NZ_QUMK01000150.1 GCF_010907035.1 Rhodopseudomonas sp. BR0M22
GCTCGGAGATGTGTATAAGAGCCAGCGCCAAGCGGGCGCAGGGGTACGGCTTCCTGCCCGGCTATGTGCAGCCGCCGAACAATGCTGTGCCCTTGTTCATGCAGAAGCTGTCGCCGGCGCAGCGGGCGATGCTGCGGCCGAAGCGGCCGTGGTACATCGATCCGACGCCGGATTATTATCGCTGGAACGGCCCCTGGAGCGGTGAGTGGCGCTATCCCGGTCGCGCCGGCTTCTATCGCGGCCGCTACAACGGCGGCAGCTTCGGGCCGTGCTGGACGCAGACGCCGATCGGGCCGATCTGGAACTGCGGGAAGTAGGGCTCGGTTACGGCCGACACGGGGCAATGATTTCGACGACGGCTTCCGCCTAGTCCGCGGCGAAGGTCTGCACGGCAAGAATGTCATCGGCGCTCAACCGCGGATGATCGGCGATGATCTCGGCCGTGGAGAGCCCCGCACCGAGCTTGCGCAGGATCATTTCCACCGGGATGCGCATGCCGCGCACCACCGGCTTGCCGCACATTACCTCGGGATTGATCTCGATCCGCTCATGTCGCATGGCACCGACCGCAGCTTGCTCGCAGCTTAGGATAGCATAGTTCACCACGCTTGCCACGGACGCGGGTTCGCCCGCCTGCGCCCCCTGCGACCCCTGCGACCGTCAAGCCGC
>NZ_QUMK01000151.1 GCF_010907035.1 Rhodopseudomonas sp. BR0M22
GGCCAAGTACTCGTCGATCTTCAACTACCCGACCCTGACCTGGGCCGATATCGGCGCGATCGGCTGGCTGGTCGACGGCGCCGCGATCATGAATCAGATCCCGCTGTGCCGCTGCTCCTACGGTCCCTATGCGCGCGCCATGATCCGGGTCTGCAAGGAGGAGTCGTTCCACCAGCGCCAGGGCTACGAGATCATGCTGACGCTGGCCAAGGGCTCGGCCGAGCAGAAGGCGCTGGCGCAGGACGCGCTGAACCGCTGGTGGTGGCCGTGCCTGATGATGTTCGGTCCGCCCGATCAGGCCAGCCAGCACAGCGACACCTCGACCAAGTGGAAGATCAAGCGGTTCTCCAACGACGAGCTGCGCCAGAAATTTGTCGATGCCACCGTGCCGCAGGCGCACTATCTCGGCCTGACGCTGCCCGATCCCGATCTGAAGAAGAACGACGCGACCGGGCATTGGGAATACGGCACGATTGACTGGGACGAGTTCGAGCAGGTGCTCGCCGGCAACGGCCCGTGCAACCGCGACCGCATGGCGGCGCGGCGCAGGGCGCACGACGACGGCGCCTGGGTGCGCGAGGCGGCCGCCGCCTACGCCGAGA
>NZ_QUMK01000152.1 GCF_010907035.1 Rhodopseudomonas sp. BR0M22
CAGCCATCCGAGGCGCCGCATGCGACGGCGGCGGCGGAGCAACCACCCGGGGGGCCACATGCATTGGCGGCGGCACGGGACGGGCGACCGTCGGCGGCGCCGGCCGCTGAATCCGCGGCGCCTGGGGCGGCGGGCGCCGCTCGACCGACGCGGCCGTCGGTGGTCCCGGCGGTCTTGCCGGTCGCGCGGCCGGACGCGACACCGGCGGCGTCGGCCGCAGCGCCTGAGCACGCGGCAGGCGCTCTGCGTCGGGACTCGACACCGGACGCGGCCCGGACGGCGGCCTGCCGGCTTGTTGACTGGCCTGCGGCGGAACCACTGGAGGCACGAGCTTGGCACTGCCCACAGCGGGGGCCGCGCCCTGGACACCCGGCCGGGCGGTCGCCGGGCCGGGAGCCGGTGGCAGTCCTTTGGCTGTCCCTTATACACATCT
>NZ_QUMK01000153.1 GCF_010907035.1 Rhodopseudomonas sp. BR0M22
CCGAGTGCGCCGGTCGCACCACCGATTGCCCCGGTGACGCCGCCGAGATTGATGCCGGACAGGTCGAGGTTCACGTCGATCGGAAGATCGATATCACCGACCACCGCCTCGACCGGGTCGAGGTTGACGTTCAGGTCGGCCGTGATGGTGTCGATCGGCAGACCGCCGGGAAGAACCGCATCAAGGTTGAGCGTCAGGTCAGTGTCCGGCGAGGTGGTGCCGCCGGACGACGGATCGCCGGTCAGCAGGTTGCCGAGATCCCCGAGGGCGCCGGTTGCGCTGCCGAGCGCCCCGGTAACGCCGCCGAGTGCGCCGGTCGCACCACCGATTGCCCCGGTGACGCCGCCGAGATTGATGCCGGACAGGTCGAGGTTCACGTCGATCGGAAGATCGATATCACCGACCACCGCCTCGACCGGGTCGAGGTTGA
>NZ_QUMK01000154.1 GCF_010907035.1 Rhodopseudomonas sp. BR0M22
ACGTTTTGCCAAGCGCGCCCTGGCTTTCCTTGTTTCACCGGGGCCGGCACGGATACGGAGTGCGACTAGAGCCGACCGGCAGCTAGCGAGACCATGTCCGAGTCCAAGCTCGCACATTCCGAGTTTGGTCATTGTGACAACGATGAATACCGCTGGACATCGCAGTATGATGAGGCGCGGCTCGGCATCACCGAAGACGATGGGCCTAGTTACTTGAACGTGTTGTCTACGTACCTCTCGTACATTGTGCTGATCTTTTTTGGGCATGTGCGCGACTTTATCGGCAGACGATTCTACCCGAGCACGTTTGCGCACCTGCGTGAGCGCAATGGCTACGCGGCACTGAATTCAGACTTCGACAGCTTCTATACGCGTCGGCTCAAGTCGCGCATCGACCACTGCTTCGAGCGCCCTGTGACAGGAGTGTG
>NZ_QUMK01000155.1 GCF_010907035.1 Rhodopseudomonas sp. BR0M22
CCGCAATAGTGCTTCGGCAGCGTAGAAGCCTGCCGGCCCGCTGCCGACGACGGCGAGGTGAAACGGCACAGTCATCATCGTCCCAGCGCTTGCCTGCGTTCATCGGCGCCGGGCAGCGGCGGCAGACGCGCGGTGATCACCGGGGTTTCGGACGCGCGCTTGCGGTTGACGCCGATCCAGAACTTCTTGTCGGCGGCGAGCCGATAATCGGGCTCGATCGCGCCGACCGGACAGGCCGGAACGCAGCCGCCGCAGTCGATGCAATTCTCCGGGTTGATGTAGGTCATCGTGCCGTCGAGATGGAAGCACTCGACCGGACAGACCGTCACGCACTCGGTGTAACGGCAGCCCTTGCAATTATCAGTTACGACGTGAGTCATCGTCGGAATCCGGCGTTTGTGAACAGGGAGGCCGACGC
>NZ_QUMK01000156.1 GCF_010907035.1 Rhodopseudomonas sp. BR0M22
GTCGGCAACGGCAAACTGGTGGAACTGGGCAATCACAGCGCATTGCTGGCCAAGGGCGGTGTGTATGCATCGCTGTACCGCACGTATGCGCACTCGCAGGCACTGCACCCGGCTTGAGAGTGGCCCGCAGCAAAGGTGGCTGCCACTGTTGCTGATCCCCCAGAGCCCTTGCTGATCGATTGCTGCTCCAGCAGCAATCGGCCCTGCGCCGCGCCCCCCAACATCTTGCAAAGCCCCGCAAACCGGCGTCTTCAGCGTTGAACAAAAGCGTGGCATGAGCGTTGCAAACAAGGTTTACCGGCAACCCGTGGGGTTGCTCTTTGACCTGTCGATCCTCGAATTTTTTGGAGAACGTGCAATGTCTCATCCCCTCGAAACACTCTGGTACACCCGTTGCCCTGTGCCC
>NZ_QUMK01000157.1 GCF_010907035.1 Rhodopseudomonas sp. BR0M22
GTGGCGTGTCGGCGGGTCTCGACCGCGCCGCTCCTTGGAGACGCCCCCTCACCCGCCCGGCTTCGCCGGTCGACCTCTCCCCGCACGCGGGGAGAGGTTAGGCCGTGCTCGTCGCGCACGCCTTGCAGCACAGCCGCTCACTACATATGCCCGACTTCGTCGGGCACTTCGTAGAATGTCGGATGGCGATAGATCTTGGACTCGGCCGGCTCGAACAGCATGCCGGCCTCGGCGGGATCGCTCGCGGTGATCGCATTCGACGGCACCACCCAGATGGACAGGCCTTCGCCGCGGCGGGTGTAGATGTCGCGCGCGGCCTGCAGCGCCAGCGTGGCGTCGGCCTGTCTCTTATAAACATCTGACGCTGCCGACGACGGAGAGAGTGTAAGTTC
>NZ_QUMK01000015.1 GCF_010907035.1 Rhodopseudomonas sp. BR0M22
GTCCCCGCCCGCCCGTTCCATCTGCGCCAGATCGCGCACGACGATCACCGGCCCGGCTCTGTGTTCGATCCAGCCGCGCACCCGAATTCGTTGTCCTGTCAGAGACTTGAGTGCGGGCCCGGCGGCCTCGTTCGCCCCCGCGATACGCCTTGAAATAGTCACCGCGAAGCCACGAGTCCAGCGACCGGAAAAGTTCAGATACACCGTCGAACCGACCTCCCGCACCGACACCACCCGGCCCTCGACCACGGTGAACCGCCCTGTCCGAGCCACCATATCGCCCGAATTTGCGGCGTTTTTTATGACGTTCTCCTGCACCCAAATACCCGAGGCAGCGCCCCGCGCCGCCGCTTCGGCCGCCAGCAGGTCCTTCCGGCAATCCGTCGGCGCGCGATCAATGCCGACCAGCGCACGGCCTTCGGCCAACAACCGGCGCTGCACGAGTTCGCCACCGGCCTGCATCGCCACAAAAGCCCGCTGCCGTCCGTAGCGGTCCGGCACGTCGTCGGCGCCGTGCAACACGACCCCGCGCCCGAGCGTCAGCGCCGTGAGCAACGCCACTGCGGCCTCCGGTTGCTCGCCGGCCAGTTCGATTCCGGCGAGCCGGACTTCGGCGCCGTCGGAAAGCCGCAGCGTTCGCGCATCGATCACCGAAGCCACCACGCCCTCGCCCAGCACCGGCAGTTCGGCACAGCCGGCAACAGCGGCGCCGTCGAGCTGCACCAGCACCATCGCTCCGCCGCAGATCGATGTCAGCCACCGAGTCCTGGTTCGCCGGAAAGTCATCGAGCCCGCCGTGCCGATTCGGATCACCGCCACTCGGCAAGATTAGCTGTCGGATTGATTGTGGCGAAGTGAAATGCACCTCGACTCTCGCCATAAAGTTCGGAGCCGTATTCGGGGACTCGCGCGCGATGCGCGGCACGCAACGCGTGACGCACTTTGACCTCGCGCTGATTGCAGACAGGCAGGGATTGCACTTCACCAACTAAGCGTCGGCCGATTTCACCGAGCAACGTGCCGCTCCACGCTACGACGCGACACAGCAGTCCATTCCATCACTCGGAAAAACCGCATTGCTTGCCGCACGACAAGCGATGCGGCATGATCGCGCGCAATCAAAAATGGCGTCGTGATCACAATCGGCGCTCGTCAGGGGAGAACGTCTTGAAGCCATTCCGCACCGCTCTACTCGCATGTCTGTCGATCGCAGCAATCACGGCCGCGAACGCGCAGACGCAGCCGCCGCTGAAGCTCGGCGCGATCCTCGATATGTCGGGCCTCTATGCCGACATCACCGGGACGGGCAGCGAGACTGCGGCCAAGATGGCCGCGGAAGACTTCGGCGGCACGGTGCTCGGCCGCAAGATCGAGATCATCGCCGCCGACCATCTGAACAAGGCCGACAACGCCGCCAACATCGCGCGCGACATGCTCGACAATCAGGGTGTCGAAGCCATCATCGACGTCGCCGCCTCGGCAACGGCCCTTGCCGCCGGCGAGATCGCCAAGGCCCGCAACAAGATCATCATGTTCTCCGGCCCGGGCTCGATCCGGCTCAGCAACGAAGCCTGCGGCCCCTACACGGTGCACTACGTGTTCGACACCTTCGCGCAGGCCAACACCACCGGCCTTGCCGCGGTGAAGCAGGGACTCGACACCTGGTTCTTCCTGTCGGCCGACTACGCGTTCGGCCAGGACCTCGAGCGCGATACCACCAACGTCATCAAGGCGTCGGGCGGCAAGGTGCTGGGCAGCGTCAAGCATCCGCTCAACACCTCCGACTTCTCCTCATTCCTGCTGCAGGCGCAAAGCTCGAAGGCCAAGGTGATCGGCCTTGCCAATGCCGGCGGCGACACGATCACTGCGATCAAGCAGGGCGCCGAATTCGGCATCACCAAAGGCGGACAGAAGATCTCGCCGCTGCTCGCCTTCATCTCCGACATCGACAGCGTCGGGCTGGAGACCGCACAGGGTCTGATCCTGGCGGAAGCGTTCTATTGGGACCTCAACGACGAGACCCGCGCGTTCTCCAAGCGTTTCATGGAGCGCACCAAGCGGATGCCGACCTCGGCGCAGGCGGGCCTGTACTCCGAAACGATGCACTACCTGCAGGCCGTCAAGGCCGCGGGCACGACTGACGCAGCTGCGGTGACCAAGAAGATGAAGGAGACGCCGATCAACGACTTCTTCGCCAAGAACGGCAAGATCCGTGAGGATGGCCGGATGGTGCACGACATGTACCTGTTCGAGGTCAAGAAGCCGTCGGAATCGAAAGGCCGCTGGGACTACTACAAGCTGCTCGCGACCGTCCCCGGCGATCAGGCATTCCAGCCGCTGTCGGAATCACGCTGCCCGCTGGTGAAGAAGTAACCCGATCAACACCGTCATTGCGAGGAGCGCAGCGACGAAGCAATCCGGCTCAGTGCACGGCGCTGGATTGCTTCGCCTTCGGCTCGCAATGACGGGGAATCCGTGAGACGGCGCTGGCGCGTCTTCTCACTGTCAGGGCCGTACTCGAAGCCACACAAATAACAACAAGGATCCGCCATGACCGACATCGTCCTGCAAGATCTCGACCGCGGCCTGCTCACCATCACGATGAACCGTCCCGATCGGCGCAACGCGCTCAATCAGGACATGATCCGCGGCTTGGTCGAGGCGGCGCATCGCGCCAAGGACGATCCGGAGGTCCGCGCGGTGCTGCTGAAGGGCGCCGGTGGCACGTTCTGCGTCGGCGGTGACGTCAAGTCGATGGCGGCAGCGGGTGCTCCGCCGCCGCTCGAACAGAAGGTGGCAAACCTCCGCCGTGGCATGGAAGTATCCCGTCTGCTGCATCAGATGCCCAAGCCGGTGGTGGCGCAGATCGACGGCGCGGCGGCAGGCGCAGGCCTGTCGATGGCGCTCGCCTGCGATCTGCGGGTGGCGGGCGCCTCGGCCAAGATCACAACCGCCTTCGCCAAGGTCGGTCTCTCCGGCGATTTCGGCGGCACATATTTCCTGACGCACCTGATCGGCGCCGCCAAAGCCCGCGAGCTGTATCTGACCTCGCCGGTGCTGACCGCCGAGCAGGCGCAGGCGCTCGGCATCGTCAGCCGGGTGGTGCCGGACGCCGAGGTCGAATCCGCCACGCGTGAACTGGCGCTGTCGCTGGCGCAAGGCCCGACCGTGACGCTCGGCTACATCAAGACCAACATCAACAACGCCGAGAGCCTGTCGCTCGAAGCCTGCTTCGACGCCGAAGCGCTGCATCACTCGCGCTGCGCCGAGACCGCCGACCACAAGGAAGCCGCCGCCGCCTTCGTCGAGAAGCGCGCACCGTCGTTCAAAGGGCGCTGACGATGGCGCCGTTCCTCCGCCTGCGCCAGATCTGCCTCGTTACTGAGCCGATCGAACCCGCCGCGTCGCGTCTCGCCGCGATCCTCGGGCTGACCATCTGCTACCGCGATCCGCATGTCGGCAAATACGGCCTGGAGAACGTGCTGCTGCCGGTCGACGCAACGCTCTTGGAAATCGTCGCGCCGACCCAAGCGGGCACCGCGGCCGGCCGCTTCCTGGAGAAGACCCAAGGCCGCGGCGGCTACATGGCGATCTTCTGTTGCGACGATCCCGATGCCCGCGGCCGTCACGCCGCGAGCCTCGGCGTCCGCACCGCCAATGTGATCGACCACGCGCCGTATCATGGCGTGCAGCTCCATCCGCGCGACTGCCGCGCCGCCTTCATCGAGCTGAACCACACCGAAGGCAGTGACAACATTCGCGGGCCCTACCCGCCGGCGGGTCCGGATTGGGCCAAGGCGATCCGCACCGACACCACGCAGGCGCTGACCGCAGTCGAAATGCAGAGCCCCGATCCGGCCGATCTCGCCGCGCATTGGGGCCGCATTCTCGAACTGCCGGTGGAAACGGATGCAAGTGGCATCGCCGAACTGCGCCTGCCGAACGCCACGTTCCGGTTCGTGCAGGGCGCCAGCGAAGCAATGACGGCGCTGACATTCAAGGTGGCGGATGCGCAGAAGGTTCGCGCAGCTGCACAGGCGCAGGGCGTGAGCTGCACTGCCGACGGCTTCAGCCTCGCAGGCGTCGAGTTCAGGCTGACGAACTAACAACCTGCATGGCCTCATCCTGAGGAGCCCGGCTAAGCCGGGCGTCTCGAAGGATGGCTGCGAGTCACGCCGTGCACCACAACCTCATGGTTCGAGACGGCGCTACGCGCCTCCTCACCATGAGGGCCGATGACTTGGAGAAACAACTTCGAGATTCCGGGTTCGCGCTCCGCGCGCCCCGGAATGACGACGTGGGGCCGACGAGTAGTTTTGCCCTACCGTCCCTTGAAATGCGCGACGCGGCGTTCTTCGGTGGCTTTGACGCCTTCCTTGAAGTCTTCGGTGGCGCGCAGGCGGGTTTGTTCGGCGAGTTCGTGCTTGGTCGCCTGCATCACCCGGTCGGCGAGGTTCGCGCGCATCGTGGCGCGGGTCGACAGCAGGCCGAGCGGCGAGCATTCAGCGATTTCGCGGGCGAGCTTCAGCGCGCCGCTGCGGACCTCGTTGATCGGCACCAGCACGTTGGCAAGGCCCATCTGCACCGCTTCTTCGCCGGTGACGCGGCGCGAGGTGTAGAACATCAGCTCGGCGTTGTTCTTGCCGATCAATTCCGGCAGCGTCACGGTGAGGCCGAAGCCGGGATGAAAACCGAGCTTGGTGAAGTTGGCGGAGAACCGTGCCTCGGCGCAGGTGACGCGGAAGTCGGCCGACACCGCAAGACCCAGTCCGCCGCCGATCGCAGCGCCGTGAACCGCCGCGATGATCGGCTTCTTGGCGCGGAAGATCCGCACCGCCTCGTAATACAGATGACCGATCTCGCCGAGGCTGTCGGCCGGATCGCCCTTCGCCGCCGCCGGGTCGACCTCCTGCCGCGCCGGATCGCCGAAATTGGCGCCGGCGCAGAACGCCTTGCCCTGCGCCGCCAGCACGGTGGCGCGCACTTGCGGATCGGCGTCGATCTCGTCCAGCGCGTTGGCGATCTGCCGGATCAGCGAGATGTCGAAGAAGTTCAGCGGCGGCCGCTGGATTTCGATGGTGGCGACGTGGCCGGTCTTTTCGACCGCGATATCGGTGTAGCTGCTCATGATTGTCCTCGATCGTTCGATGCGCGCCGGCGTCAGCGTAGGCCGAGCCCGCGGGCGATGATGCCGCGCAGCACCTCGGTGGTGCCACCCTGGATGGTGAGCTTCGGCGCCAGCTTGGTGGCGAACGCCGTCAGCTCGTCGAGCGTGGCATGGTTCGATGCTTCACCGTCGACGAAGGCGGCGAGTTCACGCACCCGGTGCGGCAATTGCTGCTCCCAGATCGTACCGATGTCTTTGACGATCGAGGCCTCCACAACCGGCTCCTTGCCGGCCTGCAGCATGCCGGCGACCGACACCGACATCCGCCGCATGGTGTGCAGTTGCGCCACCAGCCGGCCGATGCCCTCGGCGCCGCGGGTGTCCGGATCGGGACCGAGCGCGCGCACCAGTTCGGTGAGCACGTAGTAGGTCTCGAGGAAGCGTTCCGGCCCCGACCGCTCGTAGGCGAGTTCGGACGTCGCCTGTTTCCAGGCGCCGTCGACCTCGCCGAGCAGATGATCGTCCGGCACGAACACGTCGGTGAACACCACCTCGTTGAATTCGTACTGACCGGTGATCTGCGCGATCGGGTTCACCTTGATGCCGGGCGACTTCATGTCGACCAGGAACTGGGTCAGGCCGTGGCGGCGATTTTCCTTGGTCGGCGGCGAGGTGCGGAAGATCGCGATCATGTAGTCGGCGATGTGCGCCGAGGTGGTCCAGATCTTCGAGCCGTTGATCAGATAGCCGCCGTCGGTCTTGGTCGCCTTGGTCTTGGCGGCGAACAGGTCGGAGCCGGAATTCGGCTCGCTCATGCCGATCGCGAAGCATAGTTCGCCACGGCAGATCCGCGGCAGGATGTCCATCTTGATGTGCTCGGGCGCGTATTTCAGCAGCACCGGGCCGCTCTGGCGATCGGCGACGAAGAACCGCCGGGTCGGCGCATTGGCGATGCGCATTTCCTCGGTGACGACGTAGCGCTCCAGAAAGGTGCGCTCGTGGCCGCCGTATTGCTTCGGCCAGGTCATGCCGAGCCAGCCGCGTTCCCCGACGCGGCGGGAGAATTCAGGCGCGTCGGAATCTTCGCGCTGCGGCTTGTGTGGATCGAAGGTGCCGGCGGCGATTTCTTCGGCGAGGAAGGCGCGGACTTCCTTGCGCAGCTCTTCGCAGACGGGCGGCAGGCGGATCGGATCGAAACGGAGGGCGGCGGTCATCGCATAATCTCGCTACGTTGAGGCGGTCAGCGCGAAGCGACCAGCGGCCACAAATCATCGGCACCACGCTTGGCCACCATGCGGCCGAGCTCGACCGCCCAATGGCTCTCGTTGCCGAAATCGTCGCGCCAGGCGAGCGCGCGCAAGCTGAAGCGATGCAGGATGTGCTCACGGGTGAAGCCGATCGCGCCGTGCACCTGATGGGCGATCGCCGCGCCCTTCTCGGCCGCTTCGGCGCAGCGGATCTTGGCCGCGGCGGCTTCGAGAAACAACGCCTCATCGAAGCCGTCAGCGCTACTGATCGCGTCGGCCGCGGAGGTCGCGGCCGCGAGTGCAGCCGAGGTTTCGCCGGCGAGCTTTGCCAGATTGTGCTGCACCGCCTGGAATTTGCCGATCTTCTTTTCGAACGCGACGCGCTCGTTGGCATAAGTCACGCTGCGGTCGAGCAGCGTTTCCAGTGCGCCGGCGATTTGCAGGCTGCGCGCGACGACGCCCATCAGCAGCAAAGAGGTCTGATTCAGCCCATCAGGCGCGGGCGCCGTGGCGATCGGCGCGACCTTGTCCAGAGTAACGACGTCCGACGCATCACCGCCGACGCCGAGACCTTTGTCGATCCGGCAGGCCGATGCCGGCACCAGCGCGATCGTTGCGCCGGCAGCGCTTTGCGCCAGCACGGCGATGTGCTGCGCGCCTTGCGCGAACGGCACGCTGCGCGCGCGACCCGACAACTTGCCGTCCGCATCCAGCGCAATGCGATCTTTCGGATGAGCCGGCGCGATCGTCATCGCGCCTTCGGGCGCCGCGATCTTGCCCTGGGCGAGCAGCCAGCCGGCCAGCATGGTTTCGGCGAGCGGCACCGCGAGGCCGGCGCGGCCGGCGGCGTTGAGGACGCCGAAGCCTTCGGCAACGCTGGCGCCCGAGCCACCGAACTCCTCCGGCACCCAGGACAGCAGCAGCCCGGACTCGCTCAGCGCCTGCCACAGCGGCGCCTTCCAGGTCTCGGCTTTGTCGGCATTGATGGTTTGCGCATCGGCGAGGTCGGCGAAGATCTTCTCCGCAGTCTCGACGACGATGTTGTCAGTCTCCGTCACGGCGTTTCCCGGTTGCGCACTCAGCACCCGGCGGATCGCCAAGCATGCGTGCTGGTCTTGTTGTTGCGCGGCATGATGATGAAAAGCCGATACGAAGACAAGCGCGGCCGGCACGGGGCGGACTGCGCAGCGGACATGGTCGAAACCGAGGAACGCGACAGACTTATTCCGCATCATGGGTTTTGCCGGCTTGCCCTCGATGTCGCAGCCGATATGGTGGCGGCCACGCGGCGAAGCCGGTTCGATGCAGAGGGAGTGAAGATGTCGGAAGCACTGAACGTAATCGTCACCGGGTCGGCTTCAGGGCTCGGCGCCGCCACCGCCAAGATCCTGGCGAAGGACGGCGCACGGTTGGTCATCAACTACGCATCGAGCAAAGACGACGCCGAAAAGACCGCCGAAGAGTGCCGCAAGCTCGGCGCCGCCGAGGTGATCGTGGCGCAGGGCGACGTCTCCAAGGACGACGACTGCAAACGGATCGTCGAGGCCGCGGCGCGTTGGGGCAAGCTCCACGCCCTGGTGAACAATGCCGGCACCACCAAGCATGTCGCGCATCATCTGCTCGATCAATTGTCGGCCGACGACTTCCAGCGCATCTACGCGATCAACACCATCGGCCCGTACCAGATGGTCCGCGCCGCGCGTGAACTCCTCGTCGCCGGCGCCAAGGCGGCCGGCCGCGCTTCGGCCGTAGTCAACGTCTCGTCGGTCGCCGGGATCAGCGGCATCGGCTCGTCGATCGCCTATGCGGCCAGCAAGGGGGCGCTGAACACCATGACGCTGTCGCTCTCGCGCGCGCTCGCGCCGAACATCCGCGTCAACGCGATCTGCCCCGGCTACATCGACACGCCGTGGTTCACCAAGGGCCGCGGCGCGGAGGAGGCCAAGCAGGTACGCGACATGGTGGTATCGCGGGTGCCGCTGAAGATCGCCTCCAGCGCCGAAGACATCGCCGAACTGGCGTGTTTCCTGGCGACGCCGAGATCGAGCAGCATGACCGGCGAGCTGGTCCGGATGGACGCCGGCATGCATCTGGCGGGCTGATCCTGCTGCGACTTGAAAATGACAGCGGCGGCCCGGAACACCGGGCCGCCGCCATGTCGTCTGCGATCGTTACGGATAGCGATTACCAGGATCGGATATCACCCGCCGCGCCACCAGCCTGTTCCAGATGAACAGCACCGCCACCGCTCCGATCGTCGCAGTGATGAATCCGGCGCCCTGATTGGGACCATAGTGGCCGATCATCTGTCCGACTGCCGTGGCGAGAAACGCGCCGGCGATGCCGAGGACCGTGGTGAGAATGAAGCCCTGGGGATTGTTGGGCCCCGGCGACAACACCCGCGCGATGATTCCGGCAACGAAGCCGACCAGCAGAATCCAGAGTAAGCCGCCCATACCCAGTGTCCTTTCTCGAGGTCGTTCCGACCGCTCAATCTCAAGGAACTACAACTCGGCTGTCTCCGATCAGATCCAGCGCGAAGCCTCATCGTCGGTCGGCAGCCGGCCATCGGGCGTGAGCTGGTCGACGACGTCGGGCAGGTAACGGCTCAGGCCGTCGAGCAATTCGTCGCGGGACATCCCGGTCTGGTGTGTCATTAGATCGATCTGATCGGCGCCGAGCGCATTGGCCAGATCGTTCGGGCCGATCTGCTGATTTGGGCCATGGCCGACCCAGGAATTGGCCGCGTCACCGAGCCCGTTGTGCTGAAACTGCCGCAGCAGATCGCCGAGACCGCCCGACAGCACGCTGCCGGCAGCGCCACCCAGAACCAAGCCGCCGAGGCCACCTTTGAGAAGGTCGCCCCAGCCGCCGCCGGCATTCGACGGCACCGGTGGCGGCGTCGGCATCGGGCGCGGCTGATTGGCCGGCGCCTGCTGCTGGCCGCCGGTCATGTGCTTGTAGGCCTTCCACGCCAGCAGCGCGAGAATCGCCATGGTGAACTTGGACATGCCGCCGCTTTTGTCCTGCGGATCGGCCGGGCCGCGCGGGCCGTTCTGCATGCCGTTGAGGATGTCGAGCAAACCCATCATGGCCTCCCATTTGATCGTCCGATCAATCTGCCAGCCGCGACATGAACCGGCGGCAACAACCCCTCGGCAACGCAGACCGCGCCGCTTCGTTCACCGCCGGCAACACATAGGAGCAGGCCGAGGCCGCAACAAGGAGCGGACAATCCGGCCCGGACTAATCGGATGTGTGACGCGGCTGTGACGGGAGTAGCAGCAAGCGCCCGGCGCCGGCGCGGCGAACTGCCGACTGATTGTAACCACCGACGCCCGCCCCGTTCACGACCGTCCCCCTCCGCGAAGACGGAGGGCCACAGAATCCCAGAGCGACGATGGCGTTTCGCAGGCGCACTCGGCTGGGTCGCGGTCGAGCCGGGCGATGGCCCACGGGAGGGGCCGGCACCGCCGGTCGCCCACCGCCCATTCCGGGGGTGGCGATTCGCCGGTCGCTCTGTTATGTGAACTGCCAGCGCCCGCGGCTCGCCGCGGCCGGCCGGTCCCGTAGCTCAGCCGGATAGAGCGGCGGTTTCCTAAACCGTAGGTCGGATGTTCGAGTCATCCCGGGATCGCCAACTCCGCCCTTGCGGTCGATGCAAGGCCGCTGGCCGGGACAACGCCCGGCCGACTTTTTTTGTGCAGCCGAGCCGCTCAGCTCAAACCCGCACCATCCGCTTGCCGCGGTTCTCGCCGGCCAGCAGGCCGATCAGCGCGGCGGGGGTGTTTTCCAGGCCGTCGATGACGTCCTCCTGGACCTTGAGCTTACCGCTCGCGACCCATTCCTGCATCTTGGCGACCGCTTCGTCGCGCTGATCCATGTAGTCCATCACGATGAAGCCCTGCATGATCAGCCGCTTTACCACGATCAGTCCGGGGATGCCGCGCGGGCCGGTGGCCGAGGGGGTACGGTCGTATTGCGAGACCGCGCCGCAGCAGGCGATCCGGCCCTTCAGGTTCATCTGCGGCAGGCAGGCTTCGAGAATGTCGCCGCCGACATTGTCGAAATACACGTCGATGCCGTTCGGCGCGGCGGCCCGCAGCGCCTTGAACAGCGCGCCGTCCTTGTAGTCGACCGCCGCATCGAAGCCGAGTTCGTTGACCAGCCAGTCGCACTTCTGTTTGCCGCCGGCGATGCCGACGACGCGACAGCCTTTGATCTTCGCAATTTGGCCGACGATCGAGCCGACAGAACCGGCCGCGGCCGACACCACCACCGTCTCACCGGCGCGCGGCTTACCGATGTCGAGCAGCCCGAAGTAAGCGGTCAGGCCGGCGATGCCGTAGACGCTGAGCAGATGCGTCATCGGCTCGACCTTCGGCAGCTTGGCGAGATGCTTGGCGGGCAGCGCCGCATAGTCCTGCCAGCCGGTATCGGCAAACACCAGATCGCCCGGCGCCAGGCCAGGCGCCTTCGAACTCACCACCTCGGCGACGCTGCCGCCCGGCATCACGCTGTCGGTTTCGACCGCGGCCCGATAGGTCGCGCCCTGCATCCAGGCGCGGTTGGCGGCATCGAGTGAGATGTAGCGGACCTTGACCAGCGCCTCGCCGTCCTTCGGTTCCGGCATCGGCGATTCCGCCAGACGGAAATGCTCCAGGCCGAGTTTCTCCTTCGGCTTCTCGATCAGCAGGATCTGGCGGTTGATGGTCGCGGTCATGAGTTTCCTTCGTGTCTGATGAACATGCGGATGCGGCGCGATCTTAGTTGATCCGCAGCGAAAGGAAATCGGCGCCATCCGGACTGCGCGTCAGGCCGGTAGCGCCTGCATCACGCGATCGAGCGCGCGGGTGTAGACCTGCTCGGCAATGCCCGGAAACCGGCGACTGAGCGATTCGATCATGACGCCGGAGTTGATCTCGAGCACCTGCGGGCCATGAACGGTCCAGACCACATCGACGGCGCCGAAGCTGAGTCCGATCGCGCGGGCCGCCTCCGCGGCGAGCGTCACGCAGGCGTCGCGCAGCGCCCCATCGTCGATCAGTTCGGGCACCGCACCGAATTCAAGATTGTGCCGCCAATCGAGCGGAACCTGCTGGCCAGCCGGCACGATTGCATCGAGCGCAACGTGTCCCGCCGGCAGGTTCGACAGCACGGCGCCGAGCCGGTCTGCCGGCACCGCATCGAGCAGAAGCTGCAGGAGGCTGCGCACGCCATCGCCGGTGATCGCCGGCCGCTTCTTTTCGTAGACAACAAGGGGCGCCCGATCGAGCAGGATGACACGGACTTCGCGGGCGATGTCGAAATACGGCGCGATCGCCAGATTCTGGTTAGCGGCCAAGATGGCGGTCGCGGCGCGCTCGAGCTCGAGCTCGGTGGCTGCTTTGAAGACCAGATGTCCGCAGGTGCCTTCGTTCGGCTTCAGCACGAGACCTGCAGGATTGGCACGCAGCATCTCCAGCATCGCCGACCAGTGGCCGCCGCTCGGTACGTATTTGAAGTGCTCGTGATTCATGAACAGCCGGTGCGGCACGCAGGCCATGCCGGCCGCGGCGAGGATATCGGCGGTCGCCGCCTTGTCGTTGGCGAGGCGGTGGGTGACCGAGCTGTTCAGCCCGAAATCATACCCATAGATAAAATGCCGGGCGTCACCCTTGCTCAGCACGATCAACCAGCCGTCGAGCCCGAGCGTGACGCCGACGCCGCGCGCGCCGCAATAGTCTTTGACGATCCGGACGATCACGCGGTCGGCATATTGCATCGGGACTCTCGTCAACAGGCAGTGACCGGCGCGGTCATCCTCGGCCGGCGGGCGCGGTGGGATCGCTTTGCGACGGCGAAATGTCAAGCCGAACCCGGCCGCGAAGTCTGGTCCGGGCTGCATCACGGAATTGCGACGACGCCGTGACCAAGCCGATCGAGGAAGCCACCGAGGTTATCGGGGCCGGGTGGCCGTGCTATACAGCGCCACGATCAGCGCCCTCGGCCGCACCAGGCTTCCCACCGCGGCGGCTGATCGAATGTCCATCCTGCCGCTTCCGCGGGGACTCCATGGCAACGCTGCTGCTTCCTCTCTCGCCGCGCTACATCGCACTCACCGTCTGCGTCGTACTTACAGCACTCCTCGCCACGCTCGCGGCATTCGATGCACACACGCCGCTGTTCGGCGTGGTGCTGGTGCCGCTGCTGGTGTTCGGCGCGCTGACCCTGCTCGGCATCCACGACCTGCTGCAGAGCAGCCACGCGGTGCTGCGCAACTATCCGATCTCGGCGCATCTGCGCTTCCTGCTCGAAGAGATCCGCCCGGAGATGCGGCAGTACTTCTTCGAGAGCGAAAAGGACGGCAAGCCGTTCAGCCGCGACACCCGCGCGCTGATCTATCAGCGCGCCAAGATGGAACTCGACAAACGTCCGTTCGGCACCCAGAAGGACGTCTATGACGACGGCTACGAGTGGATGCACCATTCGGTCGCGCCGCGGCCGCACGCCGAGGAGGCGTTCCGGATCACGATCGGCGGACCGGATTGCGCCAAGCCGTATTCGGCCTCGGTGTTCAACATCTCGGCGATGAGCTACGGCGCGCTGAGTCCGAACGCGATCCGCGCCCTCAATGCCGGCGCCAGAAAGGGCGGCTTCGCGCACGACACCGGTGAAGGCGGCGTCAGCCCGTATCACCGGGAGCACGGCGGCGATCTGATCTGGGAAATCGGATCCGGTTACTTCGGCTGCCGCACCCGCGACGGCCGGTTCGATCCCGAGGCGTTCGCCCGCGTCGCCTCCGACGACCAGATCAAAATGGTGGAGCTGAAGGTCAGCCAGGGCGCCAAGCCGGGCCATGGCGGCGTGCTGCCGATGGCGAAGATCTCCGAAGAAATCGCGCAGATCCGCGGCGTCGGCATGGACGAGGATTGCGTCTCGCCGCCCTATCACAAGGCGTTCTCGACGCCGATCGAGATGATGCGGTTCATCGCCGAGATGCGGCGCCTCGCTGGCGGCAAGCCGGCCGGCTTCAAGCTCTGCATCGGCCACCCGTGGGAATTCCTGGCGATCTGCAAGGCGATGCTCGCCACCGGGATCTATCCGGACTTCATCGTGGTCGACGGCAAGGAGGGCGGCACCGGCGCTGCGCCGCTCGAATTCATGGACCACCTCGGCATGCCGATGCGCGACGGCGTCAGCTTCGTGCACAACGCGCTGATCGGGATCGGGGCACGGGACCGCATCAAGCTCGGCGCATCCGGCAAGATCGCGACCGGCTTCGACGTCGCCCGCGCCATGGCGCTCGGCGCCGACTGGTGCAACTCGGCCCGCGGCTTCATGTTCGCGCTCGGCTGCATCCAGTCGCTGAGCTGCCACACCGACCGCTGCCCGACCGGCGTGACCACGCAGGAGCCGACCCGCTACCGTGCGCTGGCGGTGCCGCACAAGCTGGAGCGGGTTTACAACTATCACCGCGCGACGCTGCAGGCGCTGGCCGAACTGGTGGCGGCCGCCGGCCTCGATCATCCGCGCGACATCCGCCCGTATCACTTCTCGCAGCGCACCTCGTCGTCCGACGTGTTGTCGCTGGCGCAGCTCTACCCGGAGCTGCAGCCGGGCGAGCTGCTGAAAGGCACGGATGATTCCCGCTTCAAGCAAGCCTGGGCGATGGCCCGCGCCGAGAGTTTTGCGCCGTTAGTTTGAGCGGCGCGAATCGCTCGGTTGCTCTACTCGCTCTCGAGTGCGGCCGGGGATGCGTCAGAACTCCCCGTGCACCCGGCCCGAAAACACCGACACCGGGCCGCGGTCGGCGTTGTAGGCGGGGTTGGCGATCAGCTGATAGTCGGCGGTCGCGGTCCACGACGAGTTGAGCGCCAGCGCATAGTAGCTTTCGAACACCCGCTCGCGGCGATAGTTCAGCGCGCCGTCGCCAATCAGCGGGCCGAGCCCGCCTGCGGCGAGGAAATCGCGGTGATCGCGCGACAACCCGTTGAGCGCGCCGGCGATGCCGATCACGTCGTCCGGGCGGCCCCAGCGCTGGCCGCGGATCGACACGCCGCCCGACAGGCTGCTGTCGATATCGGTGAACGCCATGATCTCGTTCTTGCCGTCGTTCCAGCTCCAGCGGCCGAACACGCCAATGTCGTCGGTGACCGCCTGCTCCAGGTTGAGCGCGTAGCCGTACTTGATCCGGCCGCGGCGGGTCTGGGTGATGTCGAGGTTCAGCGACGGATCGTTCAGCGTCTCGCGATAGCTGCCCGAATAGGTGCTGTTGATGAAGCCCAGCGTGCGCAGCTTGCCGGGAAGGCCGAACAGCGAATAGCGGGTCTCGAGCTCGGCGACGTATTCGCCGCGCTTGAGCAGCTTCATGTCGTAATTGTTGGAATTGGATTCGGCGTCGACCAGGAAGTAACCGGCGCGGATCGCCCATTGTTTCTGGTTGAGTTCGGCGGTGGCGCCGTAGCCGAGGCCGAGCTTGTCGGCGGCGTAGTCGAACGCGCCCGAGGCCCAGATCGACCAGTTCATGAAATCGCGGCGGGGATCATGCGCGTAGGAGTTGCCGTCGAACACGTCGATGACGCTGAAGCGGCCGACCTGCAGCGTCAGCCGCGAGATATCGGCCTTGCCGGAGAGCTGCGAGCCGCTCGACGCGAGCTGCTCCTGCTCGCCGCCGAGCCCGAAGGTCTGGCGCAGATAGAACCGCGACGGGCTGAAATGCGGATAGGCGAAGCCCGATTTCTGCGCTTCGCCGTTCGGAAAGCCGCCGGCGCCGACCGTGTCGCTGAGCCCGTAGCCCTGCAGGAACTCCGGGTTGAAATAGAACTCGCCGCCGTCCCACAGCCGGACATTGACGAACAGGCTGGTGCTCCAGGTGTTTTTGAACTGCGCGCCGGGAAACAGGCTGTTGGTGCCGCTGTAGGGCGCCCGGAACGACGGATAGCCCTGCCCGATGAACGTGGTCTGGCCGTGGATCTCCCAGCGATCGGACTCCGGATCGGCGACGGCCGCCAGCGGCGTCGAGCCAGCGCCGGTGCCGGCACCGAACCAGTCGATCTTGCGGTTCACGCCGACCCGGACGGTCTGCAGATTCAGCGACGTCGCGTAATTCGCTCCGGTCGGCAGGGCGACGGTGGCGTTCTGATACTGGCTGTAGAGATATTCGATCTTGGCGCTCCAGTTCGGCGTGAAGCCGTATTCGATGCCGGCGCCCGCCGCCCAGCCGATCCGCGCGTTCATCACGCGGCCGACGTCGGGGTCGGTCAGATAGCGCTCGTGCTCGAAGGCGAGGCCGCCGGTGACGTAACCGAGCCATCGGCCGGCGATGACGCCGAACCGGGCACGGACCGTGCCGTAATAGTCGAGATGCTGCAGCGTATCGGCGGTGCCGTTGTCGAACTCCGACAGCACCGCGTTCTGCGGCAGATAGCTCGGAAACGAGATGTCGGCTTCGACGCCGAGCAGCAGGTTCGATCCGGTGACGAAATTATAGCCCGCCTGCGCGCCCGCGGTGACGCCTCCGGCGCCGTTGCTGTTCTGCGCGGTCGAGGTCGCATCCTGCAGCGTCGCGCCGGCGTGGCCGCGGACGTATCCCGCATGGGCACCGACATAGAACCCGCTCCAATCGTGAGCCGGGTCCGGCCGCTGCTTGCCGATGCCGCCCGCGGCTGCGGCCTGCGGCAGCAGCAGCGCGCCGGCCGCCACGCCGGCGATGAGCGCCGTAGCGGAGCGACGCCGGGAGACACGAACGTAAGGCGTGCCGCTCTCACGCGACACCAAGCAGGAGCGAACCGAAGTCGGGCGGGTGGGGCGTCGTCGAACAGTCATCAAGCTCACCTGGAACGCGTGCGATTGCGCGACGTTTCGTCGCGCCCGATCACCCGAAGGCATCCGACGAGCGTTCGCAAGCTGACGAAAGTCGGAAGCGTTGTCAGCACCTTGGGGCCCGTGACCCGCAAAAGCGCCCTCCAGCGCACACAACTCGACACGCGCCCCCCGCGACAGCGCCAGTCTGGAATTCCTCCAAGTCCAGAGCTCGCGGTAATTCACTGCCGTCCCGCCAGGTGCGCCGCCAAAGGCAGGCGCCTGACGGCAAAAAGCCGAGCGGTATCAGAGACGGACGGGCCACCTGGAGACAGGAGGTGAAGCACGCTCGCCCCGGTTTCGGGACGGCAGCGATACGGCTGGAGGAGTACCGCTCAAGCCGAAGGCGTGGTCGCCAGCGCGGCGAGATCGAAACGGTGGACGTCGTCCAGCAGCTCGCAGAATGCGCCCGCGCCGTAATCGAGCAACAGCCGCCCCTTCTCGGCGGTCGCCGCGGAGGCGTCGCCGATGGCTCCGCTCGGATGCAGGTCCTCGGCGGCCCAGGCGAACGGCGCCGGACGCTGTGCCGACAGCCGGCGGTAGGTCTGCTCCATCGCCACGCTGGCAGGCTGAAAGTCGGCGATCCTATCGACCCGGACCAGTTCCGGCACATGCGCCAGCATGATCGAGGTCTCGGTCGCACCGCCATGGATGCCGTGGCGCAACTCATCGGCGGCGAACAGACCGTCGGGCAAACCGAACCGCGCCCAACCGGTGGTCACCACCAGCATCCGGTGCCGGGCGCGCAGCTCCTGCGCCACCAGGCCCATCGCGGCGCTGTTGCCGCCGTGACTTGTCACCATCACCAGCTTGCGCACCCCCGCCCGTGCGACGCTGTCACCGATCTCGGTCCACAGCTTCAGCGCGCTCTCGGTCGACAGCGTCAGCGTGCCCGGAAACGACAGATGCTCGGTCGACAGGCCGATTGCCTGCACCGGCAGGAAGGTGGCGGGGATGTCGGCCGGCAACCGCTCTCGCACCCGCGCCAAATAGGCTTCCGCAATGGTGACGTCGGTCGACAGCGGCAGATGCGGCCCGTGCTGCTCTGTCGCGGCGAGCGGCAACACCGCGATCCAGCGCGACGGATCAGCGCCGGCGATCTCCGGCCAGTAAATCGCGCTCCAGTCGCGAGGCGGCAGCTTGGTCATCGGCGAAATGCGGGGTGACGGAGAAGTGGTTCAAATGCCGGCATTGTTTCGCTATCAATCCTGAAACGCTCGAATCCGCGCCGCCCTGATGCCGCCATCATGGGCCAAAATGAACGACGGAGTCCAACCATGAGCCCCGCTTTCCTGCTGCGAGCGTTAACCGGGGTGCTGCTGGCCGTCGCACTGGCGTCCCCCGTCCACGCCTCCGGCCATGGGGCGGAAAAGCCCGCAGCCGAAAAGCCGCCGGAACCGCCGCCGCGCCCGCCGATGCCCAAGAAGCCGCCGCCGCCGAAGGTGCAGCCGGTGCGCAAGGTGCCGGAAGGCGGGCTCGACAAGGTCTCGTTCGGCACCAACTGGGTGGCCGAAGCCGAACACGGTGGCTTCTTTCAGGCGGTCGCCGACGGCACCTACAAGGCCTACGGCCTCGATGTCAGCATCGTGCCGGGCGGTCCGAACGTCAACAATCGTGCACTGCTGATCGCCGGCAAGCTCGACTTCTTCATGACGGCCAACACGCTGCAATCGTTCGACGCGGTGGCCAACAATGTGCCGGTGGTGGCGATCGCCGCGATCTTCCAGAAAGACCCGCAGGTGTTCCTGTCGCACCCGGAGTCGAAGGTCGAGACGTTGGACGATTTGAAGCCGCTGACGCTGTTCGTCTCAAAGGAAGGCATCGCCAGCTACTTCCAGTGGCTGAAGTCCGAATACGGCTTCAGCGAAGCCAAGGTGAAGCCCTACACCTTCAACCCGCAGCCGTTCATCATCGATCGCCGCAGCGCGATGCAGGGCTACGTCACCTCCGAACCATTCACCGTCGAGCAGGCCGCCAAGTTCAAGCCGAACGTCCTGCTGCTGGCCGATTACGGGCTCAACGGCTACTCGACGCTGATCGAAACCCGCCGCGATATGATCGACAAGAACCCCGAGATGATCCAGCGCTTCGTCGATGCCTCGATCGTCGGCTGGTATCACTATTTGTACGGCGACAATTCCGCCGGCAATGCGATGATCAAGAAGCTCAATCCGGAAATGACCGACGCCATGCTGGCGTATTCGGTCGACAAGATGAAGCAATACGGCATCGTGGATTCCGGCGACGCCACCAAGAACGGTATCGGCGCGATGAACGACGACCGCTATGCTTCGTTCTTCGACAAGATGGCGCGCGCCGGCGTGGTGCAACGCGGGCTGGATTTCCGCAAATCCTACACGCTGCAGTTCATCAACAAGGGCGTCGGCGTCGACCTGCGTCCGACGCAGCAATAGCCGGCCACATGGCCACGTCGCCGCGACCGTCCGCTGCGGATGCCGACGCCACCGGGCCGGCGATCGAACTGCGCGGCGTCACCAAGACCTACCGCACCGGCACGCTGGCGCTCGGCCCGGTCGATCTCGACATCGACCGCGGCGAGTTCGTGTCGCTGCTCGGCCCATCCGGATGCGGCAAGTCGACAGCGCTGCGGATGATCGCCGGACTCGCAGCCCCCTCTTCGGGGCGGATCGAGGTCGGCACCGCATCGCCGCGGGGCCGCGGCGAACATCCGATCAGCTTCGTGTTTCAGGAGCCGACGCTGATGCCGTGGGCGAGCATCCGCCACAACGTCGCGTTGCCGCTGAAGCTGGCACATGTCGCCAGCGCCGAAATCGCCCGCCGGGTCGACGACGTGCTGGCGCGGGTCGACCTGTCCGAATTCGCCGAGGCGTTTCCGCGCGAACTGTCCGGCGGGATGAAGATGCGGACCTCGCTGGCGCGTGCGCTGGTGACGCGGCCGGACATTCTGCTGATGGACGAACCGTTCGCCGCGCTCGACGAAATCACACGCTTCCGCATCAACGACGATCTGCTGGAGCTGTGGCGCGAGCTGCAGATGACCGTGGTGTTCGTCACCCATTCGGTGTTCGAGTCGGTGTATCTGTCGCAGCGCGTGGTGGTGATGACGCCGCGCCCAGGACGGATCGCGGCCACCTTCGATATCGACGCGCCGAAGGAGCGAGGCGAGGAGTTCCGGCTCTCGGCCGATTATGCGGCGCAGTGCCGGGAGGTTTCACGGGCGCTGGCGTCGGCCAGCGAAGGCGCCCTCTCCACCCGCGAGGCACAAGCATGAGCGCCCTGCCTGCCTCGCGTGACGACGCGTCACCTCTGAGCGCCCGCGCCGGGCTGCGTGTCGCGCTCCCGATCGTCGTCCTGATCGCCGCGATCGTCGCGTGGGATCTGGTGGTGCGGCTCAATCAGATCCCGCCTTATGTGCTGCCGGGACCGCTCCTGGTCGCTTCGACGCTGATCCAGGACTGGCCGGTGCTGTTCGGCTCGCTGCTGACAACGCTATGGACCACGCTGGAAGGCTTCGTCGCCGCCGCGGTCGGCGGCATCGCGCTGGCGCTGCTGTTCAACCAGTCGCGGCTGCTCGAATACTCGCTGTTTCCCTATGCGGTGGTGCTGCAGGTGACGCCGGTGATCGCGATCGCGCCGCTGCTGCTGATCTACCTGCCGCAGGAAACCGCGGTGATCGTCTGCGCCTGGATCGTCGCGTTCTTTCCGGTGCTGTCCAACACCACGCTCGGCCTCAACTCGGTCGACCGCAATCTTACCGGGCTGTTCCGGCTGTACGGCGCCTCGCGCTGGCAGACGCTGCTGCGGCTGAAGTTGCCGGCGGCGCTGCCTTACATCCTCGGTGGCCTGCGCATCGCCGGCGGATTGTCGCTGATCGGCGCCGTGGTGGCCGAGATCGCGGCGGGCTCGGCCGGCGCCGGCTCCGGGCTCGCGTACCGGATTGCCGAATCCGGATACCGGCTCAACATTCCGCGGATGTTCGCCGCATTGCTGTTGCTATCGACGGCGGGCATTGTGATCTATCTGCTGCTGGCGCTGCTGTCGCATCTGCTGCTGCGGCGCTGGCACGAAAGCGCGTTGGGAAAGGATAATTGATGCCGGGGGAAACGGGCGCGTCCGAGCTGATCGATCTGTTGATCTATGGCCCGCGCAAACAGGTGATCGATGACGGCTTTCCGGACGGCTATGCGCTGCACCGATGCGAGCGCGCGAACGACCTGGAAAGCCTGAGCGACGACGTCCGTGGCCGCATCCGCGGCATCGCCGTCACCGGCCTGGTGCCGACCGGCGCCGCCATGCTGGAGCGCTTTCCGAAACTCGAGATCGTATCGAGCTTCGGCGTCGGCTACGACCATGTCGACGCCGCCTGGGCGGCCCAGCACGGCGTGATCGTCACCAACACCCCCGACGTTCTCACCGAGGAAGTCGCCGATACTGCGCTGGGGCTGCTGATCGCCACCTTGCGCGAGTTCATCCGCGCCGACAAATACGTCCGTGACGGCCTATGGCAAACGCAGGATTATCCGCTCAGCACCGGGTCGCTGCGGGACCGCAAGGTCGGCATGGTCGGGATGGGGCGGATCGGCCAGGCGATCGCCCGCCGGCTCGACGCCTCGCTGGTGCCGGTGGTGTATCACTCGCGCAATCCGGCGCCCGGCGTCGCCTACCAGCACTATCCGAACCTGATCGAGATGGCCAAGGAGGTCGACACCCTGGTGGTGATCACGCCGGGCGGCCCCACCACTGCCAAGCTGATCAACGCCGAGGTGCTCGATGCGCTGGGGCCGCGCGGCGTGGTGATCAACGTCGCACGCGGCTCGGTGATCGACGAAGCCGCACTGATCGCCGCACTGAAATCCGGCAGGACCCTCGCCGCCGGCCTCGACGTATTTGCGACCGAACCGAACGTTCCGGAAGAGCTGCGAACGATGGCGAATGTCGTCCTGCTGCCGCATATCGGCTCGGCCTCGGTGGTGACGCGCAACGCCATGAATCAGCTCGTCGTCGATAATCTGAAGGCTTGGTTCTCAGGCCGGCCGCCGCTGACGCCGGTGGCCGAAACACCGGTGAAAGGCCGCTGACCATGTGGCGCGCGTTCGGCATAGCGATCCTGGCGGCGCTGCTGGCGACCGCCGCGGCAGCACAGGACGCAGCCACGATGAAGAAGGACATGGTCGGCCAGTGGGAGCTGTCGACCACCGAACGCAGCAAGACCTGCGTCGTCACGCTGTCGTCCGAGCCGGCGCCCCAGGGGCTGAAACTGACGCTGGAGCCCGACTGCGCCAATTCCCTGCCCTTCACCAAGGCGATCGCAGCCTGGGACGTCAAAGGGCTCGACATCCTGAGGTTCGAGACCGCCGAAGGCGGCTTGGTGATCGACTTCACCGAGGTCGAAAGCGGCATCTTCGAAGGCCACCGCGACGGCGAAGGAATCTACATCCTGCAGAATCTGGTGGCGGCCCGGTCGCTCGCCAAATCGATGGAGCAGATGATCGGCGACTGGACCATGGTGCGCGGCAACGGTCGCCAGGTCTGCGGACTGACCTTGACCAATACCGAAGCCGGCCCCGATAACTTCCAGGCATTCCTGAAACCGCGCTGCGACCCGCAGGTGGTCAGTTTCGGACCGACGATGTGGCGGCTCGAACACGGCGCGATGCTGTTGGTCGCGCCGAACGGAGCTACCTGGCGGTTCGAGGCGGACGACAATGCGCAATGGCGCAGGGTGCCCGACAGCACCGACCCGCTGATCATGCTGCGGCAGTGATCTCTTCGGATGCTGGCGATGCTTTCAGTGCGTAACAATCCCCGCTGACTGCCGGCGGCGGTCACGCCGCCGGAGCCGTCCGCATCAACCGGTGCGCCTCAGATCCCTGCCATCATCACGTATTTGATCTCGACATATTCTTCGATGCCGTGATGCGAGCCTTCGCGGCCGAGGCCGGATTCCTTGACGCCGCCGAACGGGGCGACTTCGGTGGTGATCAGGCCGGTGTTGACGCCGACCATGCCCGACTCCAGCGCCTCGGCAACGCGCCAGACGCGGCCCAAATCGCGGGCGTAGAAATAGCTGGCGAGGCCGAACGGCGAGGCGTTAGCGAGCTTGATGACTGCGGCCTCGTCCTTGAAGCGGAACACCGGCGCCAGCGGGCCGAAGGTTTCTTCATGCGCCACCAGGGCGTCGGGCCTGACATCCGCCAGCACGGTCGGCTCGAAGAAGGTGCCGCCGAGCGCGTGGCGCTTGCCGCCGGTGATCACCTTGGCGCCGTTCGCCAGCGCGTCCGCAATGTGCCGCTCGGTCTTCTCGACGGCGGCGTCGTTGATCAGCGGCCCTTGGGTCACGCCCTGCTCGGTGCCGTTGCCGACCTTCATCGCCTTGACCTTGGCGGCGAGCTTCTCGACGAAGGCGTCATAGACGCCGTCCTGCACGTAGAGCCGATTGGCGCAGACGCAGGTCTGGCCCATGTTGCGATATTTCGACACCATCGCGCCGTCGACCGCGGCGTCGATATCGGCATCGTCGAACACGATGAACGGCGCATTACCGCCGAGTTCGAGACCGAGCTTCTTCACCCCGGCGGCGGACTGCTTGTAGAGAATCTTGCCGACCTCGGTGGACCCGGTGAAGCCGACGAACCGCACCGCCGGATGCTCGCAGAACACTTTGCCGATCGGCGGCGCATCGCCGGTGACGATGTTGAACACGCCCTTCGGGATGCCGGCCTTCTCGGCCAGCGCCGCCAGCGCCAGCGCCGAGAACGGCGTCTCTTCGGCCGGCTTCAGCACCACGGTGCAGCCGGCCGCAAGTGCCGGCGAGACCTTGCGGGTGATCATCGAGTTCGGAAAATTCCACGGCGTGATCGCGGCGCAGACGCCGATCGGCTGCTTGATGGCGATCAGGCGGGCGTCGGGGCGCTGGGTCGGAATGGTTTCGCCATAGACCCGCCGCGCCTCCTCGGCGAAGAACTCGATATAGGCGGCGCCGATATCGACCTCGCCGAGCGCTTCCGTGAGCGGCTTGCCCTGTTCGCTGGTGAGAATCAGCGCCAGATCCTCGCGATTGGCGATGATCAGTTCGAACCATTTGCGTAGGATATTGGAGCGCTGCTTGGCGGTGAGTTTGGCCCAGGCCGGAAACGCGCGTTCGGCGGCTTCCACCGCGGCAGTTGCTTCGGCAGCGCCGAGGCTCGGGATAAGGCCGATTTCGCCGCCCGTCGCCGGATTGGTGACGGCAATCGACCCGCTGCCGGTCCAGGCGCCGTCGATGTAGCACTGCTCACGCAGCAAGGAGGGGTCGTTCAGACGATCGCGCAGCGCTGCGGATTGAGCGGCAGTACGGGCGGCGGCGGTAGGGGACATCGAAGACTCCGGCGTGGCTGGTGGATCGCAGGCGGGACCACGATGGGCCCCTGTCGCCGGTCAATATAGGAGGAGATCGCTCCGAGCACAGGGCCGGCGCCATCATGCGCCTCCCTCTGCAACAGCATCGCACCTGCGAACGCAGGTGCCCCACAACGAATTCAGGCAGCGCCGGCGATCCAGGTGCTGCGCAGATTGATCATGCGTTCGGCGGCGGTGCGGGCATGAGCCCGGGACGTGGTGGCGCAAACGCGATATTCCAGCTCGGGGAACGGCTGCACCCCGCGCCGACCGAACCAGGACCCGATTCGGCCCGATTTGGCCGAAAGCTGCGCCAGCGCGACCGCGAGATTGTCGACCGCCTCGAATCCGTACAGCGCGCCGGTCTGCGCGTATCGCACTTCATAGATCCCCGGACTGATCGGCGCCTCGATATTGCCGCCGCGGCCGGGCTGCGGATAGCGCTTCCAGTCACTCCAGGTCGGGATCATCTCGGTGCTCCAGGCGAGGGCGTCGCAACTTTGAGTTGGACGTTGGCTGCCGCCGCGAGGTTCAACACTGCGGCGACTTTGTGAACGCCACGCCACCCCGTTCGTTCCCGGCACGAAATCGTCGTCGCTCGCAAATGCGAGACTTTGTCGCTCGACCTCGTTATCGCTTGCGGAGCGGAACCGCTCGGTGAAAAATCCGGCCGCTTTTAGAAACTGCCAGCCAAACAAGGGAGGACGAACATGCAGAGCAGCAACCAGATCGATCAAAGCTTGCGACAGATGAGCGAGCGCGGGGATATCCCCGGCGTGGTGGCGATCGCCGGCAATTCGAAGGAGGTCCTGTATCAGGGCGCGTTCGGCAAGCGCGATCTGTCGAAACCCGAGCAGATGACCACCGACAGCGTGTTCTGGATCGCGTCGATGACCAAGGCGATCACGGCTGCTGCAGCAATGCAGCTCGTCGAGCAAGGCAAGCTGTCGCTTGACGAACCGATCGGCAAGGTGCTGCCCGATCTCGCCGAACCGCTGGTGCTCGACGGATTCGACGCCGACGGTACGCCGAAGACCCGGCCGGCCAAATCTCCGATCACGCTGCGGCAATTGCTCACCCACACCGCCGGCTTCTGCTACGACATGTGGAACGCCGACATGGTGAAGTACATGGAGCGGCACGGCATCCCCGGCATCATCGGCTGCCAGGAAGCCGCGCTGAAGACGCCGCTTGCGTCCGATCCGGGCACGCGCTGGGAGTACGGCATCAACATCGACTTCGCCGGCAAGGCGGTCGAAGCGGCCAGCGGCATGAAGTTGGACGCGTATTTGCGCGATCATCTGTTCGCGCCGCTCGGCATGACCGACATCGGCTTCAAGATCAAAGATGAACAACGGAAGCGGCTGGTCGCGGTGCATGCCCGCGGCGAGGATGGCTCGCTGTCGCCGATCCCGTTCGAGGTCGCGCAGGAACCGGAATTCCACATGGGTGGCGGCGGCCTCTACGGCACCGCGGCGGACTATCTGAAGTTCACCCAGATGATCCTCAACAAGGGCCGCGGCAACGGCAACCAGGTGCTGAAGCCCGAGACCGTGGCGATGATGGGCCAGAACCACATCGGTGATCTCAACGTCACCAAGTTGAATTCGGCGATCGCCTTCGCCACCAACGACGTCGACCTCTATCCCGGCATGACCAAGAAGTGGGGCCTCAGCTTCCTGATCAACACCGAGACGACCCCGGAAGGCCGCAGCCCCAATAGTCTCGCCTGGGCCGGCCTCGCCAACACCTATTTCTGGATTGATCCGGCCCGCGATGTCAGCGGCGTGATCCTGATGCAGGTGCTGCCGTTCGCCGATGCCAAGTGCCTGGAGGCGTTCGCAGCCTTCGAGCAAGGCGTCTATGCCGGCCTCGGCGCCGACCAGCAGGCGGCCTAACAGGCTCTCGCGCCGCCGGCGGGGTCGCAATGCCTCGCCGGCGGCGCTATGCTTCGTGAAAGAGGCGAAAAGCCCGCACGATGGCGACCCGACACTTAGAATGTCCGGGCGATAAGGCGAGGACCAAGGACGTGACCAACTCGACCCCCAGCTATGTCTGCGGCGTCTCCGACGCGCCGCTACTTGGAATCACCATCGGCCAGGCGCTCGACCGCGCGGCGGCGCTATGGCCGGATCGCGAGGCGCTGGTCTCGCCCAGCCATGACACCCGCTGGACGTGGCGTGACTTCGCCGCGCGGGTCGACGCGCTGGCGGCCGGCTTTCTGGCGCTCGGCCTGGAGCACGGCGCCCGCATCGGCATCTGGTCGATGAATCGGCCGGAATGGACGCTGACACAGTTCGCCGCCGCCAAAGCGGGACTGATCCTGGTCACCATCAATCCGGCTTACCGGTTGAGCGAACTGGAATTCGCGCTCGCCAAGGTCGGCTGCGCCGCGCTGGTGACCGCCACGGCGTTCAAGACCTCGCACTACATGGAGATGCTCAACACGCTGATCCCCGAGCTGGCGACCTCGCCGCCCGGTGCGCTGCAATCGGCCAAACTGCCGAAGCTGCGGACCGTGATCCAGATCGGCGGACCGAAGGCGCCGGGGACGATCGCATTCGACGAAGTCGCGGCCATGGGCGGTGCGCGGCACCGCGATCAGATCGCCGCGTTCGCAAGTGAGCTGCAGTTCGACGACGCGGTCAACATTCAGTTCACCAGCGGCACCACCGGTTCGCCCAAAGGCGTGACGCTGACGCATCACAACATCCTCAATAACGGTTACTTCGTCGGCCGCGCGATGAAGCTGACCGAGCAGGATCGCATCTGCATCCCGGTGCCGCTGTATCACTGCTTCGGCATGGTGATGGGCAACCTCGCCTCGGTGACCTCCGGCGCCGCGATGGTGTACCCGGGCGAAGGCTTCGATCCGCTGGTGACGCTGCAGACCGCGTCACGCGAGAAATGCACAGCGCTGTACGGCGTGCCGACGATGTTCATCGCCGAGCTCGATCATCCGGAATTCGCCAGCTTCGATCTGTCGTCACTGCGCACTGGCATCATGGCGGGCGCGCCGTGCCCGGTGGAAGTGATGCGCCGGGTCAACGATGCGATGAACATGCGCGAAGTCACGATCGCCTACGGCATGACCGAGACCAGCCCGGTCAGCTTCCAGAGCGCGGTCGACGATCCGGAAGACCGGCGGGTCTCGACCGTCGGCCGCATTCATCCGCATGTCGAAGTGAAGGTTGTCGATCTCAACGGCAAGGTCGTGCCGCGCGGCCAGCGCGGCGAACTGTGCACCCGCGGCTACAGCGTGATGCTCGGCTATTGGGACGAGGCGGAAAAGACCGCCGACGTGCTCGATGCCGCCGGCTGGATGCACACCGGCGACCTCGCCACCATCGACCAGGAAGGCTTCTGCAACATCGTCGGCCGCATCAAGGACATGGTGATCCGCGGCGGCGAGAACCTGTATCCGCGCGAGATCGAGGAGTTCCTGTATCGCCACCCGAAGATCCAGGACGTCCAGATCTTCGGCGTCGCCGACGACCGCTACGGCGAAGAACTCTGCGCCTGGGTCCGCCCGCGCCCCGGCGAAACGCTGAGCGCCGACGATGTCCGCGCGTTCTGCCAGGGCCAGATCGCCCACAACAAGATCCCGCGCTACATCGAATTCGTCGACGAATTCCCGATGACGGTGACCGGCAAGATCCAGAAGTTCATCATGCGCGAGAAGGTCGAGGCCAAGCTCGGCCTGAAGGCGGCAAAGACGGCGTGAGCTGTCGTTGCAAGTAACAACAAGGACGACGTCATTCCGGGATGCGCGCGACAGCGCGCAGACCCGGAATCCCGACATGTTCTACAAGACGCCGATGCGACAAGCAGGAGATTCCGGGTTCGCGAACTGCGTTCGCGCCCCGGAATGACTCGGGGAGACGCTTAGACCGCCAGCCCGTGCTGCTGCGCCAGTTCCTTCAGCGACACCTGCGGGCGGGCGCCAATGTGCTGGATCACTTCGGCTGCCGCCAGCGCGCCGAGGCGGCCGGCATTTTCGTAGCCGAGATTGCGGACCAGGCCGAACAGGAAGCCGGCCGCGAACAGGTCCCCGGCGCCGGTGGTGTCGACCAGCTGATCGATCGAGGTCGCCGGCACCAAGGTCACGCCATCCTTATCGACCACCGCGCAGCCCTTTTCGCTGCGAGTGACGACGCCGAGCGCGACGTCCTGGGCCAGCAGCGTCAGCGCCGCATCGAAATCCGAGGTCTGGTACAGCGAGTGCAGCTCGGCCTCGTTGGCGAAGATCAGGTCGACGGTCTTGGAGCGCATCAGCTCGAGGAATTCACCGCGGTAGCGGTCGACGCAGAACGCATCCGACAGCGTCAGCGCCACCTTGCGGCCGGCGCCGTGCGCGATCTTGGAGGCCTTCAGGAACGCTTCCTTGGCCTGCGGCGGATCCCACAGATAGCCTTCGAGATAGGTGATGGCCGAGGCGGCGATCTTGGCCTCGTCGATATCGGCCGGCGACAAATCCTGCGCGGCGCCGAGATACGTGTTCATGGTGCGCTGGCCGTCCGGCGTCACCAGGATGTAGGAACAGCCGGTCGCCGGGCCGTCCGTCGCCGGCTTGGTGTCGAAGGTAACGCCCGCGGCGCGGATGTCGTGGGTGTAGAGCTTGCCGATCTGGTCGTCCTTGACCTTGCCGAGATAGGCCGTGCGGGCGCCGAACGAGGCCAGCCCGACGATGGTGTTGGCAGCCGAGCCGCCGGACATTTCGGTGGCCTGGCCCATGTCGGCATAGATCGCCGCGGCGCGGGCTTCGTCGATCAGCGCCATGCCGCCCTTGGCCATGCCGTGCTTGACCAGGAAGTCCTCTTCGGTGCGGACCAGCACGTCGAAGATCGCATTGCCGATGGCGAGAACGTCGTATTGGGCTGAGGTCATCGATATCCGATCCGTTGCGGGAGGTAGACGCGAAGCCGCGTCGTGCGGCTTTGAGGCGCGGCGCGGTCCGGCCTAAAAGGGCGGGCCGGCCTATCATGCCCAGGTCGGCTGCGGCAAGGGGCCCGGACGGCCGAAAAGCTCCGACGAGCCGGCGGCGCAGCATCGGCCGCCCCCCACTCCGGGGGGAGTTCGGTTGCCGATTACCAGCTGCATTGCTACGATGCAGCCTCTGGCCATTTTGGTAGCGGCGCCACCCATGAGCCTCGACCGTTGCACGCACGAGTGCATCCATGACGACGGCATCAACAGCTGGACCATGGCCAGCATCTCGGCCCCTTCGGATATCGCCGATCTCATCCAAGGTTACTGCGATTATCGGGAACACACCGGCGGGTTCACCACACGCCGCGAACTACCGCACGCGGAAGGCGTGTTCATCGTCAATCTCGGCGATCCGATCTCGATTACCGGAGGTGACGGCGCCGTGCTGTCGCTGAAGGCCGGCGAGGCCTTCGTCGCGGGCGCACATCTGCGGCCGGCGCTGTCGCATTCATCCGGTGCACAGGCCGGCGTTCACATCTACCTGCCGCTGGCCACGCTGCGCCGATTGCTCGGAACGCCGATGCACGAGCTGGCCGATCGCGTCGTCGGGCTTGATGCGCTGCTCGGCCGATCGGCCACCGACTTGTGTTGCTCGTTGCAGGACGCCGCCGGGCGTGACGATCGCGTGCGGCGGCTCGACCAGGCTCTGCGCCGGCGCCTGAGGGAGACCGATGCACTGAGCGCTCAGCAGCAACATGCGCTGAGGCTGCTGCGCGTGCGGCCAGACCTCGATATCTCGGCGATCTCCAAGCAGATCGGCTGGAGCCGGAAACATCTGGCCTCGCGCGTCCGCGACGCTGTCGGCGTCGGGCCGCGTTCGTTTCGCAGGCTGTTGCGTTTCCAGACGCTCACCCGCTTGATCGGACGAGATGCCGCGCGTCCGGATTGGGCGCAACTGGCGGTGGAGGCCGGCTATTACGACCAGCCCCACATGATCAATGAGTTCGTCGAATTCAGCGGGCTGACTCCGACCGCTTATCTGGCCCGCTCATTGCCCAATGGCGGCGGCCTTATCGAGGCCTGAGGTACGTTTCGTCCAATCCCCTACCGAGGTTGCGGTCTATCCGGCGTCGGACATTACGGAGGACATCCGATGCGACACGAGATCATTCCCAATCTGCGCTACGCCGATGCACCCCGCGCGATCGAGTTTCTCTGCACCGCATTCGGCTTCGTGCGTCATGCCGTGTACCTCAGCGAGACTGATCCCGGGATCGTGCAGCACGCCCAGCTGGTCTGGGCCGATCGCATGGTGATGATTTCGTCGGCGGTCGATTCGCCCCATGTGCAGGCCGCGCGGATGAAGACCGCCGCCGAGGCGGGCGGCCCGACCATGGGTCTGTATCTGATCGTCGCCGACGTCGACGCCCATGCCGAACGGGCCCGCGCCGCAGGCGCACAGATTATCCGCGAACCAAGGGACGAAGACTACGGCGGCCGTGGCTATTCGGCCAAAGATCCGGAAGGCAACGTCTGGAGCTTCGGCAGCTATGATCCTTGGGCTGATCATTGAGCCGATGGAACGCGCGCCCAAAATGTCCACCAGCCACGACCTTCGCCGCATCGCGCTGTCGCTCCAAGGGACGATCGAGGCACCGCATTTCGATCGCATCGCCTTCAAGGCCCGGCGCATCTATGTGACGCTCGCCAGCGACGGCCGGACGGCGAACTTCAAGTTCACGCCGGAGCAGCAGGAATTCAAATGCCTGACACACCCCGCGGCGTTCTCACCGGTGCCGAACGGCTGGGGCAAGCGCGGGGCAACGACCGCAATCCTGGCGGAGCTCAGCCTCACCGAGCTGGAAGATGCCCTCCGCCTCGCTTGGACTGCCGCCGCGGCAAAGCCGTCCCGCTAGGCTTCGCACCAATGTTTACCAAGCCGCATGAAAGCCCGTTGTCCCAAGCTGATGCGGCTTTCGTCGCGCTATAAGGGCCCATGCTTCGCCCGCTGCTCACCGTTTCTGCCGGAACGCTGTCGTCACGCTTGTTGGGATTTGTTCGCGATGCCCTGGTCGCGGCGCTGCTCGGCGCCGGGGTGGTGGCGGATGCTTTCCTGCTGGCGTTTCAGCTCGTCAACGTGACACGGCGGCTATTGACCGAAGGTGCGCTCAACGCCGCGCTGGTGCCGGCCTGGCTGAAAGTGCGCGAACACAACGGCCCCGTGGCGGCGGCCGCGTTCGCCGGGCGGCTGCTCGGCAGCATCGCGCTGGCGACGCTGCTGCTGGCGATCCTGCTCGGCGTGTTCATGCCGCTGCTGATCGCGGTGCTGGCGCCGGGTTTCGTCGGCCAGCCGGCGCTGCTGATGGCGACCCGTGACGCCCGGCTGATGCTGCCCTATCTGGCGTTCGCCGGCCCGGTCGCGGTGATGATGGGGTTGTTCAACGCGCAGGGCAAAGTCGGCCTCACCGCATTCTCGCCGCTACTCTTCAACGTCTCGCTGATCGTCGTCACCGCGGCGCTGCTGGTCGGCCACGATGATCCCACCACCGCGGCATTGATCCTGTCCGGCACCGTCGGCGTGGCCGGACTGCTGCAGCTCTCGATCCTGGCGGTGAACGGGCGCGGCGAGCGGCTGGCGACGCCGCTGCGCGCCGGCTTCGACGCCGCGATGCGGACGTTCTTCGCCAAGGCGATCCCCGGCATGATCGCCAATTCCGGGCCGCAGCTCCTGATCGTCACCGGCGCGATCATCGCCTCGGCGCAGCCGGCGGCAGTGTCATGGCTGTATTTCGCCAACCGGCTGATCGAGCTGCCGCTCGGCATCGTCGGCGTGGCGATGGGCGCGGTGCTGGTGCCGGAACTGGCGCGCGCGGTGCGGGGAGGCGACGACGCCGCGCTGTCGGAAGCCGCTTCCCGCGGGCTGGAACTGGCGATCGGTGTGGCGCTGCCCGCGACTTTCGGACTGATCGTGCTGGCCGAGCCGATCGTGCGGCTGCTGTTCGAACACGGCGCGTTCAGCGCCGCGGACTCGGCCGCGACCGCGCAGGCGCTGGCGGTACTGGCCGTCGGCCTGCCCGCCCAGGTGCTGGCCAAGAACTGGTCGGCCGCGTTCTTCGCCCGCGAAGACACCCACACGCCGCTCGTGGCGACCCTGATCTCGGTCGCGGTCGCGCTTGCAGCAGCCGTTCTGCTCGGACGGCTGTTTGGGGCTGCGGGCGTTGCGGCTGCGATCAGCCTCGGTGCCTGGAGCAACGCAGCTCTGCTGCTGGCGCGCGGCGTGCAGCGCTTCGGCGTCACGATCAATGCGCCGGCGCGGAGCCGTCTGGTGCTGATCGTGATCGCGGCCTGCGCGATGGGCGGCCTGCTGTGGCTGGCGGTCGGCCTGCTGCACCCGCTGACGGCGGCAGACTCGACTTTGGCCCAAGCCGCGGCGATCGGCGGCCTGATCGCAGGGGGGCTGATCGTCTACGCGGCGGCCTTGATCCTGTTCGGCGTGGTCCGGCCGAATGCGGCGCTCCGCGCGCTGCGGCGACCGCGCGGCTTGCGCGGCTAGCAGAGCTGTGCCACTTCACGGCGCCTCATCCGCACGCTCCAGGACCTGATCATGACCATTCAGCGGGTATTCTCCGGCATCCAGCCGACCGGCAATCTGCATCTCGGCAATTACCTCGGCGCGATCGTGAATTTCGTGAAGATGCAAGAGACGCACAATTGCATCTATTGCGTCGTCGATTTGCACGCGATCACGGTCCCGGTGACGGTGTGGGGCGGGCCGGACGAGCTGCGCAAGAACATCCGCGAAGTGACGGCGGCGTTCATCGCGGCCGGCATCGACCCGAAGAAGCAGATCATCTTCAACCAGAGCCAGGTGGCGGAACACTCCGAACTGGCCTGGGTGCTGAACTGCATCGCGCGGCTCGGCTGGCTGAACCGCATGACCCAGTTCAAGGAGAAGGCCGGCAAGGATCGCGAGAACGTCTCGGTCGGGCTGTACGACTATCCGGTGCTGATGGCGGCCGACATTCTGGTGTATCGCGCCACCCATGTTCCGGTCGGCGAGGATCAGAAGCAGCATGTCGAGCTGACCCGCGACATCGCCCAGAAGTTCAATAACGACTTCTCCGATTCGATCGCCAAGCAGGGCTTCAACGACGGTTACTTCCCGCTGCCCGAGCCGGTGATCACGGGGCCCGCGACCCGCGTGATGAGCCTGCGCGACGGCACCAAGAAGATGTCGAAGTCGGACCCGTCCGATTACTCGCGCATCAACCTGACCGACGATGCCGACGCGATCGCGCAAAAGATCAAGAAGGCCAAGACCGATCCGGAGCCGCTGCCGAGCGAAGAAAAGGGCCTGGAGACTCGCCCTGAAGCCGACAATCTGGTCGGCATCTACGCGGCGCTCTCCGGCAAGCCGAAAGCCGACGTGCTGACCGAGTTTGGCGGCGCGCAGTTCTCCTCGTTCAAGTCGAGCCTGGTCGATCTCGCCGTCGCCAAGCTGTCGCCGATCTCCGGCGAAATGAAGCGGCTTTCTGCCGACCACGCTTATGTCGACTCGGTGCTGGCCGACGGCAGCGACCGCGCCCGTGCGATCGCGGCCGAAACCATGGTGGCCGTGAAGGACATCATGGGCATGGTGCGCAAGAAGGGCTGAGGCTTCGCACGCTCCCGTCATGGCCGGGTCGAGCCGGCCATCCATCTTCTTCAAAGGACTCTTGCAAGATTGGATGGATGCGCGGGCCTTCGCCGCGCCGAAGGGCTTCGGCCCCGCAGGCGGGTCAAGCCCGCGCATGACGGCTTTGTCTGTGGCGGCACCTTGTCCTTCCCGCTGTCGCCATGGCAGCATCGCCTCGTTGCGCGGGCGCGCGCTTGGGAACTCCGGGGACACCATGAGCAGCCAGCGACGGAGCTATGAATCCGGCCACAAGCCGAAATGTCTGGTGATCGTCGACGACACCGCCGAATGGGATCGTGCGGTGTATTACGGCAGCCGCTGGGCGGTGCGGGTCGGCGGCAGCGTCGTGATGCTGCGGGTAATCGAGATTCCCGACAAGAACCAGCAATGGCTCGGGGTCGCCGAGGTGATGCGTGCCGAAGCGATCGAAACCGCCGAGCTCGCGCTCGATCGCGCCTCGGGCCGCGCCAACGGCGTCGCCGGGATCACGCCGGAGCGGGTGATCCGCGAGGGCGACACCATCGCGCAGGTGCGCAAGGTGATCGAACAGGACGTCGACATCGTCATGCTGGTGCTGGCGGCGGACGACGGACCAGATGGTCCCGGCCCCATCGTCACCTCGATGGTGCGCCATCTCGGCACTTTCCCCGTGCCGGTGATGATCGTCGCATCGAGCCTGACCGACGACGACATCGACGCACTGGCCTGACGCCTCGATCTTCGAAAATGTGAGCCTGATCAGGCACTTTCTGCAACCTCGGGGAGAGCCCGCGGGTTGACCGTGCTTTCCCGAGCGCTATTTGCTAGGAGAGACCCACGCACCGGCCTTGAACCGGCGACGACGGAGACATTCGATGTTCATTCAGACCGAACCGACCCCCAATCCGGCCACGTTGAAGTTCATTCCCGGCCGGAGCGTGCTCGACAGCGGAACGCTGGAATTCACCGATGCGACCCAGGCGGCGCGTTCGCCGCTCGCGGCGCGGCTGTTCGACATCGACGGCGTCAGCGGCGTGTTCTACGGCACCGACTTCGTGACCGTCACCAAGGACAAGGGCGAGTGGCAACACCTCAAGCCCGCGATCCTCGGCGCCATCATGGAGCACTTCATGTCGGGCGCACCGATCCTGGCCGACGGCCAGTCGGACGGTGAGGATGGCGACGACGACGAGTTCTACGCCGATGATGATGCCGAGACGGTGGAGATCATCAAGGATCTGATCGAAACGCGGGTTCGTCCGGCCGTCGCCAACGATGGCGGCGACATCACCTTCCGCGGCTTCAAGGACGGCATCGTCTATCTCAATATGCGCGGCGCCTGCGCCGGCTGCCCGTCTTCGACCGCGACCTTGCAGCACGGCATCCAGAATCTGCTCAAGCACTTCGTGCCCGAAGTGGTCGAGGTTCGCCCAGTGACCTGACCGGCGACTGCTGCAGCAACAGGCAAGCACGCCAAACAGGCATGGTGCAGCGCGCCATGCCTCACCTCCTAATAATTGTCGATCGATCCGGCAGGACATGACGCAACTGTCGCATTGCTGATATGTTAGCCGGATGCTGATCCTCGCCATCGACACCGCTCTCGACGCCTGCGCAGCCGCGGTGCTGGACACCGAAGCCAATCGTCTGCTCGCCGGCGAATCGCAGGCGATGAAGCGCGGCCATGCCGAGGCGCTGATGCCGCTGCTCGGACGGGTGATGGACGCGTCAGGAATCGGCTTCCTCGATATCGACCGCATCGCAGTGACCACCGGACCTGGTAGTTTCACGGGGCTCAGGGTCGGCCTGTCGGCCGCGCGCGGCATTGCGCTCGCCGCTGCCAAGCCGGTCGTCGGACTGACGACGCTGTCGGCTTTCGCGGCGCCGCTGGTGAGCGAAACCGACGACACCCCGATCCTGTCGGTGATCGATGCCCGTCACGACCACGTCTATTATCAACTCGTTGCCGGCAACGGCACGATGATCCTGACGCCGCGCGTGGCGCCGATCGCCGAAGCGCTGGAAGCCGCGCGTTACGGCGCGCCGCGTCTGGTCGGCAATGCGGCGGAGCTCCTGGCAGATCGGTGGCCGGCGCTGACCCCGCCGCCGTTCGCGGTCGATCAGCGCCCCGCTCCCGATATCGGCTGGCTCGCCTGGCTCGGCGCCGCCGCAACGCCGGAATCCGCACCCGCCAAGCCGTTCTATCTGCGTCCGCCCGACGCCACCCCCAAGATTGATCCGATCGCTCAATCGGCGCAGCCCGCCGCATGACGCGCCGCGAAGTGAGCCATCGATGATGACTTGGCTGGCTGAGTTCTGGGGTTACGCCGATGCAGTGGTCGAGACGGCGACGCTGCGCGACGCGCCGAAGCTTGCCGAGCTGCACTCCGCGTCGTTTCACCGCGGCTGGGACGAGCAAGAATTCGCCGACCTTTTGAGCGAGCGCAATACGCTGGTGCACCGCCTGCGGGTCGGGCGGCGCATCATCGGCTTCGTCGCCTCACGAATCGGTGCCGACGAAGCAGAGATCCTGTCGATCGCCATCGCCGCGTCATATCGCGGTCGCGGTCTGTCGCGCGAAATGCTGCTCACTCACCTCGGCCACCTGGCCGGCCGCGGCGTCGCCACGGTGTTTCTCGAGGTGGAGGAGAACAATCAGCCGGCGCGGCGACTCTACGATCGTACCGGCTTTCAGGTGGTCGGACGCCGCGAGCGCTATTACCGGCAGCCCAACGGCGAGCAATTGAACGCATTGATAATGCGTCGCGACTTGTCCTGACCGCTGCGCGGTGGCAGAACACTCCGTAAGATAATCATTCACCATCAGATGCGTTGACGCCGATGTCCGAACCCAAGGCAACCGAAATCGAAGCGCGCTGTGCCGCCACCGGCATGCGCATGACGGAGCAGCGCCGCGTCATCGCACGCGTCCTCGCGGAGTCGCAGGATCATCCCGACGTCGAGGAACTCTACACCCGCTGCGTCGCGATCGACGACAAGATCTCGATCTCCACGGTGTACCGAACGGTGAAGCTGTTCGAGGATGCCGGCATCATCGAACGTCACGATTTTCGTGAAGGACGTGCGCGCTACGAACAGATGCGCGACAGCCATCACGACCATCTGATCAACCTGCGCGACGGCAAGGTGATCGAGTTCACCAACGAAGAAATCGAGAAGCTGCAGGCCGAGATCGCGCGCAAACTCGGCTACAAGCTGGTCGATCACCGGCTCGAACTGTATTGCGTACCGCTCGAAGACGACAAATCCTGAGCCCCGCAACGCATTTCCCGAGGTGCCGATCCGCCGCGAGCTGCGCAGCTCGCGGCGTTGTTAGTTTAGATTGCAGGTCTCGCGCGTGACTTTCGACCTCGTCATCTTCGACTGCGACGGCGTGCTGGTCGACAGCGAGGTGATTTCCTGCCGGGTCCACGCCGAGACGCTGACGCGCTACGGCTATCCGATCACCACCGAACAGGTCGCGGCCCGGTTTCTCGGCCGTTCGGGACGCGAGGCGCGCCGCGAGATCGAGGCCGAGATCGGCCGCCGCTTCGCCGACGATCTCGAAGCGCATCTGCTCGACGAACTGCTGCGTGCCTTCACACAGACGCTGCAGCCGATCCCCTATGTGACCGCGGCGCTCGACGCTCTGACATTGCCGTTCTGCGTCGCATCGAGCGGCACCTTGGATCGGATTCGGGTGGCACTGACCCAGGCGGGCCTGCATGCCCGGTTCGCGCCGCATCTGTTCTCGGCGGAGCAGGTGGCGCACGGCAAGCCGGCGCCGGATCTGTTTCTGTACGCAGCAGCACAAATGAGAGCCGCCCCGGAGCGCTGTGTGGTGGTCGAGGACAGCGTGCCGGGCGTATTGGGCGCGAAAGTAGCCGGAATGACCGTGCTGGGCTTCAGCGGCGGCAGCCATTGCACCGCCGCCACGGCCGCGGCGCTGGTCTCCGCAGGAGCCGATCGCAGCTTTGCCGATATGCGCCAACTTACTAAAATCATTGAGGAAATTTAACCACCCTGGACGCCGGTGACGGCAAATCGGCGTTCGCGGCTGGATTTCGCCCGGTTTCGGCTATAAGTGACGGCAACGCGCTGGAAAACGCGCGTTTTTTGTTCCGGGCCCCCACACGCAATGTCTCCGCCGCGCAAGCTGCACATCAAGTCATACGGCTGTCAGATGAATGTCTACGATGCACAGCGCATGGTGGACGCATTGGCACCGGAAGGCTTCGTCGAGACCGCGAACGTGGATGACGCCGATCTGGTGATCCTCAACACCTGCCACATCCGCGAGAAGGCATCCGAAAAGGTCTATTCCGAACTCGGCCGGCTGCGGGTCGCGCGCGACGAGGCCGCCAGCCATGGCCGGCGGATGCAGATCGCGGTCGCAGGATGCGTGGCGCAGGCCGAAGGCGAGGAAATCATCCGCCGCGCACCGGTGGTCGATGTCGTGGTCGGACCGCAGAGCTATCACAACCTGCCGCAACTGCTGGCGCGGGCGGACCGCGACGGCCGCGCGCTGGAAACCGAGTTCCCGATCGACGACAAATTCGGCGTGCTGCCGCAGCCGGCGCCGGATGCGATCCGCGCCCGCGGGATCTCCGCCTTCGTGACCGTGCAGGAAGGCTGCGACAAGTTCTGCACCTTCTGCGTCGTGCCCTATACCCGCGGCGCCGAGATGTCGCGCCCGGTGGCGGCGATCATCGAGGACGTCAGGCGGCTTGCCGACCACGGGGTCCGCGAGGTCACGCTGATCGGACAGAACGTCAATGCCTATCACGGCGACGGACCGGACGGCCGCGTCTGGCCGCTCGGCCGCCTCATGCGGCGCCTCGCCGAGATCCCCGGCATCGTTCGGCTGCGCTATTCGACCAGCCACCCCAACGACGTCGACGACGATCTGCTCGCGGCGCATCGCGACCTGCCGGCGGTGATGCCGTTCGTCCATTTGCCGGTGCAATCGGGCTCGGACCGGATCCTGGCGGCGATGAACCGCAAGCATACCGCCGACGATTATCGCCGGGTGATCGACGGGTTCCGAAGCGCCGCGGACGGAATCGCGTTCTCGTCGGACTTCATCGTCGGTTTCCCGGGTGAAACCGAACGCGATTTTTCCGCGACTCTCGCGCTTGTCGCACAAATCGGCTACGCTGGGGCGTATTCGTTCAAATACTCCCCGCGGCCCGGCACGCCCGCGGCGGACATGCCGGAGATGGTGCCTGCAGCGGTCATGGACGAGCGGTTGGAGCAGCTCCAGCAATTGATCGACCAGCAGCAATCGGCCTTCAACAAGGCTGCGATCGGCCGAACCGTCGAGGTTCTGTTCGAGCGCGCCGGCCGCAAGCAGGGCCAGATCGTCGGCCGCACCGCTTATCTGCAGCCGGCCCATGTGATGGCGCCGGACAGCATCATCGGACAGGTACTCCCCGTCCGCGTCGACAGCCTCGAACGCTACAGCCTGCTCGGCGAACTCGTATCGGCAACTGCCCGGCCGGCCGATGCGATGGCCCCCACTGGAGCCTGAGCCCCCTTGGTCAAAAGCGCACCGGAATCGTCTTCGTTCGTTTCCCGCCGCAAACCAGATCGCGACAGTTTGAACCCGCCCGAAACCCAGGTCGTCATCGATTTCGACGACAACCGCGCCGCCTCCTCCCTGGTCGGCCCCTACGGTCAGAACCTCGCTCAGATCGAGCGCAGGCTCAACGTGGTGGTGGACTCACGCGGCAACAACATCACCATCGGCGGCTCGCGGGAGGGCTGCGACGCGGCCAGGCGCGTGCTCGAAACGCTCTATGCGCAGGCGATGTCGGGGCACGATCTGGTCCAGGGCGACGTCGAAGGCGCAATCCGCGCCGTGATCGCGCAAGGTTCGTTGTTCGAGTTCGACACCAAGCAGCCGTCCGCGGCCGCGTTCGAAGCGATCAATCTGCGCAAGCGGCCGGTCCGCGCGCGCACTGCGGCGCAGGATTCCTACATCCGTGCACTGAAGCGGCACGAGCTGGTGTTCGGCGTCGGCCCGGCCGGCACCGGCAAGACCTGGCTGGCGGTGGCGCATGCGGCGCAACTGTTCGAGCGCAAGGAAGTCGATCGTATCATCCTGTCGCGGCCGGCGGTCGAAGCCGGCGAACGGCTCGGCTTCCTGCCCGGCGACCTGCGCGAAAAGGTCGACCCTTATTTGCGGCCGATCTACGACGCGCTGTACGACCTGATGGATGCGCGGATCGTCGAACGCGCGCTGCAATCCGGCGAGATCGAGATCGCGCCGCTGGCGTTCATGCGCGGTCGCACGCTGACCAACGCGGCGATTATTCTCGACGAAGCGCAGAACACCACGTCGATGCAGATGAAAATGTTTCTCACGCGCCTCGGTGAGAACAGCCGGATGATTATCACCGGCGACCCCAGTCAGGTCGATCTGCCGAACGGCCAAACCTCAGGCCTGTCCGAAGCGGTGCGGCTACTGTCCGGCGTCGAGGGGATCGCACAGGTGCAGTTCAGAGCCGAGGACGTGATCCGCCACGAATTAGTGGCGCGGATCGTCGCCGCCTATGAAGGATCGCCGCCGTCCCCGGCGAATGGTAAGTCGTAATGTCGCAGCCGCGCCCTGAGTACCGACCCGATTGCGGCGGGACGCTTTCGGATATTAGCTTTGCACCAATGACCCATTCCAATCACCCTGTTACCGAAGTCGTCATCGAAGCCGATTGCTGGCAGGCCGAAGCCGCCGCCGAAGCGATCGTGCTACGCGCCATCGAGATGGCCGCCGAAGTCATCGATGCAGACACCGGCGCCGCCGAACTGGCAGTGATGCTCACCGACGACGATCACATCCAGAAGCTCAACGCCTCGTTCCGCGGCAAGGACAAGCCGACCAACGTGCTGTCGTTTCCGGCCGCACAGCCGGACGTGCAGGGCGATGGTGCGCCGCGCATGCTCGGCGACATCGCGATCGCGTATCAGACCGTCCGCCGTGAGGCCGACGACGAGGACAAACCGTTCGATCACCACCTCAGTCACCTCGCCGTGCATGGTTTTCTGCACCTCGTCGGCTACGATCACGAAACCGACCAGGAAGCCGACGAGATGGAAGATGCCGAACGCCTTATTCTTGCCCGGCTCGGAATTCCCGATCCCTATGCCGGCCAGGATCGGGTGAACTGACATGCCCGACGGCGACAGAGCTCTCACGACGTCGCAGGCTGCGCAGGAGGAGCCTCCGCCCGGCCAGTTACCGGCGGTGGTTCATCAAGGCGAAGTCCTGCAGCCGAACGGCGGCAATTGGCTGATCCGCGCGATCCGTTCGCTGTTCGGTTGGAAACCCGGCTCGGTCCGCGACGATCTGCAGGTGGTGCTCGACACCAGCTCGCCGGACGACGCCGGCTTCTCGACGCTCGAGCGCACGATGCTGCGCAACATCCTCGGGCTGCACGATCGCCGGATCGCCGACGTCATGGTCCACCGCGCCGACATCGTGGCGATCAAGCAGGACATTCAGCTCGGTGAACTGCTCAGCCTGTTTCAGGACGCGGCGCATTCCCGGCTCGTGGTCTACAACGAAACGCTCGACGATCCGGTCGGGATCGTTCACATCCGCGACCTCGTGGCGTTCATGACCGCCAAGGCCAAGGTGCCGCCGGCGACCGTCGCCAAGCGCAAGAAGGCTTTGCCCGCCGGGCTCGACCTGCGCGCCATCGACCTGAAGATGCCGCTGACCGAAACCGGCATCATCCGCAAGCTGCTGTACGTGCCGCCGTCGATGCGTGCGATCGACCTGCTGGCGCAGATGCAGGCGGCCCGCATCCATCTGGCGCTGGTGGTCGACGAATACGGCGGAACCGACGGACTGGTGTCGATCGAAGACATCGTCGAACAGATCGTCGGCGAAATCGACGACGAACACGACTCGACCGAGCCGCCCTCGATCGTGCGTCAACCCGATGGCTCGTTCATCGCTGATGCCCGAGCCAGTCTGGAAGACGTCCGCGCCATGATCGGCGATCAGTTCGTCACCGGCGAAGCGGGCGAAGACGTCGAAACGCTCGGCGGTTACCTCGTCAATCACGTCGGCCGGCTGCCGGTGCGCGGCGAAGTGATCGCCGGCCCCGACAATTTCGAGTTCGAAGTACTGGACGCCGATCCCCGACGGGTGAAGCGGCTCCGGATCGGCCCGCGCAAGGAACGACCGGCCGCGCGTGCGCGCGACGGCCGGCGCCGCGAAGCCTCGACCGACGGCACCACCCCCGCCTCGCTTCCTCCGACCGGCGACGGGACCGGTTCGCCGTGACGCAGCGTGGTGTGCTGAGCCGGATCGCCTCGGGCATCATCCTGGCGTGGGGTTGGAAGCGTGCCTTGATCGCGTTTCTCGCCGGCGCAGCGTCCTCGCTGGCGATGGCCCCATTCAATGCGTGGCCGGTTCTCTTCATCACCTTCCCGGTCGTGGTCTGGCTGATCGACGGCTCTGCGGCCGGCAAGCGGCGCGGCGTGCCGGCTGCCGCAATGGCCGGCTGGTGGTTCGGCTTCGGTTACTTCGTCCCCGGGCTGTATTGGATCGGCTACGCGTTCTTAGTCGACGCCGACACCTTCGCGTGGCTGCTGCCGTTCGCGATCTGCGGACTGCCGGCCTATCTGGCACTTTTCACTGCGCTCGGTTTCGCGCTCGCACGACTGCTGTGGCGGCCCGACAGCCTGCGCATCCTGTCGCTCGCCGTCGGCTTGACGATCAGCGAGTGGCTACGGGGGCATCTGCTCACAGGCTTCCCCTGGAACGCATTCGGCTACGCGCTGACCGAACCGCTGGCGCTGGCGCAGAGCATCTCGCTGATCGGGATCTGGGGCCTGACACTGCTGACCGTGGCGATCTCCGCCTCGCCTGCCGTGCTGATCGACGATGGCTCTGCAAAGCGCCGCTGGACGGCGCCGGCCATCGCGCTCGGCGTGCTGGCCGCAATGGCCGTGTATGGCGGCATCCGGCTCGACCTGTCGCCGACCCGGCTCGTCGACAATGTCCGGCTGCGGATCATGCAGCCCGACCTGCCGCAGGACGCGCGCTTCAATTATTCCGCCAAAGCCGAGGTGATGCAGAAATATCTGTCGTTGTCGGACCGTTCGACAGGACCGAAATCGACAGGCGTGCGCGACGTGTCGCTGCTGATCTGGCCGGAGTCGGCGTTTCCGTTCTTTCTGTCGCGGGAACCGGACGCGATGGCGCAGATCGCCGATCTGCTGCCGAAGGGCACCGTGCTGCTGACCGGCGCGGTCCGCCCACCCGAGTTACCGCCGGGGCGCAGGATTACCCGCGCGTACAATTCGATCTACGCGATCGATCACGACGGCAGCATCTTGTCAGTCTACGACAAGCTGCATCTGGTCCCATTCGGCGAGTTTCTGCCGTACCAGAATCTGATGGAGCGGATCGGCTTCGTCCAACTCACCAAGGTGCAGGGCGGATTTTTATCCGGTGTCACGCGTCATAACCTCGAGCTGCCCAACGCTCCTCCGGCGCTGCCGCTGATCTGTTACGAAGCGATCTTTCCCGACGAGATCAAGATCGACGGCGCCCGTCCGGGCTGGATCCTGAATCTCACAAACGACGGCTGGTTCGGGATTTCCAGCGGCCCGTACCAGCATCTGCAGCAGGCGCGGATGCGCGCGATCGAGCAGGGCCTGCCACTCGTTCGCGCAGCGAACACAGGCGTTTCTGCGGTGATCGATCCGGTCGGGCGGATCGTCGCCAAGCTCGGACTCGGCGTCGAAGGGGTGCTGGATTCCGGGCTGCCGGCCCCGGTGTCACCGACCGTCTATGCGCGGGTCGGCGAACTTCCTGCGGCCGTACTGGTTGCGTTAGTGATGATGCTTGTACTATTACGAAAGCGCCCGTCGGGTTCGTGATAATACGCGCTCGATGACGCAACCAGAGATTAAGTTCGAGGAAATTCGCACTTGTGTAGCCCGCGAGTTTTGCTCGGCGTAAATTAACGCCGAATCCCCATCGGATTCCAAAGACATTTGACGACTCCAATATTTGAGGCGTATTCCAACCCGCATACGCTAACTGTTGGCGTGTGCACTGTGCCTGAGGAGTAAGTGAGATGTCGACTAAAGCGCCCAATCCTGTTGACAAATACGTCGGCAGCCGTGTGCGCATGCGACGCATCATGCTGGGCATGAGTCAGGAAAAGCTCGGCGAAGCGCTGGGTCTGACGTTTCAGCAAGTGCAGAAATACGAGAAGGGGACCAACCGCGTCGGCGCCAGCCGTATTCAGCAGATCGCTGAAGTCCTGCAGGTCCCGGTGTCCTTCTTGTTCGAAGGCGGCCCGAGCGGCGGCCTCGCCAACGGCAACGGCTTCAGTGAGGCGCCGTCGCCTTCATACGTATCGGACTTCCTCGCGACTTCCGAAGGTCTGGCGCTCACCCGCGCATTCACCAAGATCACCGATGCCAAGCTTCGTCGCAGCATCGTCGATCTCGTTGAACGGATCGCCGCGCGCGAAGCGGACGAGACGAACTGATCGATCGACCTGCAGTAGCGCCGGCCTCCGCTTTGAGATAAGCGGGGCCGGTTTTTCGTTGTCGGTCGAACGACGGCGGCCCTTCATTCGGGCGGCCATCGAAGAAGTGCGAGTGCGGCTGCCTGATGTTCAATATTGATCACCCAAACTCGGCGCCCGATACTGACGATCACCCCGGCGATCACATCGACGATCACGACGGCGACATCGTCATGCACGGCCAAGGATCTTTCTTCGGCCGCCGCAAGGGCCACAAGCTGCGCGCCCATCAGGCCGACCTGATCGAGAATCTGCTGCCGCATCTGTCGCTGCGGATCGATGAACCCGCGCCCGAGCCGCTCACCGCTCTGTTCGAGCCGCCGGTCGAGCATGTCCGCCTCGAGATCGGATTCGGCGGCGGCGAGCATCTGATCGCCGAAGCCCTTGCCCATCCGGATACGGGGTTCATCGGCGCCGAGCCTTATGTCAACGGCATGGCCAAGATCCTGGCGCGGATCGAGGCCGACAACATCCGCAACATCCGCCTGTTCGCCGGCGACGCCTCCGAGCTGCTGGCCTGGGTGCCGGCCGGCTCGCTGGCACGGGTCGATCTGATCCATCCGGACCCGTGGCCGAAGCGGCGTCACTGGAAGCGCCGCTTCGTACAGGACGCCACCGTCACGGCGATGGCGCGAGCGCTGGTGCCGCACGGCGAATTCCGCTTCGTCAGCGACATCGACGGCTACAACGCCTGGACGCTGGCGCATCTGCTGCGCGCGCCGAATTTCGACTGGCTCGCCGAGCGTGCCGACGATTGGCGCAAGCCGTGGCCGAACTACACGATGACGCGCTATGGCCGCAAAGCCGAGCGCGAAGGCCGGCGCGCCAACTATCTGCGCTTTGAACGTCTCTAGAGCAGTTCTATCTTTCATAGAGTCAGAGCTGATCCACGCCGCCTGCCACACGCACAACCTCATGGTGAGGAGGCGCGTAGCGCCGTCTCGAACCATGTGACGCAGGGAATGCGTTGCCCCATCCTTCGAGACGCCCGGCTTCGCCAGGCTCCTCAGGATGAGGACTCAGTGCCTTCGGAAAGGTCGGATCGTTCAATCAAACGATGAACCGCTCTAATTTCTCAGCCGGCGATTAGTTGGCGAACGGATCAGGCGTCGGCCTGCCGCATCCGCCAGAAGCCGAGTACGCGCTGCGCCGTCGATGACGTCAGCCGCTCGAAATTGTGCTGCGCTTCTTCGACGTCGGGGCACGCCACCGATCGATCCGGTCCGAGCCGCAGCCTGATCAGCGCCCGGACTGTCGCCCATCCGAACCCGAGCGCCTTGCCGAGGATCAGCACGGGATCGTGCCGTTCGCCGGACATCATCTGGTCGAGAGTCGAGATCCGCGTCCCGGTCATCGCCGACAGGGCCGCGACCGTCTCCTCGTATTGATGCGCTTGGGCGAAGCCCAGTACGGTGGCCTCGTTGAGTTCGCCCTTGTTGTGCAGGCCGACGACCGAGCGTTGCGCGGCGTCGAAATCACGACGCACATTCGGCTGTCGGGACTCGCCGGCCAGCTCGCGCATCGCGCGGTTGATGGCGATCCGGGCGCTCGGCCGGGCGCTTTCGAACAGGCGCCGGCGCACCAGATCGGTCGAACACGCCAGCAGATCCTTCAGCCTCGGCGGCGAAAGATCATCTCGCGTACCGACCGCGATCGCCAGCACCCCGTCCTCCGCGGCGCGGCGGATCAGGCCGTTGAATCCCGTTGCGGAGAATTCTGCGCCGGCATTGCCGGCGACCTTCCGCACCACGTCGCGGTCGCCGCGGCGCACGATCACGTCGGTCACCGGCGGCGAAATGCTGGAACGTTCGGAGATTGCCAGAAGGTGCGTCTGGCCACGCTGCTTGGCCAGTTCGACCAGGGTGGGATCGTCCAGCATGACCGATCGCCGCAGCAGCGGCCCGGCGATGCCGATATCTTCGTCGTACACGAGCTGCCGAACCAACTGCGGCGGCGCATTCACGACTTCCGAAAACCGTCGTGCCAGCTCGCTGCGGACCTCGACGTCGATCTCCGGAACCAGCGTCAGCAGAATTCCGTCGAACAGCGCGACATGATCCGGCTGAAAGCTCTCGACATCCCGAATGTACAGGTCCGCGATCCGGCGCACCGCATCGGCACGCCGAACAGGATCACCCTGCCTGACGATGTCGTCGAGTTCGGGAAGGAGAGAGTTGGGAGCAGACATCCATCGTTCTCGCGGGCGGCCCGCACCTGTACGGCCGGAACCTAGAGGCCTGGCGTGAACGAAGGGTTGAACCGCCTTGTCGCATTTGTTCCGGTCGTGTGTGCCAGCCATGCGCCGGAGCGCTTCCCTGACGGCTCTTGTCGCTGGAGCGGAAAAGCGCTATATCGGCGTGACTTCGAAATTCTCATACGATCCGTATCGAGAGTGGGCCCTCCGGGACCCGCTCTTTTTTATTACCTGGATCGTAGGACATGGACCGGCGCGCTTTCGGAAGCGCAGCCTCATTCACCTGCTTGATACCGCTTACCGCCGAGACACCATAACGCTTTGACCCAGGACATGACCGAGCCGACCCCTGCCATTCCGGAAACCGACGACTTGGCCGAACCGCGCCTGGTAATCGAACCGGGCGTCGCGGCGCGGTTCGGGGCGGTCGCCGAGCCCGTTTTGCTGGCAATGGGATACCGCCTGGTCCGGATCAAGGTGTCGGGTGAAGCCGGCTGTACGGTGCAGATCATGGCCGAGCGGCCGGACGGCACCATGCTGATCGACGACTGCGAAGCGGTCTCGCGGGCGCTGTCGCCGGTGCTCGACGTCGCCGACCCGATCGACCGCGCCTATCGGCTGGAGATTTCGTCGCCTGGTATCGACCGGCCGTTGGTCCGTCGTTCGGATTTTGCCCGTTATGCCGGGCACTTGGTCAAGATCGAGATGGCGGTGCCGCACCAGGGCCGGAAGCGGTTCCGCGGCCTGCTGGACGGCGTCGACGGCGATGCCGTGCGGATTCAGCGGGAGGAGGCCCCGAAGGGCGAAGACCCGTTGGTGATGTTGCCGATGCACGATATCGGCGATGCCCGGCTGGTGCTGACCGACGAGCTGATCGCCGAGTCGATGCGCCGCGGCAAACAGGCCGAACGCGACCTCAAGCAGAGCCTCGGGCTGGCCCCGGAACCGCCGCCGCACGCCAAGCGCAGCGATCCGACCAAGAGCCAGGCTCCGAAGCGCGGCGCCAAGGCCGCCAAAGCGGCCGCCAAGCCGACACCGCAGAACACCAAGAAACACCGCCTTGCCGCCGAACGGGCGCGGCGTGGCGAGATCGACACCTCTGAGGGAGACTGACCATGGCCGTCAGCGCCAATAGGCTGGAACTGCTGCAGATCGCCGATGCGGTGGCTCGCGAGAAAACCATCGACCGCGGCATCGTGATCGCCGCGATGGAAGACGCGATCGCCAAGGCGGCGCGTGCCCGCTACGGCTCGGAGACCGACGTCCACGCCGAAATCGACCCCAAGAAGGGCGAGCTGCGGCTGTCGCGCCACATGCTGGTGGTCGAGCAGGTCGAAAACCCCGCCAACCAGATCTCGCTGAAGGACGCGCAGCGCGCCAATCCCGGGGCGCAGATCGGCGACACCATCGCCGACACCCTGCCGCCGTTGGAGTACGGCCGCATCGCCGCCCAGTCGGCCAAGCAGGTGATCGTGCAGAAGGTCCGCGAGGCCGAGCGCGACCGCCAATACGCCGAGTTCAAGGACCGCATCGGCGAAATCGTCAACGGCGTCGTCAAGCGCGTCGAATACGGCAGCGTGATCGTCGATCTCGGCCGCGGCGAAGCCATTATCCGCCGCGACGAGATGCTGCCGCGTGAGTCGTTTCGTAACGGCGACCGGGTTCGTGCCTATGTGTTCGACGTCCGCCGCGAAACCCGCGGTCCGCAGATCTTCCTGTCGCGCACCCATCCGCAGTTCATGGCGAAATTGTTCGCCCAGGAAGTGCCGGAGATCTACGACGGCATCGTCGAGATCAAGGCGGTCGCCCGCGATCCGGGCTCGCGCGCCAAGATCGGCGTCGTGTCGCGCGACTCGTCGGTCGACCCGGTCGGCGCCTGCGTCGGTATGCGCGGCTCGCGCGTCCAGGCGGTGGTGAACGAGCTGCAGGGCGAAAAGATCGACATCATCCCGTGGTCGCCGGACATTGCCACTTTCGTGGTCAACGCACTGGCGCCGGCCGAGGTCTCCAAGGTCGTGATCGACGAAGATCGCGAGCGGATCGAGGTTGTGGTTCCGGACACCAATAACCAATTGTCTCTTGCGATCGGCCGTCGCGGCCAGAACGTGCGGCTCGCCTCGCAGCTCACCGGCTGGGACATCGACATCCTGACCGAGAGCGAAGAATCCGAGCGCCGCCAGGCCGATTTCGAGAAGACCACCCGAGCCTTCATGGACGCGCTGAACGTCGACGAAGTCGTCGGTCAGCTGCTCGCCTCCGAAGGCTTCACCTCGGTCGAAGAACTCGCGCTGGTCGACTCCCGGGAACTCGCTTCGATCGAGGGCTTCGACGAAGAAACCGCCGGCGAACTGCAGGCCCGTGCGCAGGAATATCTCGATCGGGTCGAATCGGAGATCGAGGCGCGGCGCCTGGAGCTCGGCGTCGAAGACGCCCTCAAGGACGTCCCCGGCGTCACCTCGAAGATGCTGGTCAAGTTCGGCGAGAACGACGTCAAGACCGTCGAGGATCTGGCCGGCTGCGCCACCGACGATCTGGTCGGCTGGACCGAGCGCAAAGACGGGGCCGAGCCGGTAAAGTATCCGGGCATTCTCGACGGACTGGAAATGTCGCGCGAGGACGCCGAACACCTGATCATGCAGGCCCGCGTCAAGGCCGGCTGGATCGACGAGTCGGAGCTGGCCTCCGACGACGAAACTGCGGACGAAGCGTCCGAAGCCGAAGCGGAGTGAGCACCGATGGCTCGCGACCCGCATCCGCGCAGCACGTGAAATGAAAGGTCAGCCGCACCTATGCTTGCTGCCGTACCCGGCGCAGATCTCGACGACGGACCGCGGGCCAAGACGCCCGCGACCGAGCGGATGTGCGCGGTCACGCGGCAGGTGCGGCCGATCGGCGAACTGATCCGGTTCGTGCTCGGCCCGACCGGTGAGGTGGTGGCCGATCTGAAACGCAAGCTGCCCGGCCGGGGCCTGTGGGTCACGGCGTCGCGGGAGATGGTGACGCAGGCGGTTCGCCGCCGCGTCTTCGCCAAAGGTTTCAAGCGCGACGTCAAGGCGCCGGCGGATCTCGCCGACGCGATCGAACGCCTGTTGGCGCGGTCGGCGCAGGACGCGCTGGCGATTGCCGCCAAGGCCGGCCAGGTCGTCTGCGGCTTCGGCAAGGTCGAAACCGCGCTGAAGAGCCGCGAAGCGGTCGCGGTGATTCACGCCACCGACGGCGCCGCCGATGGAATCCGCAAGCTGGACGCGCTTTGTCGGCAAATCGACGAAGAGGCGGCCGGGGGTCGCAAATTTCCTCGGATTGCTGCGCTCAGCTCTGCAGAATTGGATTTGGCATTAGGGCGGTCAAATGTGATACATGCTGCGCTGCTTGCGGGCACGGCCGGACAAACATTCCTGTCGCGCTGCCAGATCCTGGTCCGATACCGGCTGGCGGGCGATGGCAATGCCGATGCGGCCACGGCAGGAACGCCGATCGACACGCCGAAAGACGCTGCTGACCTAGACGCCGCTGACGAAGTCCGTGCGAACGCGCACAACGTTGAGAGATTGGGACTACTGAATGGTTGATACGAAAACTCCTGGCGACAAGACTCTGACGATGCCGACCAAGACCTTGACGCTGAAGCCGCGCGTCGAGCAGGGCGTCGTGCGCCAGAGCTTCAGCCACGGCCGTAGCAAGCAGGTGGTGGTCGAAAAGCGCGGCAAGCGTCGCGTTGGCGGCGACGAGCCGGCCGCACCGGCGGCTCCCGAGGTCGCGAAGAAGCCCGCGCCTCCCGCGCCGAGCCGGCAGCAGCAGTCGCGCCCAGCGCCGCAGCAGTCGCGCAGCGGTATGGTTCTACGCACCTTGACCGAGGACGAGCGCACCGCCCGCGCCACCGCGCTGGCCGACGCCCGCGTGCGCGAGGTCGAGGAGCGCAAGCAGGCCGAGATCGAGGCTCAGCGCCGCGCCGAGCAGGAGAAGATCGAGAAGGCCGAGCGCGAAGCCGCCGAAGCCCGCCGCAAGGCCGAGGAAGAGCGTCACCGCCTGGAAGACGAAGCCAAGCTCAAGGCCGAGACCGAGGCCAAGAAGCGGTTTGGCGACGCCGAGCCGGCCAAGAAGCCGGCCCAGACCACCACTGCGGCGCCCGCGCGGCCTGCGACGACGACCACCGCGCGCACGGCGACGACGACGCCCGGCCGCCCGCCGGCCGTCGCAGCCGAGGCTGGCGACGACGATGAGGCGCCGCGGATGATCCGCCGTCCGGGCGGCCCCGCCCGTCCGGCGCCGGCACCGAAGCAGCCGGCCGCCAAGCCGGGCGCGTCGAAGCAGCGCGGCCGTCTGACCGTCGTCACCGCGCTCAATGCCGACGACGTGCGCGAACGTTCGATCGCCTCGTTCCGTCGCCGCACCCAGCGGCTGAAGGGGCACGCTTCGAACGAGCCGAAAGAAAAGTTGGTGCGTGAAGTCGTTATTCCCGAAGTGATCGCCATCCAGGAACTCGCCAACCGCATGTCCGAACGTGCGGTCGACGTGATCCGCCTGCTGATGAAGCAGGGCGCGATGCACAAGATCACCGACGTCATCGACGCCGACACCGCCCAGCTGATCGCCGAAGAACTCGGCCACACCGTCAAGCGCGTCGCCGCGTCGGACGTGGAAGAGGGGCTGTTCGACGTCGTCGACGACACCACCGACACCGAACCGCGTTCGCCGGTGGTGACCGTGATGGGCCACGTCGACCACGGCAAGACCTCGCTGCTCGACGCGCTGCGCCACGCCAACGTGGTGTCGGGCGAAGCCGGCGGTATCACCCAGCACATCGGCGCCTATCAGGTGACCTCGCCGGAGACCGGCACCAAGATCACCTTCATCGACACCCCCGGCCACGCCGCGTTCACCGCGATGCGTGCCCGCGGCGCCAAGGTCACCGACATCGTGGTGCTGGTGGTGGCCGCCGACGACGGCGTGATGCCGCAGACGATCGAGGCGATCAATCACGCCAAGGCCGCCGGTGTTCCGATCATCGTGGCGATCAATAAGATCGACAAGCCCGACGCCAAGCCGGACCGCGTCCGCACCGACCTGCTGCAGCACAATGTGCAGGTCGAATCGATGGGCGGCGACGTGGTCGACGTCGAGGTTTCGGCCAAGAACAAGGTCAATCTCGACAAGCTGCTCGAGATGATCGCGCTGCAGGCCGAAATCCTCGATCTCAAGACCAACACCACCCGCCCGGCCGAAGGCACCGTGATCGAAGCCAAGCTCGATCGCGGCCGCGGTCCGGTCGCCACCGTGCTGGTCCAGCGCGGCACCCTCAAGGTCGGCGACATCATCGTGGCCGGCGCCGAGATGGGCCGCGTCCGCGCGCTGATTTCCGATCAGGGCGAGACCGTGCAGGAAGCCGGCCCGTCCGTGCCGGTCGAAGTGCTCGGCTTCAACGGTCCGCCGGAAGCCGGCGATCGCCTGGCGGTGGTCGAGAACGAAGCCCGTGCCCGCGAAATCACCGACTACCGCGCCCATCAGAAGCGCGAGAAGTCGGCGGCCACGGCGAGCGGCATGCGCGGCTCGCTCGAGCAGATGATGAGTCAGCTCAAGACCTCGGGCCGCAAGGACTTCCCGCTGATCGTGAAGGCGGACGTGCAGGGCTCGCTCGAAGCCATCCTCGGCTCGCTGGAGAAGCTCGGCACCGACGAAGTCGCGGCGCGTATTCTGCACGCCGGCGTCGGCGGCATCAGCGAGAGCGACGTAACGCTGGCCGAAGGCTTCAACGCCGTCATCCTCGGCTTCTCGGTTCGTGCCAACAAGGAGGCGGCCGCGGCCGCCAAGCGCAACGGCATCGAGATCCGCTACTACAACATCATCTACGATCTGGTAGACGACATTAAGAAGGCGATGAGCGGTCTGCTCGCGCCGACCCTGCGCGAGACCATGCTGGGCAATGCCGAAATCCTGGAGATCTTCAACATCTCCAAGGTCGGCAAGGTCGCCGGCTGCCGTGTCACCGACGGCAATGTCGAGCGCGGCGCCAATGTCCGCCTGATCCGCGACAACGTCGTGGTTCACGAAGGCAAGCTTTCGACCTTGAAGCGCTTCAAGGACGAAGTGAAGGAAGTCGTCGCCGGCCAGGAATGCGGCATGGCGTTCGAGAACTACACCGACATGCGGGCAGGCGATATCATCGAGTGCTACCGCGTCGAGACCATCCAGCGCTCGCTGTAAGTCCGATTCTTACAGCCGAGACGCTCGATTGAACTGAGACGTCGTGGCCGGGCCAAAGCGCGAAGCATGTCTTCGCGACGAAGTCCCGGCCGTCCACGTCTTGCTTTGCCCCATCGAAGACGTGCATGCCCGCGACTGGTCGCGGGCATGACGGCGGTTTTTGAAAGAACGTCATGTCTCGCGATCATCAGAAGAGTTCCCCGCCCGGCGGCTCGACCCGCTCGCTGCGCGTCGGCGAACTCATCCGCCACGCCGTGGCCGAGATCCTCACCCAGGGCGGCGTGCACGATCCCGTGCTCGAAAGCCACCTCGTCACCGTGCCGGAAGTCCGCATGTCGCCGGACCTCAAGCTCGCGACCATCTACGTGATGCCGCTCGGCGGCCGCGACGAGAAGCTGGTGCTCGACGCACTCGAGCACCACAAGCGCTTCCTGCGCGGCGAGATCGCCCACCGCGTCAATTTGAAATTTGCCCCCGAACTCCGCTTCCGCATCGACGAACGTTTCGCCGAGGCGGAGCGGATCGACAGACTGCTGCGCTCGCCGGCAGTCCAGAAAGACCTCGAACCGAATTCGGACCAGGATTGATGACCGTGACCACCCCCGACGCCCTGCTCGCCCCGCACGACGTGCAGCACGCCGGCGCCGACGAATCCGCCGCGCAGATCCGCAAACCGCGCGACAACAACGACCCGCGCAACGCCAATCGCGGCGGCGGCAACGGCAAACCGCGCCGCGACAAACGCGACGTCCATGGCTGGGTGGTGCTGGACAAGCCGATCGGCATGACCTCGACCCAGGCGGTCGCGGTGGTGAAGCGGCTGTTCTCGGCCAAGCGCGCCGGCCACGCCGGCACCCTCGACCCGCTCGCCTCGGGCGGCCTGCCGATCGCGATGGGCGAGGCGACCAAGACCGTGCCGTTCGTGATGGATGGCCGCAAGCGCTACCGATTCACCGTCGCCTGGGGCGAAGAGCGCGACACCGACGACACCGAGGGGCGCGCGATCGCGACCAGCTCGGACCGGCCCACGGCCGAAGCCGTGATGGCGCTGCTGCCGCGCTTTACCGGCGTGATCGAGCAGATTCCGCCGCAATATTCGGCCGTGAAGATCCAGGGCGAGCGCGCCTACGACCTCGCCCGCGACGGCGAAGTCGTGCCGCTGGCCCCGCGGCCGGTCGAGATTCACGAATTAACTCTGGTCGATCATGGAGATAACGGCCAGTCCGTGTTCGAGGCGGAGTGCGGCAAGGGAACCTATGTGCGCGCCTTGGCGCGCGACATGGGCCGGCTGCTCGGCTGCTACGGCCATATCTGCGCGCTGCGCCGCACGCTGGTCGGGCCGTTCGACGAGGCCGACATGATTCCGCTGGAAGAATTGCAGGCTTTGTGCGATAGAGCCGCGTCCGGCGAGGGTAGCCTCGCCGACGCGCTACTGCCCGTTGAGACCGCGCTGGACGACATCCCGGCACTGGCCGTCACACGGGCGGATGCGGCAAGGCTCCATCGGGGCCAAGCCGTTTTGTTGCGCGGACGGGATGCGCCTCATTGTAGCGGCACAGTCTATGTCACGGTGGCAGGCCGGCTTCTGGCCCTCGCCGAAGTCGGCAATGGCGAGCTCATCCCCAAGCGCGTGTTCAACCTCACCGGGCTGACTGCCAGTCCGGCTGCTCGCAAGGAAAGTATCTGACGATGTCGATTACCGCAGAACGCAAAGCGGAAGTCATCAAGGGCAACGCCACCAAGGCCGGCGATACCGGCTCGCCCGAGGTCCAGGTCGCGATCCTCTCGGAACGCATTGCCAACCTCACCGCGCACTTCAAGACCCACACCAAGGACAATCACTCGCGCCGCGGGCTGTTGAAGCTGGTGTCGACGCGCCGTTCGCTTCTCGACTACGTCAAGAAGAAGGACGAGGCGCGCTACAAGGCGCTGCTCGAAAAGCACGGCATCCGTCGCTGATCTAAGCTGCGTCCGCCGGCTGCGGCATCGAAAGCGGATCGCCGCTTCCGCCGCCGCGCCGGCCGAACCACCACACGGGAGCGCTGAGTTCGCCCGTGTGTTTCGCTCAGCCGCATCCGGCGGCTGGGCTGTCAACGGGCCTGAAGCCCGCCCTGCGGGTCGGAGACCTCGAAGGTCTCGATCCCGCACCCGGGAGGACAGAGCGCCATTTTCCACCTCGAGACCATGGCAGGATCGCCGGACGCTGTGCACGTCGTCGCCAGCGTCCCGCCATCTTGGCATGGTCTTTTGGTATCTGGCGTTCGGTCGTCTCGGGATCCGATGAAAGAAGGATCCGATGTTCAATCAACATTCAGTCGAAATCGATTGGGGTGGACGTCCCCTCAAGCTTGAGACCGGCAAGATTGCACGCCAGGCCGACGGCGCCGTCGTCGCCACCTATGGCGAGACCGTGGTGCTCGCCACCGTCGTCGCCGCCAAGTCGCCCCGTGAAGGCGTCGACTTCCTCCCCCTCACCGTCGACTATCAAGAGAAGACCTACGCGGCCGGCCGCATCCCGGGCGGCTATTTCAAGCGTGAAGGCCGTCCGACTGAGAAGGAGACCCTCGTCTCCCGCCTGATCGACCGTCCGATCCGTCCGCTGTTCGCCGACGGCTGGCGCAACGAGACCCAGGTGATCGTCACCGTCCTGTCCCACGACATGGAGAACGATCCCGACGTGCTGTCGATGGTCGCCGCCTCCGCGGCGCTGACGCTGTCGGGCGTGCCGTTCAAGGGCCCGATCGGCGCCGCCCGGGTCGGCTTCATCAACGACGAATACGTGCTCAACCCGGTGCTCGACGAGATGGCCGAAACCCAGCTCGAGCTGGTTGTGGCCGGCACCGCCGACGCGGTGCTGATGGTCGAATCCGAAGCCAAGGAGCTGTCGGAAGAGATCATGCTCGGCGCGGTGATGTTCGGTCATCGCCACTTCCAGCCGGTGATCGACGCCATCATCGAGCTCGCCGAGAAGGCCGCCAAGGAGCCGCGCGAGCTGATCGAGATCGACAATTCGGCGATCGAGAAGGAAATGCTCGGCCTGGTCGAGCAGGAGCTGCGCGCCGCTTACGCCATCCCGGTCAAGCAGGATCGCTACGCCGCGGTCGGCAAGGTGAAGGAGAAGGCGATCGCGCACTTCTTCCCGGAAGGCCAGGAGCCGAAATACGACAAGCTGCGCGTCGCCGGCGTGTTCAAGGAGCTGGAAGCCAAGATCGTCCGCTGGAACATCCTCGACACCGGCAAGCGCATCGACGGCCGCGATTCGAAGACCGTCCGCAACATTCTGGCCCAGGCCGGCGTGCTGCCGCGCACCCACGGTTCGGCGCTGTTCACCCGCGGTGAGACCCAGGCACTGGTCGTCACCACGCTCGGCACCGGCGAAGACGAGCAGTATGTCGACTCGCTGTCCGGAACGTACAAAGAGACGTTCCTGCTGCACTACAACTTCCCGCCCTACTCGGTCGGCGAGACCGGCCGCCTCGGCGGCACCAAGCGCCGCGAGATCGGCCACGGCAAGCTGGCGTGGCGCGCGATCCATCCGGTGCTGCCGCCGCATCACGAGTTCCCCTATACCATCCGCGTCGTCTCCGAGATCACCGAGTCGAACGGCTCGTCCTCGATGGCGTCGGTGTGCGGCGCCTCGCTGGCGCTGATGGACGCGGGCGTGCCGCTGAAGCGGCCGACCGCGGGCATCGCGATGGGCCTGATCCTGGAAGGCGAGCGCTTCGCCGTGCTGAGCGACATCCTCGGCGACGAGGACCACCTCGGCGACATGGACTTCAAGGTGGCCGGCACCGAGGCGGGCATCACCTCGCTGCAGATGGACATCAAGATCGCCGGCATCACCGAAGAGATCATGAAGGTGGCGCTCGGTCAGGCCAAGGACGGCCGCATCCACATCCTGGGTGAGATGTCCAAGGCACTCGACCGCGCCCGCGCCGAGCTCGGCGAACACGCGCCGCGGATCGAGACCTTCAAGATCCCGACCGACAAGATCCGCGAAGTGATCGGCACCGGCGGCAAGGTGATCCGCGAGATCGTCGAAAAGACCGGCGCCAAGGTCAACATCGAGGACGACGGCACCGTGAAGGTGGCCTCATCCGACGGCGAATCGATCAAGGCCGCGATCAAGTGGATCAAGTCGATCGCGTCCGATCCGGAAGTCGGCGAGATCTACGAAGGCACCGTCGTCAAGGTGATGGAGTTCGGTGCCTTCGTGAACTTCTTCGGCGCCAAGGACGGTCTGGTGCACATCAGCCAGCTCGCTGCCGGCCGCGTGCAGAAGACCTCCGACGTGGTCAAGGAAGGCGACAAGGTCAAGGTCAAGCTGCTCGGCTTCGACGACCGCGGCAAGACCCGGCTGTCGATGAAGGTGGTCGATCAGACCACCGGCGAAGATCTCGAGGCCAAGCAGAAGGCCGAAGGCGAAGCGCCGGCGCAGGCTGCCGGCGAGTAGTTCGGCTTCCTGACCAGCCAAATCGACCAGACGACCAGGGGGCGGCCACGAGGCCGCCCCCTTTGGTTTTTGCGCGAAGCCGCGCTGAAAGCCGTTTTGTCCGGTCTTCTGATCGGGATGGCGCCGATCGTGATGGGGCCGGAGTCGTTCGACGCAACCCTACCGCGTAATCACCCGAGGGTGCCCGCTAGCCAATTATTAAATCCGTCAGCGCAACCTCCAAGGGTAGTCCACGCCGCCGGCCCGGCTTCGTGGCGTCCCACTATTGCCCGGAGCCCAGCGCCAGATGTTTTCGTTTTCGCGAAACGCAGACCAGGATCGTGCCTCGGCGGTACTCGCCGCCATCGATCGCTCTCAGGCCGTGATCGAGTTCGATACCGATGGAACCATCCGCCGCGCCAACGATAATTTCCTCGCCACCTTCGGCTATTCGCGCGCCGAGCTGATTGGGAAGCACCATCGCATTCTGGTGGATGCGGCGGAGACCGACGGCCCCGCCTACCGGAAATTCTGGGAAGCGCTACGCGCCGGAGAGTATCAGAGCGGAGAATATCGACGCGTCGCCAAGGACGGCCGACACGTCTGGATCCAGGCGTCCTACAGCCCAATCCTCAATCGCCACGGCACCATGGTCGGTGTCGTCAAGTTCGCCAGCGATATCACCGCGGCGAAAATGAAGAGCCTGGCCGACGCCGGCAGCCGCGCGGCTATCAGCCGCGCCCAAGCGGTGATCGAATTCGCCATGGATGGCACCATCCTCGATGCGAACGAGAACTTTCTCAAGACGATGGGCTACTCGCTCGACGAGATCAAAGGCAAGAACCACAGCATGTTCGTCGCGGCGGCTGAACGCGACGCCCCGGGCTATCGCGAGTTCTGGACCCGTCTCAATCGCGGTGATTACTTCGTCGGCGAGTTCAAGCGTATCGGCAAGGGCAGCAAGGAGGTCTGGATTCTCGCCAGCTACAATCCGATCCTGGACGAGAAGGGCACCCCGCTGAAGGTCGTCAAATTCGCCACCGACGTCACCGAACAGAAGCTGAAGAACGCCGATACCGCGGGCCAGATCGCCGCGATTCAGAAATCGCAGGCGGTGATCGAGTTCAAACCCGACGGCACCATCCTCGACGCCAACGACAATTTTCTAAAGACGATGGGCTACGCGCTGTCCGAGATCAAAGGCCACCATCACAGCATGTTCATCGACGCGGCAGACCGAAACAGCCAGGACTATCGCGAGTTCTGGGCGGCGCTGGCGCGCGGCGAATACAAGACCGGCGAGTTCCGCCGCCTTGCGAAAGGCGGTCGCGAGGTCTGGATTCAGGCCTCCTACAATCCGATCCTCGATCTCGACGGCAAGACCTACAAGGTCGTGAAGTATGCGGCCGACACCACCGCTCAGGTGCAGCGCCGCCTCGCCAACGAGGAGGTGCGAGGCCAGTTACTCCGCGTCGCCGATTCGACCGAGGAACTCACCGCCACCGTCAATATGATCGCCGAAGCGACCAATCAGACCCGCCACATCACCCAGGAGGCGGTCGGCAATGTGCGGAACGCGGACAGCCAAGCGCAGCGTCTCGAAGATGCCGCGCACGCGATGAGCGGGATCGCCGAGATCATCGGCCACATCACCGGTCAGATCAATCTGCTGGCCCTCAACGCGACGATCGAGTCCGCCCGCGCCGGCGAAGCAGGTCGCGGTTTTGCCGTCGTGGCGCAAGAAGTGAAGAGCCTCGCCACCCAGGCACGCCAGGCCACCGATCAGATCGTCGGCCAGATCGACAATCTCAACGGCATTGCCGGCGACGTCGTCAATGCGCTCAGCGCGATCAAGGTCGGAATGGACAAGGTCAACGAGTTCGCCAGTTCGACGGCCTCCACTGCGGAAGAGCAGAGCGCCGCGACCCAGGAGATCGCCTCGAGCATGCAGCGCGCCACGGCGATGCTTCGATGAAGGCAGAGCCATGCCGAGCGTCGCGACCACGGCGCTTGGGCGAGATCCGATGATCTCCGATCTTTCGAAGATGGTCGATCGAACCTGGAACTAATTCCACTTCCACGCGCATCGCCGATAAGCCGGGCGAATCAGGGGTTGCAATCAATTCGCCCGTTGAGTGCAGGATGCATCTGAAGGACTAGTTAAAACTTAAGACAAACAGCACCAGGATGAATCCCCCGATTCGTCCAGCGCCGCCTCACGATCACACGGGCAGGCGCAAGGAAGGTGCTCAGTGTTTTCATTCACCAGGTCTGGCCACGATCGTGCAGAAGCCATGCTCGCGGCGCTCAATCGCTCCCAGGCCGTGATCGAGTTCGATCTCGATGGCAATGTGATCGACGCTAACGACAACTTCCTCACCGCGCTGGGATACTCGCTGGCCGAGATCAAGGGGAAGCACCACCGGATGTTCGTCGATCCGGCCGAACAGGACGGCGCTGCGTATCGCGATTTCTGGACGGCCCTGCGCGCCGGGAACTTCCAGGCCGGCGAATTCCTCCGGATCGGAAAAGGCGGCCGCGACGTCTGGATCCAGGCGTCCTACAATCCGATCCTCGATCATCGCGGCAAGCCGACTGGCGTCGTGAAATTCGCCGCAGACGTGACCACCGCCAAGACGGTCTCACTCGAACACGCCGGCAAGCTCTCGGCGATCGACCGCTCCCAGGCGGTGATCGAATTTGCGATGGACGGAACGATCCTCACGGCGAACGACAACTTCCTCGCCGCGATGGGTTACGCGCTGGGCGAGATCAAGGGCAAGCATCACGGCATGTTCGTCGAGCCGTCGGTGCGCGACAGCAGCGATTATCGTGAGTTCTGGGCGCGGCTCAATCGCGGGGAGTACTTTCCGGGCGAGTTCAAGCGAATCGGCAAGGGCGGCAAGGAGGTTTGGATCCTCGCCTCCTACAATCCGATCCTCGACCATCGCGGCAAGCCGTTCAAAGTGGTGAAGTACGCGACCGATGTCACCGCACAGAAGCTGACGAACGCCGACTTCTCCGGCCAGATCGATGCGATCCGCAAGTCGCAGGCCGTGATCGAATTCGGCATCGACGGCACCGTGCTCGACGCCAACGACAATTTCCTGCATGCGCTCGGATATACGCTGGCCGAAATCAAGGGACGGCATCACAGCGTGTTCGTGTCGTCCGACGAACGCGAGGGAGCCGCTTATCGGGAGTTCTGGTCGGCGCTGCGCCGGGGCGAGTACCAGGCCGGCGAGTACAAACGGATCGGCAAGGGCGGCAAGGAGGTCTGGATCCAAGCCTCCTACAACCCGATCCTCGACCTCAACGGGCGGCCGTTCAAGGTGGTGAAGTACGCCACCGACACCACCCGCCAGGTCCTCACCCGCATGGGCAACGAGCGCGTCCGCGGCATGATGGAGTCGGTCGCGGCGGGAGCCGAAGAGCTGAACGCATCGGTGCGGGAAATTTCCGAAGCGATGGTCAAGTCGCGGCAGACCGCACTGAACGCCGTCGGCGAAGTCGATGCCGCCGACGCTCAAGCCAATCAGCTCAACGACGCCGCGCAGGCGATGAGCGGCATCGTCGAACTGATCAATCACATCACCGGCCAGATCAATCTGCTGGCGCTCAACGCCACCATCGAATCGGCGCGCGCCGGCGAAGCCGGCCGCGGCTTTGCGGTGGTTGCGGCCGAGGTGAAGAACCTCGCCACGCAGGCCAGACAGGCGACCGACCGGATCGGCGGCGAGATCGGCAATCTGACCAGCATCTCCGGCGACGTGGTCGGCGCGCTCGGCAAGATCAAGAATGCGATCCAGAGCGTCAACGAATACGTCAGTTCGACTGCGACAGCTGTCGAGGAGCAGAGCACGGTCACCAGCGAGATGTCGTCCAGCATGCAGCGCGCCGCGGCCGAAGCGGCCGTGATCGCGGCGGGGTGAAAGCGCCGGTCAGGCCACCTCTGCGGACGTCGTGGGGGCCGTCCCCCCGACGCCCAGTTTCACCACCTCGCCGAACGCCGCGAAATCACCGCGGCGCGGAGACGTCTTGCGAAACACGAGGCCGACGCTGCGGCCCGGCTGTGGCCGGCGCAGCCGCAGGAACTTGACCCGCGAATCGCGACACTCGACCTCCGCGGCGATTTGCGGGATCAGCGTGATGCCGTAGCCCCCCGCGACCATCTGGATCACCGTGGTGAGGCTGGAGGCGCCGAAGCTGGCGGTGCCCGCTCCGCCGATCTGGATGCCGCGATTGCGCGCGGTGGCGCAGAACGCCAGCGCCTGATCGCGCAGGCAGTGACCGTCCTCCAGCAGGATCAGCCGGGACTGGTCGATTTGCTCGACGCCGATCGGCGCCTGTTCGGAGCGCGGATCGTCGGCCGGCACCGCGAGCAGGAACGGATCGTCGAACAGCGGGATCGCGTCGAGATCGGAATGACCGGCCGGCAGCGCCAGCAGCGCCGCATCCAGGACGCCGCTGACCACGTCGGCGACGAGCTGCCGGGTCTGGCTTTCGCGCAGCTCCAGCCGCAGCTCGGGAAAGCGCTGCTGCAACAGCGGCAACACCTTCGGCAGCAGATAAGGCGCCAGCGACGGAATCACCCCGAGGCTGAGTCGGCCGGTGAGCGGATTGACTCGGTGGCGGGCGAAATCGACAAGGTCGCGGGTCGCCGCCAGCACCTCTTCGGCACGGCGGGCGATCTCGCGGCCGATGTCGGTGAGGAACACCTCGCCCGGGCGGCGTTCCACGACTTTCACTCCGAGCGTGCGCTCCAGCTCGGCGATCTGCATCGACAACGCCGGCTGGGTGACCGAGCAGGCGTCGGCGGCACGGCCGAAATGGCCGTGCCGGGCCAAGGCCGACAGATAGCGAAGCTGGCGCAGCGAGATCATGGCGATCAGTTTATCTGATCGCCATGCAAAATCAATTCGACTGGACCTGATCGTAGAACTGATCCAAAGTCCCCAAGCCGAGCCTGGAACACAACTTCTGGGAGTGAACGGCCAACACACCGCATTCACCCCAGGAAGCGGCGCCGCGGGCGATCCCCCACGCTCGCGGCGCTCAAATCGATCGCGGCTCTGGCCGGCGCGTCATGAAACTTTCCAAAGACGCCACCACACTGAGCCGGGAAGACACTGCAACACGAGATCGGAGAGAAACGATGGACGCAAAGACGGACGACAAGGGCGCAGGCAAGTGCCCGTTCTCGGGCGGTAGTCACGGCCACCGCAACCGCGACTGGTGGCCGGATCAGCTCGACATTTCGGTGCTGCACAACAATTCGAAGAAGTCCGACCCGATGGGCGCTGCGTTCGACTACGCGGCGGAGTTCAAGAAGCTGGATCTGGCGGCGGTGAAGAAGGACCTTCATGCGCTGATGACCGATTCCCAGGAGTGGTGGCCGGCGGACTTCGGTCATTATGGCGGCCTGTTCATCCGCATGGCCTGGCACTCGGCCGGCACCTATCGCATCACCGACGGCCGTGGCGGCGCCGGCGCCGGCCAGCAGCGCTTTGCGCCGCTGAACTCGTGGCCGGACAACGCCAACCTCGACAAGGCCCGCCGTCTGCTGTGGCCGATCAAGCAGAAGTACGGCAGCAAGATCTCCTGGGCCGACCTGATGATCCTCACCGGCAACGTCGCGCTGGAATCGATGGGCTTCAAGACCTTCGGCTTCGCCGGCGGCCGCGCCGATGTGTGGGAGCCGGATGAGCTGTACTGGGGACCCGAGGGCACCTGGCTCGGCGACGAGCGCTATTCGGGCGAACGCGAACTGTCCGAGCCGCTCGGCGCGGTGCAGATGGGCCTGATCTACGTCAATCCGGAAGGCCCGAACGGCAACCCGGATCCGGTCGCGGCCGCCAAGGACATCCGCGAGACGTTCCGCCGGATGGCGATGAACGACGAAGAAACCGTGGCGCTGATCGCCGGCGGTCACACCTTCGGCAAGACCCACGGCGCCGGCGATCCGTCGCTGCTCGGCCCTGCGCCGGAAGGCGGGCAGATCGAGGATCAGGGCCTGGGCTGGGCCAGCAAGCACGGCAGCGGCTTCGGCGCCGACGCCATCACCGGCGGCCCGGAAGTGATCTGGACCACGACGCCGACCAAGTGGAGCAACAACTTCTTCTGGAATCTGTTCGGCTACGAGTGGGAGCTGGAGCACAGCCCGGCCGGCGCCAAGCAGTGGCGCGCCAAGGGCGCGGGCGCGACGATCCCGGATCCGTTCGATCCGGAGAAGAAGCATGTGCCGAAGATGCTCACCACCGACCTGTCGCTGCGGTTTGATCCGATCTACGAAAAGATCTCGCGCCGCTTCATGGAGCATCCCGATCAGTTCGCCGACGCGTTCGCACGCGCCTGGTTCAAACTGACCCATCGCGACATGGGTCCGGTCACCCGCTATCTCGGCCCGGAAGTGCCGAAGGAAGAACTAATCTGGCAGGATCCGTTGCCGGCGGTCGACCACGAGCTGGTCAGCGACGGCGACATCGCCGCGCTGAAAGCGAAGATCCTCGGCTCCGGCCTGTCGGTGTCACAGCTCGTCTCCACCGCCTGGGCGTCGGCCTCGACCTTCCGCGGCTCGGACAAGCGCGGCGGCGCCAATGGCGCGCGCATCCGCCTCGCGCCGCAGAAGGACTGGGAAGTCAACCAGCCGGCCGAACTGGCGCAGGTACTGAGCAAGCTCGAAGCGATCCAGAAGGAATTCAACGGATCGCAGACGGGCGGCAAGAAGGTCTCGCTCGCCGACCTGATCGTGCTCGGCGGCTCGGCTGCGGTCGAGAAGGCGGCCAAGGACGCCGGCATCGATACCAAGGTGCCGTTCACGCCCGGCCGCACCGACGCCACGCAGGAGCAGACCGACGTCGAGTCCTTCGAGGCGCTGGAGCCTCGCAGCGACGGCTTCCGCAACTACGTCAACACCAAGAAGAAGCAGTTCATGAAGGTCGAAGAGGCGCTGGTCGACAAGGCTCAGCTTCTCACCCTGACCGGCCCTGAACTGGCGGTGCTGATCGGCGGGCTGCGGGTGCTCGGTGCTAATCACGGTCACTCGACCCACGGCGTGTTCACCGACCGGCCGGAGCGGCTGACCAACGACTTCTTCGTCAACCTGCTCGACATGCGTACCAAGTGGGCACCGTCGTCTGCCGCCGAAGGCCTTTACGAGGGCCGCGACCGCAAGACCAACGATCTGAAGTGGACCGGCACCCGTGCGGATCTGATCTTCGGCTCGCACTCCCAGCTCCGCGCTTTCGCCGAGGTGTATGCCAGCTCGGATGCGCAGGAGAAGTTCGTCAGTGACTTCGTCGCTGCCTGGACCAAGGTGATGAACGCCGATCGGTTCGACATCGTCGCCAAGAAGCAGGCGGCCTGATCGCCGACACCGATGAGTTGAGACGACCACAGGGCGGCCCTCGGGTCGCCCTGTGGCGTTTCTAAAACGGGCCAAACAGCAACGCTTGATCGACGCGATCCGGAGCCTGTTTGTCCACCTCGCGAAATGCGCGCGCCGCGCCGGTTCCATTTCTCTGCGCTGCGTTGACGATGCTTAGTCGGTTTGCTTTCCTTTGCGCTCCTTCAACAACGCAAGGACATCTCGATGCTGCTTCGCCGACCTGTGATCATCGCCGCGATGCTGGCCTTTGCCGGCCTCGCTCATGCCGACGACGATGAACTTACGATTCAGGGCATCGGAATCAGCCGCGATGTCGATTGTCAGGGCAAGAATGTCGGCGTGTACGGCGCGGAAAACGAGATCGCACTGACCGGCCAATGCGGCACCATCACGGTGCATGGCAGCAAACACAAGGTCAGCTTCGAGCAGGGACGGACGCTGTCGGTGTCGGGCTCGGACAACGTGGTCGACGGCGGACGTGCCAAAGACGTCGTGGTCAGCGTGGCGAAGAATACCGTGACGACGACGCTGGAAGCGGGCGAGGAGCCGGGCAAGCTGAAAGTCACCGGCGCCAATAACAAGATCACGCTGGTGCTGTCCGGCCCGTCGCGGCTGGACGTCGGCGGCGTCGAGCAGCTCGTCGAGTGGTCGACGGCGGACGGCGCACCGAATCCCGAAGTCCGCTCGTCGGGCGCGCTGAATTCGATCAAGCGCAAGAAGTAAGCGGCGCCTGCGGGCTGCATCCCCGCCTTCGCGAGGATGGCGGATGCTGCGGCGCGCGTCGCCCTCACCCCACCCCTCTCCCGCAAGCGAGACCTCTGCGAAACTGGCCGAGTTTGTTATTTTTGGTCGGTGAGGAGGCGATATCGGGATGCGATGCGAGCGACGAGCGACGGCTGAACCGCCGTGGCCGGTGATTGATCAGCGGATGGCGGCTGCGGTTCGCAGGTTGTAGGCGATCGAGATCAGATCGAGGTGGAAGGTGTTGGCGGTGATGCCGGCGTAGCGCATGCGGGTGAGGCCGTAGCGGCCTTTGAGTTGCGAGAAGGTCCGTTCGATCGCCTGCCTCACGCGCCCGATCAGCTTGTTGCGTACGGCCTGCCATCGCGGCAGCGTCTTCTGGTGTTTGTTGCGACGATGCTGGATGCGATCCTTGATGCCGCGGGCTTTGAGAGCTTGGCGCCGAGCCCGTTTCTCGTAAGCCTTGTCGGCATAGACCGCCTTCTCGTCGCCGAGGACGAGATCGTCGGCGACTTCGCTCTCGTAGGTCTTCGCGCCGGTCAGGCGACGAGCCCGGATCAGGCCAGATCCCTGATCGATCGCAACGTGCGCCTTGTAGCCGAAGAACAGCTGGCGCTTGGGGCCCTGCCTTGTCCAGTTGGCTTCCGGATCGTGTGACGAGCGGCTCTCGACCTCGCGCGGGGTCGATCCCGAGGCAGGCGTCCGCCCTGAACTCTGCACCAGAGTGGCGTCGATCAAGGTCCCTGTCTTCAAGACATATCCGGCCGCTTCGAGCTGCCGGAGAACCTCATGGAACAGCGCCCCTCCCAGTCCCGCTTGCTGCAAGGCGTTGCGAAACCGGCACAGCGTCGTCTCGTCGGGCGTCTGCGCATCGAGCGCGAACCCGCAAAAGCGTCGAAACGAGACCCTATCGAGCAGCGCCTCTTCCAGGCCGGGATCGGATAGTCCGTACCATTGCTGCAGCAGCAACGCCTTGAACATGGCGAGCGGCTCATACGGCGGGCGGCCGGTCTCGCCCGGCCGCACCTTGCGGATCAACCCAGCAACGCGCTCCCAATCGATCAGGCCGGAAATGCGCTCCAGCCGCTCATTGCGCCCAAACCCCGCCGGCAGCAAAGCCTCGATGAAACTGTCCTGCGCCATCCGATTCACCTCCGCATACCGAAGTGAATCACATCTGGAGCAAACAGTCAGGTTTTGCAGAGGTCTCGCAAGCGGGAGAGGGAGCGCGCCATGCTGGTGGAGACGCATCGAACTCAACGTTATCATCAATCATTTGATGAGCTAACGAGTCCAGGCGAGACCTCGCCCCGGCCGCAGCCGGACTCCCTCTCCCGCTTGCGGGAGAGGGGTGGGGTGAGGACGCCCCAGGCACGGCAGTAGCGTTCGCCGCAACTCATCACGCTGGACCAAGCGCAAAGCGCCTTTCGCCCAGACTGCCTACTGATAGGAGGTGACGGACGAGAGCCCGGCTATCCGCTACGCCTGGTCGGTATCCGCCTTCAGCGCGCTCGGCTTCGGCATCAACACGATGTTGTAGCCGGAATCGACGTAGTGGGTTTCGCCGGTCACGCCGCCGGACAGATCCGACAGCAGATACAGCGCCGAGCCGCCGAGTTCTTCCAGCGTGACGCCGCGGCCGAGCGGCGAGTGCTTTTCCATGAAGCCGAACATCGCGCGCGAATCGCCGATGCCGGCGCCGGCCAGCGTCCGCACCGGGCCGGCCGAGACCGCGTTGACGCGGATGCCCTTGGGGCCGAGATCGCAGGCGAGATAGCGCACACTGGCTTCCAACGCAGCCTTGGCGAGGCCCATCACATTGTAGTTCGGCATCGCCCGCTCGGACGCGCCGAGGGTCAGCGTGATCATCGCGCCGCCATCCGGCATCAGCGCCGCGGCGCGCTTGGCGACCTCGGTGAACGAGAAGCAGGAGATCACCATGGTGCGCGAGAAGTTGGCACGGCTGGTGTCGATGTACTCGCCGCGCAGCTCGTTCTTGTCCGAGAAGCCGATCGCGTGGATCACGAAGTCGAGCTTGCCCCACTTCTCCTTCAGCGTCTCGAACACCGCATCGACGCTGGCGATATCCTCGACATCGCAGGGCAGCACCAGATCGGAGCTCAGCGACTGCGCCAGCGGCTTGACCCGGCGCGCCAGCGCGTCACCCTGATAGGTGAAGGCGAGCTCGGCGCCGTGCGCGTGCAGCGTCTTGGCCATCCCCCAGGCGATCGAATGGTCGTTAGCGACGCCCATGATCAGCCCGCGCTTGCCCTGCATCAGTTGTTGCATTGTCGTCGCTTCCTCGCTGCTCGGACCTCATCCTGAGGAGCACGCATCGCGCGCGTCTCGAACGATGAAGTGGTCAACAACTCATGGTTCGAGACGGCGCCAAGAGGCGCCTCCTCACCATGAGGATCGTAGCATGTGGATGTGTCGTCTCGCCGGGGCCGGCGAGAGCCTCGACATCACGCCTCCAGCCGCTTGAACACCAATGTCGCGTTGGTGCCGCCGAAGCCGAAGGAATTCGACAGCACCGCGCCGAGCTTGGCGTTGTCGATGCGCTTGCGGACGATCGGCATGTCGGCGAAGGCCGGGTCGAGCTCGGTGATGTGGGCGCTCTCGCAGATGAAGCCGTTCTGCATCATCAGCAGCGAGTAGATCGCCTCCTGCACGCCGGTGGCGCCGAGCGAGTGGCCGGTCAGCGCCTTGGTGGCCGAGATCGGCGGGCACTTGTCCTCGTTGCCGAACACGTTGCGGATCGCCGCGATTTCCGGCGGGTCGCCGGCCGGCGTCGAGGTCGCATGCGGATTGATGTAGTCGATCTTGATGCCGCCGGTGGTCGCCAGCGCCATCTTCATGCAGCGCTCGGCGCCCTCGCCCGACGGCGCCACCATGTCGTAGCCGTCGCTGGTCGCGCCATAGCCGATGATTTCGCCATAGATCTTGGCGCCGCGCGCCTTGGCGTGTTCGAGCTCTTCCAGCACCAAGACGCCGGCGCCGCCGGCGATCACGAAGCCGTCGCGCGACACGTCATAGGGGCGCGAGGCAGTGGCCGGCGTGTCGTTGTACTTCGACGACATCGCGCCCATGGCGTCGAACAGCACCGACAGCGACCAGTCGAGTTCTTCGCAGCCGCCGGCGAACATCACGTCCTGCTTGCCCCACTGGATCAGCTCGTAGGCGTTGCCGATGCAGTGGTTGGAGGTCGCGCAGGCCGACGAGATCGAGTAGTTGACGCCCTTGATCTTGAACCAGGTCGCGAGCGTCGCCGAGGCGGTCGAACTCATCGCCTTCGGCACCGCGAACGGACCGACGCGCTTCGGTCCCTTGGTACGAGTGATGTCGGCGGCTTCGACGATGGTGCGGGCCGACGGGCCGCCGGAGCCCATCACGATGCCGGTGCGCTCGTTCGAGATATCGGACTCTTCCAGCCCGGAATCGGCGAGCGCCTGCTCCATCGCAACGTGGTTCCACGCCGCGCCTTCGCCGAGGAAGCGCATCGCCCGCCGATCGACGACGTCGGCCGGGTTCAGCGTCGGCGCACCCTGCACCTGCGAGCGGAATCCCAGCTCGGCATGCTTTTCGGCGCGGGAAATGCCCGACTTCGCGTCGTGCAGGCTCGCCAGGACTTCCTGGGTGTTGTTTCCAATCGACGAGACGATACCCATCCCGGTGACAACAACACGTCTCATATGATCGCCTCGTTCATTCCATGGTCGTCAACGGGCGACGACGCGCCCGATCGCGGTCTGCCGGACCGCTAACCGCCAACCGGCTGCGCCGTCTGCTTGAACAGACCGACTTTCAGGTCCTTTGCGCGGTAGATGATCTCGTCGTCGGCCGAAAGCCAGCCGTCCGCGATGCCGAGCCACAGCTTCGAGCGCATCACCCGCTTGATATCGACATTGTAGACGACTTTGCTGATGTGCGGCAGCACCTGGCCGGTGAACTTTAGTTCCCCGAGGCCGAGCGCGCGGCCAGGGCCCTCGCCACCGACCCAGCCCAGGAAGAAGCCGACCATCTGCCACATCGCATCCAGTCCCAGGCAGCCCGGCATCACCGGGTCGTTCTTGAAGTGGCAGGCGAAGAACCAGAGGTCCGGATTGACGTCGAGCTCGGCGCGCACATGGCCCTTGCCGAACTCGCCGCCATCCTCGGTGATGGTGGTGATACGATCGAACATCAGCATCGGCGGCAGCGGAAGCTGCGCATTGCCGGGACCGAACAGTTCGCCCCGGCCGCAGGCCAGCAAGTCTTCATATTCGTAGCTGGAGCGACGGTCCCGCATGCGACGATGCCTTCTTCTTCATATTCGATCGAGAGGATTTGGCTGCCCACGCGGCGAAATCCGGAGATGGGCACTGGACGCGCCCGTTAGGCGCGCGGGTCTGTAACATAGGCATACTGCCCCGCCTAGCGGCACCTCCGTAACCTTACTTAAGCAAAATGACCGAATTCCGCTAGTTGCGAAGCGCTTGCACCAACAACGAATGCTTCCTATAATCACGTTGTACAGTGCAGGTTGTAGTGCGGCAGGGGTATGCAATCGTGGATATCGGCGAACACGTAGCATTTTTGCGAGAGGAACCCGCTCAGGACGCGCATTCGCACGCTGAGCCCCGCCTCAACGGCTGCCCGTGGCACGACGTCAACGAAATGCTGCAGTCGGTCGGTTTGCGGCCGACCCGGCAGCGGATGGCGCTCGGCTGGCTGCTGTTCGGCAAGGGCGACCGCCACCTCACCGCGGAAATGCTGTACGAAGAGGCCAGCCAGGCCAAGGTGCCGGTGTCGCTGGCGACCGTCTACAACACCCTGAACCAGCTCACGGAAGTCGGGCTGCTGCGTCAGGTCAGCGTCGACGGAACCAAGACCTATTTCGACACCAACGTGTCGGCGCACCAGCATTTCTATCTCGAGAACAACCACGAGCTGATCGACATCCCCAACGCCGAAGTCGAGCTGAAGGCGACGCCGGACGTTCCCGACGGATACGAGATTGCACGGGTCGACGTGGTGGTGCGGCTGCGCAAGAGGGGCTGAGGCGCCCGTCTGGACCAATTCCAGGTGACGATTCGTCGGCGGACTGCGGCATCAGGTCGTAGGCCGCCGTTGTTTTTTCGCGGCGCGAAACCCGGGCGACAGCTCGGCCTGGCCGAGTGATCAGTTCACCTGCTCGTCGGCGTAGACACCCCACAGTTGCGGCTTCTCGATCCAGCCGTCGAAGCCGCTACCCGTGATCCGGCACCACTTCATGTCGCAGCGCTTGACCTGCGCCACCACGCCGGCCTGCAATCGCGCGACCACTGCGCTGCTCGCATTGGCGCTTTCGTACAAGGTCGCCAGATCGTCCTTGTCTTTCATGATGACGACTGCGGTGCGTCGTCCCGACAGCAGCGAGTGATAGACCCAACCCTCGGCGCCTTCGGAATCGCGCACCCGGCGCCAGTTCTCGAATTCGGCAGTGACTTCGACCGGAAGGCCGGCGCGGGTATAGACCCAGGCGACATCGTTGTCCTTGGTCGGCCCGACCCGGACGTTGACGTGATCAGACTTAAGACTGACGTACCGCGGCACCGGCAGACCGCTCGCGGACAATGGCGACTCCTTGCCGGCATGCGCGAAGCTCGCAGCGCCGATCACCGCGCCTGCGAACGCCGTGGCAGCGAACAGGTATTTCATCGTCATCGACACGCCTCTTCGTCTTCGGATTTGCGGCGCGGCCGTCTCCGGGAAAACCAGGGGTCCTTGTCTTGGCGCGGTCTTCTGCTAGAGAAGGCCGGAAGGCATCCGGTAACCCAAGGAACGGGATAGGGACCTCACGGTCGGGACCGGCCCCTGTGGTCGCGCTGCTGCGGGAGTGTCGAACAGCTGAGTTAACGGGGGCTAAACGATCTCGTTAAGCTCGTCAGAGAGCGTTGGAATGTCGGTTAAGAAAAAGCCTCTGGTCGTCGTCACCCGCAAGCTGCCGGACTCGATCGAGACCCGGATGCGCGAGCTGTTCGACGCCCGGCTGAATCTCGACGATGTTGCGATGACGGCCGAGCAGCTCGCCGAGGCGGCACGCACCGCCGACGTGCTGGTACCGACGGTGACCGACGAAATCACCGCCGCGATGCTGAATCAGCCCGAGTGTTCGCTGCGGCTGATCGCCAATTTCGGCAACGGGATCGACAATATCGACGTCGCCGCGGCGCATGCGCGCGGCATCACCGTCACCAATACGCCGAAGGTCCTGACCGAAGACACCGCCGACATGACGATGGCGCTGATCCTCGCGGTGCCGCGCCGGATGATCGAAGGTGCCGCGCTCCTGACCGACGGCGGCGAGTGGCCCGGCTGGTCGCCGACCTGGATGCTTGGCCGCAGGCTCGGCGGCAAGCGGCTCGGCATCATCGGCATGGGCCGGATCGGCCAGGCGGTGGCGCGGCGCGCCCGCGCGTTCGGGCTGCAGATCCACTATCACAACCGCAAGCCGGTGGCCCCCAAGATCGCCGACGAGCTCGGCGCGACCTATTGGGATTCGCTCGACCAGATGCTGGCGCGGATGGACATTATTTCGGTGAACTGTCCGCACACCCCGGCGACGTTCCATTTGCTGTCGGCGCGGCGGCTGAAGCTGATCCGGAAGGACGCCTTCATCGTCAACACCGCGCGCGGCGAAGTGATCGACGAAGAAACCCTGACCAAGCTGATCGAAGCCGGCGACATCGCCGGCGCAGGCCTCGACGTCTACGAGCACGAACCGGCGGTCAATCCGAAGCTGGTGCGGCTCGCCAAGCACGGCAAGGTTGTGCTGCTGCCGCATATGGGCTCGGCGACGATCGAAGGCCGCGTCGAAATGGGCGAGAAGGTGATCATCAACATCCGCACCTTCCTGGACAACCACAAGCCGCCGGATCGCGTCCTGCCCGGGATGCTCTGACCCGGCACCGAGAGGTGCGGCTGCGGCCGATCGCCTCGCTTGCCGGTTCCGCCACCGGCCTTCTCCCTGCCCGTTTCCCACACTACCTTCGTTGGACAACGACGAGGGAGTGGGTTCGAGGTGAGCATCGCCGCAATCGACGACCGGCCGGCATTCCGTGAGCCGCTGATCCCGCCGACGCCGCCGCGCGCGCCGGAGAACATGTCGGCGCTCGGCCGGCTCGCCGCGATCCGCCACAATGCGATCGCGAGCTGGGGCGACCGCGCCTACCAGGACGACGTCGTCCGCGGCAGGTTCTTCGCCCACTCCAGCTACATCCTCAATACGCCGGATGCGATCCGGCATGTGCTGGTCGACAACTTCGACAACTATCACCGCACCGCGACCGGCATTCGCGTGCTGCGGCCGATGCTCGGCGAGGGGCTGCTGCTCGCCGAAGGCCGCGCCTGGAAGCACCAGCGGCGAACGCTGGCACCGGCGTTCACGCCGCGCGCGGTGGCGACGCTGGTGCCGCACATGGCGTCCGCCACCGACGAGGTCGTCGATGGGCTGCGCCGCAACATCGGCGGCCCGGTCGACCTGCGCGAAGCGATGCAGCATCTGGCGCTGGAGATCGCCGGGCGGACGATGTTTTCGTTCGAGATGGGCACGCACGGCCAGGCGCTGCGCGGCTTCGTGATCGACTACGGCACCAGGCTGGCGAGCCCGCGGTTTCTCGATCTGCTGCTGCCGCTCGGCTGGCCGACGCCGCAGGATGTTTCGCGGGCGCTGTTCCGCCGGCGCTGGACCCGGTTCATCAGCGAGCTGATCGCCGCGCGGCGCGCGGCCGGCAAGGCCGACGGCGCTCCCCCGCGCGATCTGTTCGAACTGATGCTGGCGGCGCGCGACCCGGAGACCGGTGAGGCCTTCACCGACGCCCAGCTCGGCGACCAGGTCGCCACCATGATCCTGGCCGGACACGAGACCACCGCCACCGCGCTGTTCTGGGCGCTGTATCTGCTGGCCCTCGACCCCGACGCTCAGGAACGGCTCGCGGGCGAGGTGCGCCGGACCGGAGTCGATGTCGCGGAGGTCGAACGGCTGCCGTTCACCCGCGCGGTGCTCGATGAGACATTGCGGCTGTATCCGCCGGCGTTCCTGATCGTGCGGGAGGCGGCGGGCCCCGATCAGGTCGCCGGCTTCGCGGTTCGCAAGCACGACGTGGTGCTGATCGCGCCGTGGTTGCTGCACCGGCACGAAAAGCTCTGGAGCGACCCGAACGCGTTCGTGCCGGAGCGATTCATGCCGGGCGCGCCGGCGCCGGACCGGTTCGCCTATCTGCCGTTCGGCGTCGGTCCCAGGGTCTGCATCGGCGCGCATTTCGCGCTGGTCGAAGCGACGCTGGCGTTGGCCAAGCTCGTCGGCACGTTCCGGATCGAACTGACCGATACAGAGCCGGTGATCCCGATCGGCGTCGTCACCACCCAGCCCGATCGCTCACCGCAATTCCGGCTGATACCCCGCTGAGCCGCGCTGCCGTGACACCGCGCCCACATTGCCAAACCGTCATGGAACTCCCCGGAACCGTGGCAGGATTGCGGGCGTTCCCTTTCCACGCCATAGAGCGACGAGCCGTCGCCCCCCATCGAAAGACGAGAGACGATGCTGGACAAACTGCGCCAATTCATCACCGACGTCGTCGCGCCGAGCGCCCCGGATGAGCTGACGCTCGATGAAGGCGGCTACCGCCTCGCCGCGACGGCGCTGCTGATACATGTCATCTCGATCGACGGCGACCCGTCGGAGGTCGAAAAGCAGAAGCTGCATTCGCTGCTCGAACAGCGCTTCGGTCTCGATGCCGCCACCGCAGCCCGATTGATCGCCTCGGCGACGCTGATCGAAGGCGAAGCCGTCGACCTTTATCATTTCACCAGCGTGATCATGCGTTCGGTCAATGAGGAAGGCCGGCTGCGGATCGTCGAAATGATGTGGGAGCTGGTCTACGCCGACGGCACCGTCACCGAGTTCGAAGAGAACGTGGTGTGGCGTGCCGCAGACCTTCTGGCGGTCTCGACCCGTGACCGCGTCACGCTGCGCCAGAAGGTAGCGGCCGCAGCTCCGCTCGCGGCCGGCGCCGGCGTCGCCGGCGGTACGGAAATCGGGGCGGTGTCCGAAGTCGATCCGGCCAACTAAGCGGACCACCATCACGACACCCGTGTGACTGGAACCATCTGGTCCCGAGCCGCAACCGCGCTTTCGGCCGCACCCCCGGCGCTTGGGCCTTGCACGCTGCTTGCTTCCCGCATAAGGCCTTAGCTGTTCCCCGGAGGCCGTTCGGCCCATTTGAAGCATGAGTTTCCAGTCGTGACTGAACGTGTGACTTTGATTACAGGCGCATCGGCCGGGATCGGCGTCGAGCTGGCGCGAATTTTTGCAGACAATGCTCATCGCGTAGCCTTGGTAGCGCGACGCGGCGATCGGCTCGACTCGCTTGCAGCCGAAATTCGCGCCAAGGGCGGCCCCGACCCGATCGTCATTGCGTGCGATCTCGGCAAACCAGACGCCGCCGACCAAATCACCGCCGCTCTCGATGCCGCCGGCGTCGAGGTCGAGTACCTCGTCAACAATGCCGGTTACGGTCTGTTCGGGCGGGCGGTCGACCTCGATCGCGAAGGGCAGCTTGGTATCATCGACATCAATATCAAAGCCCTCACCGATCTGACGCTGCGGTTCGCGGGCAGCGTCGCACGGCTCCGCGGCGGCATCCTCAACGTCTCGTCGATCGCCGGCTTCCTGCCGGGCCCCGGCATGGCGGTGTACTACGCTTCCAAAGCCTATGTGCTGTCGTTCAGTGAGGCGCTGCACCAGGAGCTCGGCCCGAAGGGCGTGCGCGTGACCGCGCTGTGTCCGGGCCCGGTGCAAACCGAATTCCAGGACCGCGCCGGCTTCGAGCCGGGCATCGACAGCGCCGTGCTGAACGTTTCGCCCGCGGAGGTCGCACGTCAGGCCTATCAGGGACTGATGGACAACAAGCGCATCGTGCTGCCCGGCCTCGGCGTGAAGCTCGTGCCGTTCCTGCTGCGTTTCTTCCCGCGCGGTTTCATCGCCGCAGCCGTCAGCGGATTTCAACTGCGCCGCCGCTGACGCACGGCATCGCGACACAATCTGGCCCAGGGCTTGCTTTATGGAATTGTCATCGTCCGCCGGACATCCTGACCGGCGGCGCGGCAATCCTGATCGACATGGCTCTGGACTGATCCTCCCATGCTTGTTCGACTGACCGACTACGGCCGGGTGGCTTCGCCCGCGCTGCAGCCTGCGAAGACCAATGATCCGCGGCCGGTGCTGATCGTTCTGCACCAGGAGACATCGACGCCCGGCCGGGTCGGCAATGCGCTCCGTGCGCTCGGCCATCCGCTCGACATTCGCCGGCCGCGGTTCGGCGATCAGCTTCCGAGTTCGCTCGACGCGCACGCCGGAGCTGTCGTGTTCGGCGGTCCGATGAGCGCCAACGATCCGGACGACTACATCCGCCGCGAGATCGATTGGATCGCGGTGCCGCTGAAGGAACGGCGGCCGTTTCTCGGTATCTGCCTCGGTGCGCAGATGCTGGCCAAGCAACTCGGCGCCCGGGTCGCGCCGCACCCGCACGGCCGAGCCGAGGTCGGCTACTACGACATCCGTCCCACCGCCGCCGGCCGCGCGATGTGCGCGCACTGGCCGCGCCAAGTGTATCACTGGCACGTCGAAGGATTCGAGCTGCCGGCCGGCGCCGATCTTTTGGCGGAAGGCGGCGACTTTCCGGTGCAGGCGATCCGCTGCGATACGGCTTACGGCTTTCAATTCCACCCCGACGTCACCTCGGCGATGATGCATCGCTGGACCACCAAGGGGCACGAGCGGCTGTCGCTGCCCGGCGCACGGCCGCGTCGCGAGCATTTTGCCGACCGCGCCGTGCACGATCTCGCCGAACGGATCTGGCTCGAACACTTCCTCGATCATTGGCTGTCGCGCACGCCGCTCGGCGAGCCGGTGGCGGCGCTGCGCGAAGCCGCCGAATAGCCGCTCGCTCGGCCCCTTTGGCAAATACGCTTCCCTCGCAGGCGCTACGGTTGCTAGTCTGCCGGCCAAGCTTCGGCGGTCACGACCGGAGCATCAAGGGAGTGCGCATGACGAGCGAGGAATTCGCGCGGCTGCTGGAAAGCCTGACCCGCGCGGCGGAAGCCGGCGATGGCGCACAGTTCGCCGGCCATTTCACCGACGACGCGATCTATCACGACTACATCTACGGCCCGCACACCGGCCGCGCCGAGATCGCCGCGATGATGCAGGAGCTGTTTCACCGCGACGCGGCCGATTATCGCTGGGAAATGTTCGACCCGGTGTGCAACGGCGACCTTGGCTACGCATGGTCGCTGTCGAGCTTCACATCCACCGTCCCCGAGTTCAAAGGCCAGCGGGTGGTGATCGACGGCATGAGCCGGTTCGTGCTGCGCGGCGGGCTGATCGCGGAATATCGCGAGTCGGTCAACGGCGGCGTGGCGATGGCGCAGCTCGGCGTCGCGCCCGAGCGGATGGCCAAAGTCTTCCGCAAGTGGAGCGGCTGGCTGCAGCAGCGTCCCGAAACCCGGGACTATCTGGCCCGACCCAAAGGCTCGCGCCACGTCTGATATCTGTCGCCCACAGCGGGCGACAACGCGCACGACGCCGGTCGCGCGCCAACAACAATCAACAAAGGGAGAAACGCCGTTGAGCTATCAGAACATCCTCTATGACGTGGCCGATCGGATCGCCACGATCACGCTGAACCGGCCGGACCGCATGAACGCCTGGACGCCGGTGATGGAGCGCGAGGTGCGGGAAGCGATGCAGCAGGCCGCCGCGGACAGCGACGTTCGGGTCATCGTGCTGACCGGCGCCGGCCGCGGCTTCTGCGCAGGGGCCGACATGCAGGTGCTGCAGACGATCGATCCCTCCGACGTGCGCCGCGCCGCCGACTTGCCGCCGTTCGACATGAATCGCCGCGCCGACTGGCAGACCCGCTACGCGTTCTATCCGTCGATTGGCAAGCCGATCATCGGCATGCTCAACGGCGCCACCGCCGGCATCGGTCTCGTCCACGCGCTGTATTGCGATGTCCGCTTCGCGGCCGACTCCGCGGTGTTCACCACCGCCTTCGCACGCCGCGGACTGATCGCCGAGCACGGCATCTCCTGGATGCTGCCGCGGATCGTCGGCCACGCCAACGCGCTCGATCTGTTGCTGTCGGCGCGCCGGGTCTCGGCCGACGAGGCGCTGCGGATGGGGCTCGTCAACCGGCTGTATCCGGCCGATCAGCTCCGCGAGCAGACCTACGCCTACGCCCGCGATCTCGCCGACAATGTCGCGCCGAAGTCGATGCAGGTGATCAAGCGCCAGCTCTACGACGTGCCGTTCCAGACTCTGGCGGAAGCGACCATCGAGGCGAATCGCGAGATGGCGATCTCGCTCGCCAGCGACGACTTCAAGGAAGGCGTCGCCAGCTTCGTCGAAAAGCGCCCGCCGCAATTCAAGAGCGCCTGAGCGGGACGGCGAAATCGACGAGCTTAGATCCGAACTGCCCGCACCACGCGTCATGCCCGGGCTCGTCCCGGGCATGACGGATCATGGCGGAAGCTATCGTGCCGATCGTCTGTCGGATGAACTGGTGCTGGGATTGTTGCTGCGCGAAGCCGCTTTATCAGCGGCCCGTCTTCGCCCTTCGGGCTACAACGCGGCAGCCTTCACCACGATGAGCAGGCTTGCCGGGCCGAAGCTGGCGAAGCCAGCGAAGGCTGGTGGAGCCAGGCGGGATCGAACCGCCGACCTCGTCATTGCGAACGACGCGCTCTCCCAGCTGAGCTATGGCCCCTCCGCGGCCGGCGCAATGTCATGCGCCAGTCAGCGAACGACGCCATTTACAGTGCAGGTCGCGTCCAAGTCAAGGACGTCAGGACGGATCGAAATCGGCCGCCAGAGGGTTTTATTGCCGCCGAGTTCCCTTGTTTGGACGGGGGTGAACCGATATCTACGGCTCGTGCCTTCCGCGACCGAAACCGCGAGTTTTCCCCCACCATGCGCGCCATTCTCGATATCGTTCTCATCGTCCTCGATCTCTACATCTGGCTGTTGATCGCCTCGGCGATCCTGTCCTGGCTGATCGCCTTCAACGTCGTGAACACGCGCAACCAGTTCGTCGGCGCGGTGTCCGAATTCCTGTACCGAATCACCGAGCCGCTGCTGGCGCCGATCCGCAACATGCTGCCGTCGCTCGGCGGGCTCGATATCTCGCCGATCATCCTCATCCTTCTGATCATGTTCCTGCAGCGGGTGATCACCTATTACATCTATCCGGCGGTGTTCTAACGGCGCCCGGCATGGCGGAGGCTTGGCGCTATTCGGCCCAAGGCGTGGCGGTCGCGGTGCGGGTCACCCCGCGCGGCGGACGCGACGACATCGACGGGCTGGAGACGCTCTCGGACGGCCGCCCGGTGCTGAAAGTGCGGGTTCGGGCGATCGCCGACGGCGGCGAGGCCAACCGGGCGGTGACGGAGCTGCTGGCCAAGGCGGTCGGCGTGCCGAAGCGCAACGTAAGACTGCTGTCGGGCGCGACCTCGCGGCAGAAACAGATCGCGATCGACGGCGATCCAAAACAGCTCGGCGAAACATTGCGCCGCCTGGTTGCGGCCAAACCCGCCGAATGAACAAGCAGGGAGGCCCGCGAGGGCGATCCACCGTTCGCCTCTCCGTTCGGGGAGGCGTTGTCATTTCGATGCGGACGCATCGGCTGGGACAGGCAAAGAGGACGACATGACAGCCCGGATCATCGATGGAAAAATCATCTCGGCCGAGCTACGCGCCCGCGTCGCGGCGGAAGTCGCGCGGCTGAAAACCGATCACGGCATCACGCCGGGCCTTGCGGTGGTGCTGGTCGGCAACGACCCCGCCTCCGAGGTCTATGTCCGCAGTAAGCACAAGCAGACCCAGGAGGCCGGCATGGCCTCGTTCGAGCACCGGCTGCCCGCCGACGTGCCGCAGGCCGAGCTGATGGCGCTGATCGCAAAGCTCAATGCCGATCCAGCCGTGCACGGCATTCTGGTGCAATTGCCGCTGCCGAAGGGGCTCGACAGCAATGCGGTGATCGACGCGATCGATCCGGCCAAGGATGTCGACGGCCTCAACCCGACCAATGCGGGCCGGCTCGCCTCCGGCCTGTTCGCGCTGACGCCTTGCACGCCGCTCGGCAGCATCATCATGGCCAAGACCGTGCACGCCTCGCTCGAAGGCATGAACGCGCTGGTGATCGGCCGCTCCAACCTGGTCGGCAAGCCGCTGGTGCAATTGCTGCTGAACGAGAACGCCACGGTGACGATCGCGCATTCGCGCACCCGCGATCTGCCGGCGCTGTGCCGCCAGGCCGATCTGGTGTTCGCCGCTGTCGGCAAGGCCGAGATGGTGAAGGGCGACTGGATCAAGCCGGGCGCCACCGTGATCGACGTCGGCATCAACCGGACGCCGGGAAAGGACGGCGGCAAGGACAAGCTGCTCGGCGACGTCGCCTTCAACGAGGCCAAGGAGGTCGCCGGCGCGATTACGCCGGTGCCGGGCGGCGTCGGCCTGATGACGGTGGCGTGCCTCTTGGTCAACACCGTCCGCGCCGCCTGCGCGATCCACGGCCTGCCGAAGCCGGCGGTGTAGACGGAAGCCTTTCCGCGTCATTGCGAGGAGCGCAGCGACGAAGCAATCCAGGGGCCGCAAGCGTGGCCCCTGGATTGCTTCGCTTCGCTCGCAATGACGCGGAAAGGCTTCCGTCTAACCCGCCGTGCTCTGCATCAGCCGCACATAAAACCGGATCATGTCCGCGTAGTTCTTGATGCTGATGCGCTCGTTGGTGCCGTGGAAGCGCTTGAGGTCTTCGGGCGTGGCGCGCACCGGCGAGAACCGGAAGATGTTGTCGGCGACCTGGGCGTAGTGCCGCGAGTCGGTGGCGGCGATCATCAGACCCGGCGCCACGATGACGTCCGGAAACACTTCGCGGATGGTGCGATTGAGCGCCAGATAGGACGCGCTCTTGGTGCCGGTCACCGGCGGCGGATCGAAATTACCCTCGAAGCCGCTCACCGCGATCTTGTCGTTGGCCACCACGCTTCGAACGTGATCGGTGACGCTGGTCTGGGTATCGCCCGGCAGCAGGCGGAAGTTGACGCTGGCCTCGGCGACGCCGGGCAGCACGTTGTCCTTGTCGCCGGCGTTGAACACGGTGAGCGCCGTCGTCGTCTGCACCATCGCGGCGGTGGTGCCGCTCTTGGCGAATTCGCGCAGCAGCAGCGGCCGGAACAGCCACAGGTTCGACAGCGCGACCCGGCTGAAGCCGCTCATCTCCGGCGCCAGGGTGTCGAACATCTCGGCGACCGAGCCGCGGATCCGCATCGGCAGCCGGTTGTCTTCGAGATGGGTCAGCGCCGCCGCCAGCATCCCGATCGCGGTATCGCGCGGCGGCATCGAGGAATGGCCCGGGGTGCCGCGGGCGGTCAGCACCAGCGTGGCGTAGCCCTTCTCGGAGACGCCGATCAGCGCGGCGGGCTTGTCGAGGCCCTTCAGCACCCCGTCGGTGATCAACAGTCCCTCGTCCAGCACGAAATCGAGCCGGACGTTTCGCGAGGCCAAGAGTTCGGCGATCTTGGCGGCACCGCGCAGGCCGGAGACTTCTTCGTCATGGCCGAACGCGAAATAGATCGTCCGCTTCGGCCGGAAGCCCTGCTTGGCCATCAGCTCGGCGGCCTCCAGCATGGCGTAGAGGTTGCCCTTGTCGTCCCACGAGCCGCGGCCCCAGACGAAGCCGCCTTCGATCGCGCCGCTGAACGGTGGCTGCTGCCAGTCTGCTTCGGTCTTCGGCGCGATCGGCACCACGTCCTGATGCGCCAGTAGCGCGATCGGTTTGGCCTGCGGGTCGCTACCTTCCCAGGTGTAGAGCAGGCTGTGGCCGCCGACGACCTCCTGCTTGGCCGCCGCATGGAACGCCGGGAAGCTGGATTCGATATGCGCGCGCAAGCCGCGCAGCGCCTCGGCGTCCTGCTCGGGATTGAGGAAATTGGAGATGGTCTGGAAGCGGATCGACTGCGACAGCCGCTGCGCGGCGCCCTGCTCGTCGATCGCGATCGGCGGGACTGCGGCGACATCGATCTGCCGCGAACCGTGCCGGAAGGTGTTGTAGGCCAGTACGCCGGCCAGGACCGCGACCGCCACCAGGGCGATCGCGGTCAGGTTACGAATCCATCGAAGCAGCCGGCGCATCAGAACTCCCGTTCGCCGGCGCTAGCTCCGGCCGCTCAGTCCTTGGCGTGCCCCTTGGCCTTGTTGGCCCGGTCGAGGCCTTCAAGGATCAGCTTGTGGGCCTCGTCGGCACCGCCCCAACGCACCACCTTGACCCACTTGCCGGGCTCGAGGTCCTTGTAGTGCTCGAAGAAGTGCTGGAACTGAGCCAGCGTGATCTCCGGCAGGTCCGAGTAGGTCTTGATGCGGTCGTAGCGCTGGGTCAGCTTCGACGACGGGACCGCGATGATCTTCTCGTCGTGGCCGGCTTCGTCGCTCATGTACAGGACGCCGACCGGCCGCACGCTCATCACCGCGCCCGGCACGATGCCGCGGGTGTTGGCGACCAGCACGTCGCAGGGATCGCCGTCGTCCGACAGGGTGTGGGGGATGAAGCCGTAATTCCCCGGATAGTGCATCGAGGTATAAAGGAACCGATCCACCACCAAAGTACCGGCAGCCTTATCCATTTCATACTTGATCGGCTCACCGCCGACCGGCACCTCGATGATGACGTTGACGTCATACGGAGGGTTCACGCCGACGGAGACTGCGTCGATGCGCATCAAGAGCTCCAGACTGATTTGATTTCAGGAACCACCCGAATAACCCGCGCTGGCGGTGTCCGCCAGCGCAAAAAGCTCAGTTGCTCCAGGCGAACGCAACCTTGTCGAGCGATTTCGGTCCGAACCGCTCCGACGAACGCGCCACCATCCGGCCGCCGAGCGCGCGATAGAATTCGGTCGCCGGCTCGTTATCCGACAGCGCCCAGATCACCATGCTCTTCAGGCCGCTCTGCACCAGATCGCGGCGGGCCGCGGCGAACAGCCGGCGTCCGAAGCCGAGCCCCTGGAACTCGGGGCGCAGATACAGCTCGTAGATCTCGCCTTCGAACTGCAGGCTGCGGGCCCGGTTGCGACCGTAATTGGCATAGCCGGCGATCTTGTCGCCGAAGCACAGCACGCTGATTCGGCTACCCTTGCGGATCGCCGAGTCCCACCAGGTCGGACCGCGGCGGTTGATCAGCTTTTCCAGCTCCGCGCCCGGGATGATGCCCTGATACGCGGAACGCCAGGCTTCGTCATGGGTGGCCGCGACCGCGGACGCATCCGCTGCCCTTGCCGCTCGTACCTCGATCAGGGTCGTGCTCATGACCGTGATCAAAGCAAGTCGCGGGGCCGGCTTCAAGCGCCAACGTTAATTATCGGTTAACGTGTGGATTTTCTGCACCAGAGCGTCCCGCGCTGTGCCGAAATCGGACAACCGGCCGAACGGCTTACGCTTTTCCGCGCCGATTTGCGGCAGTCGCGACACTCGAGGTGGAAGTTAGTTCGCAGCGAAACCCGGCTGTCCCTTATACACATCTGACGCTGCCGACGACGGAGAGAG
>NZ_QUMK01000158.1 GCF_010907035.1 Rhodopseudomonas sp. BR0M22
CCTTTGTAGTTCAGAAGTTCTGCGATAAATATTGAATACAGATGGTTCGGTGATTTCCATTGACGTGTCGGGTTTTTGTATTTTTGACTGCATATTCCTAGTTGGGTTATTTTATGCTTATTAATGGGGGTTGAACATGCGGGGCAGATAGTTATGAGGTCAGAACCATGGATGCTACAAACCTTAACATAAGACTGTACATGGCTTCGATGTACGTACGCTGTGCCGTGATTCTCAAAGTCCTCGAATGCGCATTCGGGGCAAATTTTTTTCCAATAAGCGGGGGTTACTATTGTTTGGTTTGTAGGTCGGCCTAGCGCTGCGGTGAGAGGGTACAGGGTGTGGTTGTGCAAAACCTCTTCCGTGATTTTTCGTTCAGTAAATA
>NZ_QUMK01000159.1 GCF_010907035.1 Rhodopseudomonas sp. BR0M22
ACGAAAATGACCCAATAGCTTCATCTACGCCACCGCCCACGTGGACGAACTTGCATTCACGGTTATCGGTTGAAGACGGGTGTGGATGCATCCGAATCGGATCTGCTATCCATAACTTGGAATTATGCGTCGGTTCGATGTCGTCGTGTGTGGAGCAGGAATCTCGGGTTTGTTGATAGCCTCGGAGCTCTCCCGGTTCTGTTCCGTTCTAGTCATTGAGAAACAGCCTCGATCTGA
>NZ_QUMK01000016.1 GCF_010907035.1 Rhodopseudomonas sp. BR0M22
AGCTTCAGCCGGCCGCGCAGCCGCGAGCCGGCAATGCCGGCGTCGATGTCCTTGAAGGTCCATGTGCTGCCGGCGACCGCAAGCTGCGTCGCCAGCGACAACGGCGCGCCGGCCGCCGGCAAGTCGAACAACGGCGCCAGGTCGAGCTTGCGCGCATTCAGCGACAGCGCCGCTTTCGGCTCGGCCGCGAACGGTTCGATCTCACCGCTCGCCTCGGCATCGAGTCCCGCCGCGGCGAGCTTCACCTTTCCATGCAATGCGCCGCGCCATTTGCCGGTGCCCGACGCCTGCACTGTTGCCGCGCCGTCGCCGGCGGCGATGACATGATCTAGCCCGAGCACCGCGAGCAATGTCTCGCCGCGCGGCGCAGACAGCTCGCCGTCGAGCTTGAGCTCGCTTCGTCCCAGCGCATCGAGATCGAGCTTGCGCAGATCGGCGGCGGCCGGGCTCGCCTTCACGGTCAAACGACCGCTGAGCTGGGGCGCGGTCAGTTCGAGCGAGCCGCTGGTCTCAACGTGGTCCCGAGCCGCGCCGGCCTTCTCGGTCGACAGATTAAACTTGGCGCGCACCTCACCGGCCTCGTTGGCCAGCGCCTTCACCCGGGCCGCAATGGCTGGCGCAAACGGATCGATCGCAGCCGCGATCGGACCCGGCGACGGCGCACGCGCTGTGAGACTCAATCGTCCGGTGGCGCTGTCGCGATCGAGCGCGCCGTCGCCTTCGAGCAGCAGCCCGCCCGCAGTACCGAGCTTCAGCTTGTCGAGTGCGATCCGGTGCGGATCGTAGATGAGCCGCACCGCCGCCGGCTGCCAGACCTGATCGCCAACGCCGAGTTTGCCGAGATCGAGCATGACATTGGCCTGCTCCGGCCAGCCGCCATTGGGGCCGGCGAGCGTCTTGGCCCATTGCAAAGCGACGTCGAGATCGGCGCTGTCGCCCTTCAGCTCGGCGTCGATCTGCGGTCCCTGATCGTCGCGGCGGCCGCGGTAGGCGAAACGGCCGCGCAGCGTATCGCCTCCGCTTTCCACCGTCAGCGGATCGAGTACCAGCGCATCGGAACCGGCGCGGACGCCACCGGCGATCCGCAGCGCCTTGCTCAGTCCGCCGCCGGCCGTCGGCGTGCGGCCCTGCAGCCAGGCGGCGAGCAGATCGGGGTCGGTGGACGACAGATCGAGCGTGCCGGTGATGCCTGCATCCGACGCCCCGGCGCCGCCACGCAACGCCAGCCGGGTGCCGCCGGGGGCGCGCAGCTCGAGCCGTTCGATCTGCCAGGCCTGCTCATCGCCGAGAAGTTCTGCCGACAGATCGGTGACCGGACGGGTGCCGATCATGATCTGATCGGCGTCGACCGAGACCTGTGCCGGCAGCGGCGGCAGCGGCAGCGACGCCGCCAGATCGCGCAGCCGCCCCGCCCAGGGCCGAGGCGCCGCCGCATCGCCGGGCCTCGCCAGCAGCCGGTCGGCGTCGAACTGCCGGGCCGAAAGCTTGGCGGTGAGCCGCGGCGCCGCGCCGAACTTCGCCTCGCCGCTGCCCGTGAGCTTCAGCGCCCGGTCGTCGGCGCCCCAGGACATCTCGACCTGATCGAATTTTGCGAGCGCCGGATCGGCCTCGACCTTGGCGGCGAGCCGCCAAGGCGCGCGCGGCGCTTCGCCCGCCGCGGCCGCAACGACCGCCAGCGAGGCACTGCCCTCGAACCGCGGACGGCTTTGGTCGAGCGTGAGCAGGCCGTCGAGATCGGCGACGACCCCGCCGGCGCCCTGATTGATCCCGGCCCGCAGCCGGATCGCATCGCCGTCCGCCGCGCGGCCGGTCGACAGCCGGAACGGATAGCGCTGGCCGCGCAGCAGGAAATTGCCGTCGCCACGCAGCGCCGCGACTTGCGCCCGCAGCTCGCCGGAGAACGCGATGTCGCTGAGTTCGAGATTGCTGCGGCTGGCGGCATCGTGGAGCGCGATCCGGCCGGTGAGATTGAGCCGGTCGACGGTGAGCGCGGCCAGATTCGACAGCCCTGCGGCCGGCCAGTCGAGCCGGCCCTGCGGATCGAGCCCGAGATCGAGCGACAGCCCGTTGATCGACAGTTCGTCGGCGCGCAGCTCGCCGCGCATCAGCGAGCCGAGACTGAATTCGACGTCGAGCTTGGCGACGCCGACCCGGCCGGCATCATTGGCGCCGCCGACGCTGACCCCATGCAGCCGGAGCGAGGGTGTCGGCAATAGCCGCGCATCGAGCGGGCCGGTGACTCGCACCTGGGTGCCGAGCAACCGCGTCGCCTCCGCTTCAAACGGAGTGCGAAACTGAGTCCAGTCGATCAGATAAGGTCCGACCAGCGCGGCAATCAGCGCCAAAATCAGCGCGATCGCCAGGCTGAGCAGCGTCGTCTGCACGCGGTTTCCCCTCGGGGCGTTGCGACGCCCCTCGCCGGCGTCCTTCCCTTCGTGATTTCAACGCCTAACGCCAGACTGTGGCGAACTCACAGCGACTTCAAGCGGCGGATTCACGCCGCCGGAAAATCCTGTGGTTCAAATCCCTTGCGGCAGGATCTTGCCGGGATTGAAGATGTTCTGCGGGTCAAGCGCCTGCTTGATCGCAGCCATCGCCTGCAGCGCCTCGAGGCCGAGCTCGGCCTTGAGATATTTCTGCTTGCCCTGGCCGATGCCGTGCTCGCCGGTGCAGGTGCCGTCCATCGCCTGCGCCCGCTCGACCAGCCGGTGCATGAACTCGTCGGCCCGCGCCAGCTCTGCGGCGTCGTTGACGTCGCACAGCAGCGAGCAGTGGAAGTTGCCGTCGCCGACATGGCCGACGATCGGGGCCAGCAGTCCGAGCCGGTTGAGATCGGCCTCGGTCTCGCCGACGCAATCGGCCAGCCGCGAGATCGGCACGCAGACGTCGGTAGCGACGACGCCGACACCGTCGCCCTGACGCAGCGCCCGCACCGACCAATAGGCGTCGTGCCGGGCCTGCCAAAGCTTGTTGCGATCCTCGGGGCGCGTCGTCCAGGTGAAGTCGCCGCCGCCGCAATCCTTGGCGATCGCGCCGAAATTCTTCGACTGCTCGCCGACCTCGACTTCGCTGCCGTGGAATTCGAGCAGCAGCAGCGGCGTTTCCGGCAGCGTCAGCTTGGAATAGGCATTCACCGCCTTGACCTGGGATTCGCTCATCAGCTCGATCCGGGCCAGCGGAATGCCGGTCTGGATCGCCAGGATCACCGCCTGACAGGCGTCGCTGACCGACGGGAACGAGCAGGACGCCGCCGCGATGGTCTCCGGGATGCCGCGCAGCTTGATGGTCAGTTCAGAGATGATGCCGAGGGTGCCTTCGGAGCCGACGAACAGATGGGTCAGATCGTAGCCGGCCGAGGATTTCTTGGCGCGGGTGCCGGTGGTGACGATCTCGCCGTCGCCGCGCACCACCTTCAACGCCAGCACGTTGTCGCGCATGGTGCCGTAGCGCACCGCATTGGTGCCGGAGGCGCGGGTCGCCGCCATGCCGCCGATGGAGGCGTCGGCGCCGGGATCGATCGGGAAGAACAGCCCCTGGTCACGCAGGTTCTCGTTCAGCGCCTTGCGGGTGACGCCGGGCTGGATCACGCAATCGAGGTCCTCGGCGTGGACGGCGAGGATCTTGTTCATGTCGCGCAGGTCGATGCAGACGCCGCCGGCGGGCGCGTTGACGTGGCCTTCGAGCGACGTGCCCGTGCCGAACGCGATCACCGGCACCTGGTGCTGGGCGCAGATCCGCACCGTGTCCTGAATGTCCGCGGTGTCCTGCGCCATCACCACCGCGTCCGGCGGCTGGTTCGGCAGCCAGGTCGTGGTGTGGCCGTGCTGCTCGCGCACCGCAAGCGAGGTGACGAGGCGGTTGCCGAACCGCGCCGCGAGCGCTTCAATGGCGCTTGCCACGGCCTGCGGCTCGGCGCGCTTCGGCGTGTTGGTGATGGTCAGGCCCACGACAAGAACTCCTTCGGAAACGGGGCGACCGTGGCAAAGGATACCGGAGGGGTCAAGGGAGGTAGGATTGACTTTGGAAGTAGATCGCAGCGTCGAAACCGGCCCCGCGGCCGCGCCGTTCCTGTCGTCGGTGATGCAGATCGAGCCCGGCTGGATCGACTATAACGGCCACCTCAACATGGCCTATTACAACGTGCTGTTCGACCGCGCGATCGATCAGATCTGGAGCGAACTCGGCATCGGCGTCGATTATCTGAACACGCGCGGCGGCTCGACCTTCACGGCCGAAGCCCATGTGCGTTACTTGCGTGAAATCCATCTCGGCGACCCGGTGCGGGTCGCGGTCTACATCGTCGCGGCGGACGAGAAACGAATTCACACTTTCGAAGAATTGCGCCACGCCGAGGACGGCTGGCTGTCGGCGACATCGGAAAACATGTCGATGCATGTCGACATGGCGAGCCGCAAAGTAGCGCCGTTTCCGGACGACATTCGCGCTTCGGTCGCGCGGATGGCAGCGGCGCATCAGGCTCTGCCGCAACCCGAGGGCATCGGACGACGTATCGCGATGCCCTCGAAGCGACCTGCGGCCTAGACTTGCTGCCTAGACTTGCGAGCGACCGCGGAAGATGCTCACGACCGCCGACACCAGGAACAGCACGATCGCGATGAAGAAGATGATCTTGGCAATTTCGATCGACGCGCCGGCGATGCCGCCGAAGCCGAGCAGACCCGCGATCAGCGCAACCACGAGAAACGTCACAACCCAACCCAACATGTGATGACCTCCGTTTCGCTTCAGGCACCCGCTGGCGGCTGCCTTTTTGGGTGAGGCACCGCCGGTTTCGGCCGCGCCGCTTGGCGAAACAATCCAGGCCTGGAACGAAAGTTCCGGGCCTGATGGCTGTGTCGAGGCCTGATTATTTGCGGAAAATCACGGAACAGAATCGCATGAAACAACGCTGCCGGCGGGGCAACGGCGCCGGGCCGGCCTGTCAATCGCGGCGCGCTGCGCCTATATCGGCGGATAATCCTGCTCTGAAAGCTCTTCATCGAGCCCCGCAGCACGGCTGCGGGTGATAAAACGATTCGCATGACCGATCCGACCCAGCGCCAGCCTCTCGATGTCTCCAGCTATCAACCCGTCGCCGGCGGCATCGCCGCGCGCGCCCGCGCGTCGGCCGGCCCGGCCTATCTGTCCGGCCTCAATCCGGAGCAGCGCGAGGCGGTGGAGACGCTCGACGGTCCGGTGCTGGTGCTGGCCGGCGCGGGCACCGGCAAGACGCGGGTGCTGACCACGCGGATCGCCCATATCCTCTCCACCGGCCGCGCCCGGCCCGGCGAAATCCTGTCGGTGACCTTCACCAACAAGGCCGCGCGCGAGATGAAGCTGCGGCTCGGCCAGATGCTCGGCCAGGCGGTCGAAGGCATGCCGTGGCTCGGCACCTTCCACTCGATCGGCGGCCGCATCCTGCGCTATCACGCCGAGCTGGTGCAGCTCACTTCGAACTTCACGGTGCTCGACACCGACGACCAGATCCGGCTGCTGAAGCAGCTCCTCGCCGCCGACAATATCGACGACAAGCGCTGGCCGGCGCGAATGCTGGCCGGGCTGATCGACGGCTGGAAGAACCGCGGCCTGACGCCGTCGCAGGTGCCGGCCGGCGAAGCCGCGATGTTCGGCAACGGCCGCGGCGGCAAGCTCTACGCGCAGTATCAGGAGCGGCTGAAGATCCTCAACGCCGCCGATTTCGGCGACCTCTTGCTGGAGAACATTCGCCTATTCCGCGAACATCCCGACGTGCTGCGGCAGTATCAGAACCGCTTCAAGTTCATCCTGGTCGACGAATATCAGGACACGAACGTCGCGCAGTATCTCTGGCTGCGGCTGCTGTCGCAGACGCCTTCGCAATCGTCATCCCTTTCCCCATCGTCATTGCCGGGCTCGACCCGGCAATCCATCCCTTCTTCGCAAGACGATGGATCACCGGGTCTCGACGCTGCGCGTCGGCCCGGTGATAACGACCGAGGGAGCAACGATGTCGTTGCCCCCTCCGCGCCCCCCAAGAACATCTGCTGCGTCGGCGACGACGATCAGTCGATCTATGGCTGGCGCGGCGCCGAGGTCGACAACATCCTGCGTTTCGACCACGACTTCCCCGGCGCCAAGGTCATTCGCCTGGAGCGCAATTATCGTTCGACCGGCCACATCCTCGCCGCCGCCTCGCATCTGATCGCGCACAATGAAGGCCGGCTCGGTAAGACGCTGCGCACCGAGGATGTCGACGGCGAGATGGTCACCGTCACCGGCGCGTGGGACTCCGAAGAAGAAGCCCGCGCGATCGGCGAAGAGATCGAACAGCTGCAGCGCCAGGGCCACGCGCTCAACGAGATCGCCATCCTGGTGCGCGCCTCGTTCCAGATGCGCGAGTTCGAAGACCGCTTTGTCACCCTCGGCCTGCCCTACCGGGTGATCGGCGGCCCGCGGTTCTATGAGCGCGCCGAAATCCGCGACGCGCTAGCTTACTTGCGGGTAATCAACTCGCCGGCCGACGATCTCGCTTTCGAGCGCATCGTCAATGTGCCGAAGCGCGGCCTCGGTGAGGCCACCGTACAGATGCTGCACGATCATGCCAGGAAACGGCGGATTCCGCTGTTCGAGGCGGCCAGGATGGTGATCGACACCGACGAGCTGAAGCCGAAGGCGCGTAGCAGCCTGCGCGGCGTGGTCGAGAGCTTCGAGCGCTGGCAGGTGCAGCGCGACGCGCTGTCCCATACCGAGCTGGCAGAGATCGTGCTCGACGAGAGCGGCTACACCGAGATGTGGCAGAAGGACCGCTCCGCCGACGCCGCCGGCCGACTGGAGAACCTGAAAGAGCTCGTCCGCTCGATGGAGGAGTTCGAGAACCTGCAAGGCTTCCTCGAACACATCTCGCTGGTGATGGACCGCGAGGGCGGCGCGGATGAAGACGCCGTCAGCGTGATGACGCTGCACTCCGCCAAGGGACTGGAATTCGAGACCGTGTTCCTGCCCGGCTGGGAGGAAGGGCTGTTTCCGCATCAGCGCGCGCTCGACGAACAGGGCCGCGCCGGCCTCGAGGAAGAGCGCCGCCTCGCCCATGTCGGCATCACCCGCGCCCGCAAGCGCGCGAAACTGTACTTCGCCACCAACCGCCGCATCCACGGCACCTGGAACACGACGATTCCGTCGCGCTTCCTCGACGAACTGCCGGCCGCCAATGTCGAGATCACCGAGTCGAAGGGCGGCTCCGGCTGGGGCGGCATGAGCGGCTACGGCCCGTCGCGGTTCGACAATGTCGAGTCGTTCGGCTCGAGCTATTCGACCCCGGGTTGGCAGCGCGCCCAGGCCAATCGCGGCCGCAGCGGTGGCGGCAGCAATGGTGGCCGCAGCGGCGGTTTCGGCGAAAGCGGTTCGTCCTACTCGTCGGGCACCACCCGGCGCGCCCCGCTCACCATCGAAGGCGAGCTGGTCGCCAAATCCACCGGCACCGAGTCGGACTTCTCCCTGAAAGACCGCGTCTTCCACCAGAAATTCGGCTACGGCCACGTCACCAAGATCGACGGCAACAAACTCACCATCGCGTTCGACAAGGCCGGCGAGAAAAAGGTGGTCGATAGCTTCGTGGAGCGGGTGTGATGGTGCACTACGTCGCCTTGATCCATCAGGACGCCGACGGCAGCTACAGCGTGTCGTTTCCCGACATTCCGGGCGTGGTCACCGCTGGCGAGACGATCGAAGAAGCCGAAGAGGAAGCCGCCGAGCTGCTCGCCTACGCGATGGAAGATTCAGATGGTGCGATCGCGCTGAATCCGCCGCGGTCGATCGACGAGCTGAACAATGACCCGGCCTTCGTCGCAGCCAGCAAAGACGCGATCTTGGCGTTGATCGAATTTGATGCCGAGGCAGACGCAGCCGAATAGCGGCCGGGCGTGAGCTATTTGAGGTGACCGAGAGGAAGAACGCGCTCGCTCCTTTGGCGAAGGAGATGTAGGCTGCGGCATTGCAGTTTGAATTAATTACCTGACGACCGCCCGATGCTCACCAGTAGCCGCGATGTCATCCGACGTCTCGAACGTGAAGGCTGGACTTGCGTCCGCGTCACTGGATCGCATCACGTTTTCAAGCATCCCGTGCGCCGGGACATCGTCACCGTGCCGCACCCCAAGAAGGACTTGGGAAAAGGCTTGGTCCGTGCCATCTATAAGGGCGCAGGCTGGGAGCCGGATTGAGGTCGGCCATGACCCACTACATCGCCATCATCGAAGACGCCGGGCCGGACGTGGCGGTCGGGGTGTGGTTTCCCGACCTGCCCGGCTGCGTCTCCGCGGGCGACGATCTCGACGAGGCGCTGCGCAATGCGCCCGAGGCGCTGGAGCTGTACCTCGCGCAGGTCGAGCAAGACGGCAAGCCGCAGCCCAAGCCGCGCTCGCTGACCGAGCTGAAGGCCGATCCTGACGTCGCCGACGACATCCAGAACTACATCGTCGCGCTGATCGAAACACCAAGCCGCGCCCACGCGGCAGAGTGATCGCACCAACGTCTCCCCAGTCGCAGGATTGCGTCGTCGACTTCGCCTTCTCGCAATGATGCGGTGAGGGGCGATGCCACGAAGCGACGCGGTGAGGTTCGGTTTCAGGAAGCCGCGACACGAGATTTTTCCTGCCCCGGCCTGTTTGTCCCGTCGGTTGCGTCCGCGCTCGGCCATCCTTATGTAAGCCGCCCGCACGTTCCGGCTGCGTTCCGCCCTTTATCCTGCGCCCGACACTTTACGAGCCCGCATGGCCCCGATCATTTCCGTCCAAAATCTGAGCAAGACCTACGGCACCGGGCGCAAGGCGCTGAACGGGGTCAGCCTCGACATCATGGGGGGCGAGATCTTTGCGCTCCTCGGACCGAACGGTGCCGGCAAGACCACGCTGATCGGCACGATCTGCGGGCTGGTCAATCCGACCGGGGGCACGGTGACGGTCGACGGCCACGACATCATCACCGACTATCGGGCGGCACGCGAGCTGATCGGGCTGGTGCCGCAGGAGCTGCACACCGACGCGTTCGAGTCGGTGTGGGATACGGTCAGCTTCTCGCGCGGGCTGTTCGGCAAGCCGAAAAACCCGGCGCATATCGAAAAGGTGCTGCGCGACCTGTCGCTGTGGGACCGCAAGGACTCGAAGATCATCACCCTGTCGGGCGGCATGAAGCGCAGGGTGATGATCGCCAAAGCGCTCAGCCACGAACCGCAGATCCTGTTTCTCGACGAGCCGACCGCCGGCGTCGACGTCGAACTGCGCAAGGGGATGTGGGAGGTGGTGCGTGCGCTGAAGGCGACCGGCGTCACCATCATCCTGACCACGCATTACATCGAGGAAGCCGAGGAGATGGCCGACCGCGTCGGCGTCATCAACCACGGCGAGCTGATCCTGGTCGACGAGAAGTCGGCGCTGATGCAGAAGCTCGGCAAGAAGCAGCTCAAGCTGCATCTCGACGCCCCGATCGACACCGTGCCGCCGCAGCTCGCCGCCTACGATCTGGCGCTGTCGGACGACCATACCAAGCTGATCTACACCTACGACACCCGCGCCGAACATACCGGCATCACCGCGCTGCTCGGCGACGTCCGCGCCGCCGGCATCCGATTCCACGATCTCGACACCAGCCAGAGCTCGCTGGAGGAGATCTTCGTCAGCCTGGTGAGGGCGTGAGCATGAACTGGCGAGCAATCCGCGCAATCTATCTGTTCGAAATGGCGCGGACCTGGCGCACGCTGATGCAGAGCATCGTGTCGCCGGTGCTGTCGACCTCGCTGTATTTCATCGTGTTCGGCGCCGCGATCGGCTCGCGCATCGACCAGGTCGAAGGCGTCAATTACGGCAGCTTCATCGTGCCGGGCCTGATCATGCTCAGCGTTCTGACGCAGAGCGTCGCCAACGCCTCGTTCGGCATCTATTTCCCGAAATTCACCGGCACCATCTACGAGATCCTGTCGGCGCCGGTGTCGTTCCTGGAAATCGCGGTCGGCTATGTCGGCGCCGCCGCCAGCAAGTCGATCCTGCTCGGCCTGATCATCCTGGCCACCGCCGGCCTGTTCGTGCCGCTGCACATCGCCCATCCGGTGTGGATGTTCGGCTTCCTGGTGCTGACTTCGGTGGCGTTCAGCCTGCTCGGCTTCATCATCGGCATCTGGGCCGACGGCTTCGAGAAGCTGCAGGTGGTGCCGCTGTTGATCATCACGCCGCTCACCTTCCTCGGCGGCAGCTTCTATTCGATCTCGATGCTGCCGCCGGTCTGGCAGACGATCGCGCTGTTCAATCCGGTGGTTTATCTGGTCTCCGGCTTCCGCTGGAGCTTCTACGAGATCGCGGACGTCAATGTCGGCGTCAGCCTCGCCGCCACTTTCGGCTTCCTGCTCGCCTGCCTGGCGATCGTGTGGTGGATCTTCAAGACCGGTTACCGGCTGAAGGCCTGAGCGCCGCCCGCCTCCCTCTCAAACTACCGTCACAAACGAAAGGCGCGGCCGACCGGCCGCGCCTCGTAACATCAGACCTGTGCGCCTCAGCGGCGACGGTAGCAGCGGAAATGACCGCTCCGGGTATAATAGCCCTTGCAGCGATGGCCGCGGTGATAGCGATAGCGCGGGCCGTTATTCGGCAGGCCGAGCACGCCGTTCACCGCACCGACCGCACCGCCGACGCCGGCACCGATCGCGCCGCCGACCACGCCGCCCACCGGCCCAGCCGCGCGATTGCCTTCCCGCGCCCCCTGCTCGGCACCACGCACGATGCCCTGCGAATGACCCGCGGTCGGGATCGCCAGCATGGCGAGTGCCAGAGCCGCAGCCGCGAACAGAGCCTTCATCGGCGTTTGCCCAGTGCGGATAGCCTGCGCGTTGGGAGTGGTTTTCATGGATGTCCCTCCGGATTGAAGCGTCCGGCAGAAAGCCGGGCGTAGATGATGCGACACACTAACCCCGCAACCTGCATTGGGTTCCCGTTTCGCCGAGATTCCGCCGCCCCGGTGTCTTGATGCTGCCGCCGGAGTCGCGGAAGCCATTTTAACGATGCCGAAGGTTTTGATGCCGCGTCGCAGCGTCGACTGGAAACTGTTGCGACCGCTATGCATATTACCGTTGGGGCGGCAAGGAAGTGAAGGATCGGGCCAGGAGGCCGACACCATGCGTTCGTATCTCGTTTCTCTCACCGGCCTGATCCTGCTGACGCTGTCGAGTACCGCGCAGGCGAAAGTCGCCATCACGGTCGACAAGGACAATCAGCAACTCACCGTCGCGGTCGACGGCGTCGAGCGCTACCGCTGGCCGGTATCGACCGGCAACCCGTCGCACGAAACCCCGAACGGCAAATTCCAGACCTTCCGGATGGAAGCCGATCATTATTCGAAGGAATTCGACGACGCGCCGATGCCGCATTCGATCTTCTTCACCAAGCAGGGTCACGCGATCCACGGCACCGATGCGTCCGGCAAGCTCGGCGTGCCGGTGTCTCACGGCTGCGTGCGGCTGTCGCGCGCCAACGCCGCGACGCTTTACGCGCTGGTCGAGAAGGAAGGCGTGCTCAACACCACCGTGACGCTGACCGGCTCCTCGCAAGTCGCGCTGGCGCGGCTGAAGAGCAAGGGCGGCAATGCCATCGCCCGCGCCGAACCGGCCCCGGCGCCGGCCTATGACTCCGCTGGTGCGCCGGTCGAACTGGCGCCGAGCCAGCCGCGGGTGGTGCAGCCGCAGGTCGCCGACGACGGCTATATCTATCCGGCCGACGGCAGCTATGGCGACCGCCGCTACCCGGCCCCTCCCGGCTATCGCCGTGTCGCACCGCCGCAATACGGCTATGTCGAGAACGACTCCTACGCCCAGGATTACGCGCCGCGGCGCTATTACCAGCCGCGCGGCTATTATGACGGCGGCTATGGCGGCTACTCGGCGTACTGAGCCGAGCCACTGAAACGCTCACAGCGCGCGGCCTCCCCGGCCGCGCGTTTTGTTTTGCCTAATCTTCGCCGTCGCGCAGCCGGCGCCACACCGCGCCGAGCACGTTGGAGTAGTCGTCGGTCCACACCCGGTCGCCGGCACGCGGTGCGGTCAGGGGCCAGTCGTCGCTGCCGGCGAGCTTGCCGATGTCCGCCGACTGGCGGGCCGAGATCACCACCGAGGTGGCGAAGATGTATTCGGCGTCGCGCCCTGCATCCTGCGACGCCACCCAGCTCTTCAGCCCGTTGGCGTCGGCGATGCCGACCGCCACGCTCGCCAGTTCGAGATGGCGGTTGGAGACGTGCATCAGCACCGCGCCCTGCGGCGCCAGCTTGGCCTTGTAGATCGCCATCGCCTCGCGGGTGGCGAGGTGGATCGGGATGGCGTCCGACGAATATGCATCGACGATGATCAGGTCGTAGGCGCCGTCCGGCTCGTGGGCGAAGGTCAGACGGGCGTCGCCGACCACCGGAGCGAGGTCCGGCGCGCATTTGCTGACGAAGCTGAAATATTTCGGGTCGCGCGCGGTGTCGATCATCGACTGGTCGATCTCGAAGAACCGCCAATGCTCGTCCGGCGCCGCCGCGCAGGTCAGCGTGCCGGAGCCGAGCCCGATCACCGCAACGCGGATCGGGCCACCCTTGCGCTCGCGGATCGCGGTGATCGCCTGCCCGATGCCGCCATCCTTGTGATAGTACGAGATCGGCTCCGGCCGCCCGGTCACCGGCGTGCCGTCGTCGTTGCGCACCCGTTCGGCGCCGTGGATCGTGGTGCCGTGCAGCAGCACATGGAAGCGGCCGTCCGAGGTCGCTTGGATTTTATGCACGCCGAAGAAGCTGCGCACCGTTTCGACCCGGCCATCATCGGCCGGATACAGCCGGATCAGAAGCAGCGCCAGCGCGACGGTCGCGAGCAGCTTCGCCGGGCCGGCGCGCAGCGCCAGCGCGATCACGGCGGCGAGCGCGGCGACGTCGCCGATCATCAGTACGCGGTTGGTCATGAACCAGCCGTGCAGCTTGCCGTCGGTGAACGCCGAGGTGATCAGCACCGCGGCCAGCGCTGCGATGAGCAGCCAGATCGACCGCGACCATTGCGGCATGCGCTCCGGCGCCTGCGGCCGGCACAGCACCGCCAGCGCCAGCAGGATCGGATACTCGGCGATCCACGAAAACGTGTACGGCGCCACCAGCCCGGCGAACAGGCCGCCGACCATGCCGCCGAACGACAGCGCCACATAGAAGCCGGTGAGATACCGCGCGGGCGGCCGGGTCCGTGCCAGTTCGCCATGGCAGGCCATCGCGATGATGAAGAAGCACACCAGATGGCCGCCGAGCGTCAGCAGCAGATTGTGCTCGGAGTCCGAATAGGCCAGCAGCACGATGATCACCGCGATCGCGATCGGCTGCAGCGCCAGCATCCATTTGTGCGGCAACAGCGGACGGGACTGAAACACCAGCACCCAGGTGAGCAGATACAGCGACAGCGGCAGCACCCATAAGAGCGGCGCCGCGGCGACGTCGGTGGAGATGTGCGCGGTGACGGCGATCAGCAGGCCGGACGGCACCGCGGCGAGAAACACCCAGCGCCCCACGGTCAGCCATGACGGCGCCGGCGCGTCGGTGTCGTCGGCAATCACCTCCGCTGCGGCGGTTGCCGGCGCGCGCAGCAGCAGCACGCCGCAGCCGGCGATCAGCAGGATCAGCACGCCATAGCCGGCGGTCCAGACGATATTCTGTAGCCGCAGCGTCAGCAACGGCTCGAGCAGCACCGGATAGGACAACAGCGCCAGGAAGCTGCCGATGTTGGACGCCGCATAGAGGAAGTAAGGATCGCGGCCATCGGGATGGCCGGTACGCACGAACCACGCCTGCAGCAGCGGATTGTTGGCGGCGAGCGCGAAGAACGGCAGACCGATCGACACCGCGAACAGTCCGAGCAGCCAGATCGCATAGCCGCTCGACGGCGGCGTACCCCAGCCGGAGGCGATCGCGAGCGGCAGCGTCAGCAGCGCCGCGACCAGCACCACCAGATGCACCACGACCGGCACCCGCCGATCGCGGAAACGGCTCAGAGCATGCGCATAGGCGTAGCCGGCGAGCAGCAGCGACTGGAAGAACACCATCGCCACCGACCACACCGCCGGCGAGCCGCCGAGCCGCGGCAGCACCATCTTGGTGAACAGCGGCTGCACCGAGAACAGCAGCAACGCGCTGACGAAGATCGCGGTGGTATAGACGATCAGGATCTGACGGTCGCGCGCCGGTTTGATCCGGCTCGCGGCGGCGGGCAACGTCTCGGTCATGGCGGCTCCTGCTGCGGTCCGCCACCGCGGACGCTCGACATCTTCGGTCATGGCAGTCGATTCCGGCCGGGCCGTGACGCGCCGCATCCTAGCGTCGCTCTATGAACGGTGGCAAAACCAGCCACGCACGCATTCGTCACACCCGGTCCGGGAAACGTCCGATGTCCGATTCCGACGTCTTGATCATCGGTGCCGGCCACAACGGCCTCACTTGCGCGGCCTATCTGGCGCGCGCCGGGCTGAAAGTGAAGGTGGTGGAGCGCCGCAGCGTGGTCGGCGGCGCCGCGGTGACGCAGGAGTTTCATCCCGGCTTCCGCAATTCGGTCGCAGCCTACACGGTCAGCCTGCTCAATCCGAAAGTGATCGCCGACCTGAAGCTGCACGAGCACGGGCTCAGGATCGTCGAGCGCAAGGCGCAGAACTTCCTGCCCGCACTGGGCGGCCAGTATCTTCTCACCGGCGCCAACCATACCGCGGCGTCGCTGGCGCGGCTCAGCCCACATGAAGCGGCGGCATTCGGCGGCTTCGCGGCCGAGCTCGAAACCATCGCCGACGTGCTGCGGCATTTCGTGCTCCGCGCGCCGCCCAATCTGGTGGCGCAGTTCGGCCTGCCGGCAATCCGCGAAAGCCTGAACGCGCTCGGCACCGCCAATCGGCTGCGGGCTCTCACCATGGAGCAGCAGCGGCTGCTGCTGGATCTGTTCACCTGCTCGGCCGGCGAGATGCTCGACGCCCGGTTCGAGCACGATCTGGTCAAGGCGCTGTTCGGCTTCGACGCCATCGTCGGCAACTATGCCAGTCCCTACGCCGCCGGCTCGGCCTATGTGATGCTGCATCACGCCTTCGGCGAGGTGAACGGCAAGAAGGGCGTCTGGGGTCACGCGGTCGGCGGCATGGGCGCGATCAGCCAGGCGATGGCCTCAGCCGCCCGCGCCGCTGGCACCGAGATCGAGACCTCGGCCGGGGTGCGGGAGGTGCTGGTCGAAAAGGATCGCGTGGTCGGCGTCAGCCTCGACGACGGCCGCACGCTGCGCGCCCGCTCCATTGCGTCCAACGTCAACCCGAAGCTGCTGTACACCCGCCTGCTCCCGGCGGAGGCCCTGCCCGACGATATCCGGCGGCGGATGCAGCATTGGAAGACCGGCTCCGGCACCTTCCGAATGAACGTCGCGCTGGCGAAGCTGCCGTCGTTCACCGCGCTACCCGGCAACGGCGACCACCTGTCCGCCGGCATCATCATCGCGCCGAGCCTGGGCTACATGGACCGCGCCTATTCCGACGCCCGCGCCCACGGCTGGAGCCGCGAGCCGGTGGTCGAGATGCTGATCCCGTCGACGCTCGACGACAGTCTGGCGCCGGAGGGCCAGCACGTCGCCAGCCTGTTCTGCCAGCACGTCGCCCCCGAGCTGCCGGACGGTGCCTCCTGGGACGATCACCGCGACGAGGTCGCCGACCTGATGATCTCAACCGTCGATCGCTATGCGCCGGGCTTTGCCGCCAGCGTGCTCGGCCGCCAGATCCTGTCGCCGCTCGATCTCGAGCGCGAATTCGGCCTGCTCGGCGGTGACATCTTCCACGGCGCGCTGTCGCTGAACCAGCTGTTCTCGGCCCGCCCGCTGCTCGGCCATGCCGACTATCGCGGCCCGCTGAAGGGCCTCTACCACTGCGGCAGCGGCGCCCACCCCGGCGGCGGCGTCACCGGCGCGCCCGGCCACAACGCAGCCGCGGCGATCCTCAACGACCACCGCAGCTTGTTCACAAGCCGTGGATAGGTCTGGGGACAAGCCTGTGGATAAACTGTGGAAAACTTGTTGACGGCCGGTGCAATGCAGGCCGTTCGTCAGCCCCGCAGGCAGCGCTTGGCTTCGGCGATCTGGGCCCAGCTGTAGCCGTTCTTGATCGCCCAGGCGATCGACTTGGCGCGGCCGTGCTCGCTGACGTAGTAGCGCACCGTGGCGCAGTCGACGCCTGCCGGAACGGGCGGCTGGCCGACTGGAAAAGCCACGGGTGTAACGCCGCCCTTGTCGTTCGCGAATGCCGAGGGCGCACCGGCCGGTGCGAGCAAGGCTGAAACGGCTACAATCGCGGACATTCCCCGGCGGCGGGTGACGGTCGCAAATGGAACTTCGTTGGCCTTGATCATCGCACCTCACGTTCGCTGTTGGGATCGGGTGCTGGCGGCGCTGTGATTCAAGCTGCGGCTCAGCACACGAACGCATTCGCCAGAGATCAAGGCGACACGATGACCCTCACAACCGAAACTTGAAACGCAGCGAATATGGAACCAGTTCCCTTGCTGCGGCGGGATGGAGCGGTCTTTCGCGGCGAAGCGGATCGCGCCCTGTGGCGAGCGTGTCCACCTCACTTTCCGCGAGCCGTTTTCTGCCCCGCGCCCATGGACTTGGCGCGTATTCATCAGGCTGTGCACGAGTCTGTCGACAAATTGCGTGAAGGCTGTGGAAACCCGGTGAATCTTCCGGATTCAACCCCGTGCATAAGTCATGGACAAGCTGTGCATTTCCGGCGCAGAAGCTGTGGACGCCGTGTTGATGCTTCGCTTCAGCCGCCTCTCGCCGCCAACCTTCGGACCCGCCATGACTGATCCCGCCCCCACCGTCCGCGCCAGCTTCGTGCTCGGCGACGAGGCCACCGCCCGCCGCGTCACCGACCTGCTCGGCGAGTGCTTCGACGAGGCCGAGATGGCGATCGCGGCGTTCGAGCGGCCGGACAGAAGCTGGGAGGTCGCGCTGCATTTCGGCGAGCAGCCGAACCTCGACCACATCCGCGAGCTGGTGGCGCAGGCCGCCGGACCCGAGGCCGCGCAAGCGATCAGCCTCGAGACCGTTGCGGCCAAGGACTGGGTCGCGGCGAGCCTGGAAGGGCTGGTGCCTGTGCCGGCCGGCCGCTTCGTCGTCCATGGCAGTCATGATCGTGATCGGGTGCCGGCCAACAAGCTCGGCATCGAGATCGAAGCGGCGCTCGCGTTCGGCACCGGCCATCACGGCACCACCCGCGGCTGCCTGACGCTGCTCGACCTGGTGCTGCGCGCCGGGCCGCCGCAGCGTGTGCTCGACCTCGGCACCGGCACCGGCGTGCTGGCGATCGCCGCCGCAAAGGCGCTGCGTCACACCGTGCTCGCCACAGATATCGACAAGCAGTCGGTCGCGGTCGCGCGCGAGAACGCGCGGCTCAACGGCGTCGGCAATCTGGTTCAGGCCGAATGGGCGACCGGCTTCGCCTCACCGGTGTTCGCCGCGCACGCGCCGTTCGATCTGGTGCTGGCGAACATCCTGGCCAATCCGCTGCGCACCCTGGCACAGCCGATGAGCGAGCACCTGGCGCCGGGCGCGCTGGTGATCTTGTCGGGACTGCTGCAGCCGCAGGCGCAGAGCGTGATCGCCGCCTATCGGGCCCGCGGCTGCGTGCTGCTGCGACAGCTCGTGATCGAAGGCTGGAGCAGCCTGCTGCTGGTGAAGACGTTCTGACGATGGGCGCCAGCCGGCGCGGACCAAGCGCTCAGCGCGCGGGCTTGTCGGGGAAGCGGCTGTGGGCGTCGCCCTTCGGAGCGCCGCGCTTCACCGCGTGTTCAACGAAGCGGTCGAGCATGCGGACGATCACGCCGCGCGTGGGCTCTTGTTTCGGCTCGACGTTGACCGGGGAAACGCCCGGACGAACCGGCGGAGCAATCTTCTCGAATGTGAAAACAGGCATGGTGTATCACCTCGTCATTGAGTTGAGACACTCCCGGGATCGACCCCGGATGCGTTGTCGGAGCGTTGGCAGCGGCACCCCCGCGCCACCGCCCGTCTCTTGCAGGCCCGATAAATCAAGCATAACTCGTGCCATAAGCACAGCTTTGCATATCGCGTGCGCCGAGCGCAACAGGTCGAGGGAGCAGCCGCTATGTTCGAGTCGCATTTCCAGAGCTTCGAGGATCCCGAGATCGGAGTCGCGCTCACCGCGCGGCTGTCGGCGTTCCGCGAAGAGCTGCTGCGGCGCAAGCTCACCGGATTTGCAATTCCCCGCGCCGATCAGCAACAAAACGAGTATGTGCCGCCCTCCGAAGAACGCTTGGCGTGGCTCACCGGCTTCACCGGATCGGCCGGTCTGGCCTACGTGCTGATCGATCAGGCCGCGCTGTTCGTCGATGGCCGCTACACCTTGCAGGCCGCCAAGCAGGTCGACGGCAACGCCTGGAGCATCGAGTCGCTGATCGAGCCGCCGCCGGAACGCTGGCTCGAGACGCATCTGAAAGCCGGTGATCGCCTCGGATTTGATCCGTGGCTGCACACATCTTCAGCAGTCGAACGGATGCAGGCCGCCTGCGCCAAGGCCGGCGCCGAGCTGGTGGCGGTCGATGGCAATCCGGTCGATGCGGTGTGGAGCGAACGCCCCGCGGCGCCGCTCGGACCGGTCAGCGTCCACGGCATGGAATTTTCCGGCGAGAGCGAGACCAGCAAGCTCGCCCGCATCAATGAGGAACTGGCGCGGCTGAAGGCCGACGCGCTGGTGCTGTCGGATTCCCACGCGGTGGCCTGGACCTTCAACATCCGCGGCGCCGACGTCTCGCACACGCCACTGCCGCTGTCCTACGCGCTGCTGCCGAAGCACGGCCGCCCCACCATCTTCATCGACGGCCGCAAGCTGTCGAACAGCGCCCGCGATCATCTCGAGCAGACTGCGCAAGTCGCCGAGCCCGCCGCTCTGGCGCCGATGCTGCGCGAGCTGGCCAAGACCGGCGCCACCATCGCGCTCGACAGCGCCACCGCGGCCGATGCGCTGACCCGGCTGATCAAGGAGGCCGGCGGCAAGCCGCTGCGCGGCGCCGATCCGGTCGCGCTGCTCAAGGCCGTCAAGAACAACGCAGAGATCGACGGCACCCGCGCCGCGCATCGCCGCGACGCGGTGGCGCTGGTGCGCTTTCTCGCCTTCATCGATGCGGAGGCGCCGAAGGGGACACTGACCGAGATCGACGCGGTCGAAGCGCTGGAGACGTTCCGCCGCGACACCGGCGCGCTCAAGGACGTGTCGTTCCCGACCATCTCCGGCACCGGCCCGAACGGCGCGATCGTGCATTATCGCGTCACCCGCAAGAGCAACCGGCGGATCCAGCCCGGCGATCTGCTGCTGATCGATTCCGGCGCTCAGTATCAGGACGGCACCACCGACGTCACCCGCACCATCGCGGTCGGCGAGCCGACGGCGGAGATGCGCGACCGCTTCACCCGCGTGCTGCGCGGCCACCTCGCGATTGCCCGCGCGGTGTTTCCCGACGGCACCACCGGCGCGCAGCTCGACACGCTGGCGCGGCAGTTCCTGTGGCAGGCCGGAATCGATTTCGAGCACGGCACCGGCCACGGCGTCGGCAGCTATCTGTCGGTGCACGAAGGCCCGGCGCGGATCTCCAAGCTCGGCACCACGCCGCTGAAGCGCGGCATGATCCTCTCCAACGAGCCCGGCTACTACAAGACCGACAGCTACGGCATCCGCATCGAGAATCTCGAACTGGTGGTCGAGAAACAGATCGACGGCGCCGAGAAACCGATGAACGGTTTCGAGGCCCTGACGCTGGCGCCGATCGACCGCCGGCTGATCGACGTCGCGATGCTCAGCGCCGAGGAGCGATCCTGGCTCGACGCCTACCACACCCGCGTCCGCGAAACCGTCCGCCCCCACCTCGACGGCCCGACCCAGCTCTGGCTGGACGCTGCGACCGCGCCGTTGGAGGCCTGAGCGCCTGAAGCGGTGAGTGCCACCCTCTCCCCGAGTCATTCCGGGGCGCGAGCGCCAGCTCGCGAACCCGGAATCTGAAGCGGGCACGGCCTGGAGCTGCGTCGCGCACACTAACCTCGAGATTCCGGGTTCGCCGCTGCGCGGCGCCCCGGAATGACACGCGAGAGTTTCTGCGCACGCGCCCCGGAATGACAGGTTGAGAGTCTGCGCGCGAATGACACCGATCCGAGGCCTGTGCGGCCCGACGACCAGCAGCCCCTCGCCCGCCTTCCGCATAGCCTTATGCCGAAAAACCGCCTGTTAGCATTGCCCTGGCAGGCTACAGTCGTTTCACCAGCTCACATCCTTCGCCACGGCAGGCCCGTCGGGAACCGCTCTCGCATGCACGGAATCGTCGGCAGATACGCAACGATCGACGCCAGCCGGCGCGACCTGCCGCCGTCGAAGCTGCTGCTCCTGCTGCTGGTGCTGATGAACGGTGCGGCGCCGATCGCGCTGTACATCTTCGTGCCGGCGCTCCCCGTGCTGGCGAGCGATTTTTCCAGCGACATCTCGGTCGCGCAGATGACCGTGTCGCTCTACATGGTCGGGCTGGCCTGCTCGCAGCTGATCATGGGGCCGTTGTCCGACCGTTTCGGCCGCCGCCCGGTGCTGCTAGGCGGGCTGGCGCTGATGGTCGCCGCCAGCATCGGCTGCATCTTCGCGCAGACCCTGCCGCAACTGATCGCCCTGCGCTTCCTGCAGGCGCTCGGCGGCGCGTCCGGCATGGTGATCAGCCGCGCCATCATCCGCGATCTCTACAGCCGCGACCGCGTCGGCGGCATGCTCAGTCTCGTGATCGCCGTGATGATGATCGCGCAGATGCTGAGCCCGCTCGCCGGCGGCGTGATCGAAACCGCGTTCGGCTGGCGCGCGATCTTCTACGCCGTCACCGCCGGAGCGGTCGTCGTCGCCGCCGCGATCACGCTGGCGCTGCCGGAAACGAGCCGCCGCAGCGGCGCGCCGGCCGCGCAGCGCGGCGGCTTCCGCACCGACCTGCGCAGCCTGTTCGGCAGCCGCGCCTTCATCGGCTACGTGCTGTGCCAGGTGCTGGCGTCGGCGATCATCTTCATCTTCGCCGGCGGCGGCCCCTACGTCGTGGTGACGCAGATGGGCCGCAGCAGCGCCGAGTACGGCGCATGGTTCGCCAGCTCCGGCTTCGCCTATCTGATGGGCAACGTGTTCTGCGTGAAGTTCTCGCCGCGGCATTCGCTCGACCGGCTGATCTGGTTCGGGCTCAGCTTGCAGATCGTCGGCGCGCTGCTCAATCTGGCGTGGGGCATCCTCGGCTGGAATCAGGTGCCGAGCTGGCTGTTCGGCACCCACATGATCATCATGTTCGGCAACGCCGCGGTAATGGCCAATGCTGCCGCCGGCGCGATCAGCATCCGCCCGCAGGCCGCTGGGACCGCATCCGGTCTGATGGGCTTCACCCAATTCGGGTTCGGCTCGCTGTGCTCACAGGCCGGCGCCTGGCTAGGCGGCCATTTCGCCACGCCGTTGCCGCTCAACATCGCGATCTTCGGAACGGCACTCGCCTGCGCCTCGGCGATGATCTTCCTGGTGCCGCGCCGCAATCTGATCGCGACCGAGGAACTGATCGAAAAGGCGGAAGAAGAGACGCTGGTGTAGATCGGCGATCCTTCACCGTCATCCCAGAGGCTCACGCGTTCACATCGAAGCGCCCCAACGAGTCATTCCGGGGCGCTCACGAAGTGAGCGAACCCGGAATGTCGATCGGCAGAACACCTCGAGATTCCGGGTTCGCGCGTTCCGCGCGCCCCGGAATGACGGGGTCAGTTTCCGATCAGCGCCAGCCACTCGTCTTCGGTCAGCACGGTGACGCCGAGGTCTTTCGCCTTGGTCAGCTTCGAACCGGCATCTTCGCCGGCGACGACGTAGTCGGTCTTCTTCGACACCGAGCCGGCCACCTTGGCCCCCAATCGCTCCGCCGCGGCCTTGGCTTCGTCGCGGGTGAATTTCGAGAGCGAGCCAGTGAACACCACGGTCTTGCCGGCGACCGCCGTGTCGCGCCGTGCCTGCTCGGCCGGCAGCACATCGGTGAGTTCGGCCAGCAGCGCATCGAGCGCCTTGATGTTGCGCTCCTCGGCGAAGAACTCGACCACCGCTTCCGCCACCACGTCGCCGATGCCGGCGATGTTGTCGAGATCCTGATAGGCCTCCGACGTGTTGCCTTGCTCGGTCTGGGCGTCGGCGGCGGCGCGCATCGCGCTGAGGAACGCATCCTGCGTGCCGTAATGCCGCGCCAACAGCTTGGCGTTGCCCTCGCCGACATGGCGGATGCCGAGCGCGAAGATCAGCCGGTGCAGCTCGATCGTGCGCCGCGCATCGATTGCGGCGAACAGGTTGCGCACCGAGGTCTCGCCATAGCCTTCGAGCTGTTCGAGCTTCAGCTCGGCATTGCGGGCTTTCAGCGTGAAGATGTCGGCCGGCTCCTGCACCCAGCCGCGCTCGTGGAACAGCTCGATCTGCTTTTCGCCGAGCCCGTCGATGTCGAAGGCGAGCCGCGAGACGAAGTGCTTCAGCCGCTCTACCGCCTGCGCCGGGCAGATCAGCGCGCCGGTGCAGCGCCACACCGCCTCGCCCTCTTCGCGCACCGCGTGGCTGCCGCACACCGGGCACTTATGCGGGAAGTGATACGGTTCGGCGGACTCCGGCCGCTTCTCCATCACCACGCTGACGATCTGCGGAATCACGTCGCCGGCGCGCTGCACCACCACGGTGTCGCCTTCGCGGATGTCGACACCATCGCGGATCGGCTCGCCGTCGTTGCCGATGCCCTTGATGTAGTCCTCGTTGTGCAGCGTCGCGTTCTGCACCACGACGCCGCCGACCGTCACGGGTTGCAGCCGCGCCACCGGCGTCATCGCGCCGGTGCGGCCGACCTGGATATCGATCTTCTCCAGCACGGTCGTCGCCTGCTCGGCGGCAAATTTGTGCGCGATCGCCCAGCGCGGACTGCGCGACACGAAGCCGAGGCGTTCCTGATAGTCGAGCCGGTCGACCTTGTAGACCACGCCGTCGATGTCATAGGGCAGCGACGCGCGCTTGTCGCCGATCCGGCGATAGAACGCGAGCGCATCCTCGACGCTGTGGCACAGCGTGATCTCGGGATTGACGACGAAGCCGGCGTGATCGAGCCATTGCAGCATCTTGTGCTGGGTCGGCTCCTCCATCGGATAGTCGCTCATCTCGCCCCACGCATAGGCGAAGAACTTCAGGGGGCGCGACCGGGTGACCTCCACGTCCTTCTGCCGCAGCGAGCCGGCGGCGGAGTTGCGCGGATTGGCGAACACGGTCTCGCCGGCCTCCTCCTGGCGCTTGTTCAGCGCGAGGAAGTCCTGCTTCAGCATATAGACCTCGCCGCGCAGCTCGCAGGCAGCGGGGATGTGCTTGCCCTTCAGCATGTTCGGCACGTCGGCGATGGTGCGGACATTGGCGGTGACGTCCTCGCCGGTGAAGCCGTCACCGCGCGTCGCCGCGCGCACCAGCTCGCCATGCTCATAGCGCAGCGACAGCGACAGGCCGTCGATCTTGGGCTCGGCAACGATCGCCGGCACGTCGTCGAGCTTGAGAAATCGCTGCACGCGCAGGGCGAATTCGGTGACCTCGTCGTCCGCGAAGGCGTTGCCGAGCGACAGCATCGGCACCGCGTGCTGAACCTTGGCGAAGCCGCGCGCCGGCGCCGCGCCGACGGTCTGTGTCGGCGAATCCCCGCTCACCAGTTCGGGAAACTTCTGCTCGATCGCCTCCAGCCGGCGGCGCAAGGCGTCATAGTCAGCATCCGAAATCTTGGGCGCGTCGTCCTGATAGTACGCTTTGTCGTGGCCCTCGATCACGAGGCGAAGCCGCATCAGCTCCACCTTGGCTTTCGATTTGGTGAGGGTGGCAATGTCGGGGGCGGGATTTTTCTTCACAGTCATTTTTCGCACTTGAGATTCCGGGTTCGCGAGCTCACGCTCGCGCCCCGGAATGACCTTGGGGCTAACTTACTGAGTTCACCGCGAGTCATTCCGGGGCGCTTGCGGCACGCAAGCGAACCCGGAATCTCGCCGCGCGCGAGGCGCCGGTGGCCTATTATGTCTACCTAGTCGCCAGCCGGAAAGACGGTGCGCTGTATGTCGGCGTCACCAACGACCTCGTCCGCCGGGTCTACGAGCATCGCACCAAAGCCGTGCCGGGTTTCACCTCGAAATACAACATCGCCAGACTGGTGTGGTTCGAAATCCACGACGACCCGATCTCCGCAATCACCCGGGAAAAGGAGATCAAGAAGTGGCGGCGCGCCTGGAAAGTGGCGTTGATCGAGCGGGACAATCCGGGCTGGGAGGATCTGTTCGAGACGATCGTGCGATAGGCCGGGGCCGGGTGCCCTGAACCTCGGGATTCCGGGTTCGCGCTGCGCGCGCCCCGGAATGACGGCGTGTTGAGAAACGGCCCCTCAGCGAGTCATTCCGGGGCGCGAGCGAAAGCTCGCGAACCCGGAATCTCTGCCACTGGGAGGAGCCCCCCTACCCCGCCGCCTTGATCAGCCGGTCCGCGGCCGCCCTCGCCTCTGCGGTGATCTCCGCGCCTGCCAGCATCCGCGCGATTTCTTCGCGGCGGTGGTCTAGTTCCAGCGCGGCGACGCGGGTGGCGACGCGTTTGCCCTTGTCGAGGGCGGCTTTCGAGATCAAGAGGTGCTGGTCGGCGCGGGCGGCGACCTGGGGGGCGTGGGTCACGGCCATCACCTGGACCTTGGAGGCGAGCCGCGCCAGCCGGGCTCCGATCGCATCGGCGACCGCGCCGCCGACGCCGGTATCGATCTCGTCGAACACCAGGGTCGGTGCCGAGCCCTTGTCGGACAGCACCACCTTCAGCGCCAGCAGGAAGCGCGACAGCTCGCCGCCGGAGGCGACCTTCATCAGCGGGCCCGGCCGCGTGCCCGGATTGGTCTGCACCCAGAATTCGACGCGGTCGATGCCCTGCGGCCCTGGAGCCGCCGCATCGGCCTCGACCTGGGTCATGAACTTGGCGCGTTCGAGCTTGAGGGGCGCGAGCTCGGCGCCGACCGCCTTGTTGAGCTTGTCGGCCGCCTTGGTGCGCGCGGCCGACAGCTTCGCCGCCGCCGCATCATAGCGGGCGTCGGCCTCGGCCGCGGCCTTCTCCAGCACGACGAGCCGATCGGCGCCGGCATCGATCAGCGCGACGTCGGCGACGTATTGCGCCGCCAGCGCGGCGAGCGAATCCACCGGCGTCGAATACTTGCGGGCGGCGGCGCGCAGCGCGAACAGCCGCTCCTCGATCCGCTCCAGCTCCAAGGGGTCGAAATCGGCCGCCGCGAGCGCCGCATTGAGGAGCTGGTCGGCCTCCTCCAGCGCATTGATGGCGGCGTCGATTGCTTTCACCGCCGGCTCGACCAGCTGCGGCGCGGAGCCGGCGCGGCGCTCCAGCCGGCGCACCGCGGCGGCGAGCGAAGCCACCGGCGAATGATGCCCGCCGACCGCCTCCTGCGCCTCGCGCAAATCGGCTGCGATCTTCTCGCCCTGCATCATGGTGGCGCGGCGCTCGGCCAGCGAGGTCTCCTCGCCGTCCTGCGGCGCGAGCTGCTTCAGCTCGTCGGCGGCATGGCGCAGATAATCGGCCTCGCGCGCGGCGCGCTCCATCCCGGCGCGGTGGGCGTCGAGCGCGGCGCGCGCGGTGCGGCGGCCGTCCCACAGCGTCTCCAGCGCGGCGACGTCCTTGTCGAGTCCGGCGAAGGCGTCGAGCAGGCGGCGATGCGTCGCCGCATCGACCAGCGCCCGCTCGTCGTGCTGACCGTGAATCTCCACCAGCGTCGCGCCGACCGCTTTCAGGGTCTGCACGCTGACCGACTGGTCGTTGATGAAAGCGCGGGTACGGCCGTCGGCGAGCTGGACGCGGCGCAGGATCAGTTCGCCGGATTCATCGACCTCACGGTCGTCGAGGCCGTTGGCTTTGAGAATCGCGAACGCCGGATGGGTTTTGGCGACATCGAAACTGGCGGTGACCTGCCCATGCTCGGCGCCGTGGCGGACCAGCGCGGCATCGCCCCGACCGCCAAGCGCCAGTGCAAAGGCATCGAGCAGAATCGATTTGCCGGCGCCGGTTTCGCCGGTCAGCACTGCAAGGCCACGTGAAAATTCGATGTCGAGCCGCTCGATCAACACGATATCGCGGATCGAAAGGCGCGCCAGCATGAGAGACAGGTCCTATCCGAGGCCGAGTTTCTTGAACGACCTAGAGATCCAGGAGCCCTTGTTCTCGGTCGGTTCGAGTCCACCCGACTTTACAAGAGTGTAGGCGTCTTTGTACCACTTGCTGTCAGGAAAATTGTGGCCAAGCACGGCGGCGGCGGTCTGCGCCTCGCCGACGATACCGATCGCCATATAGGCCTCGGTCAGCCGCGCCAGCGCCTCTTCGACGTGGCGGGTGGTCTGGTAGCGCGTCACCACGGTCTTGAAGCGGTTGATCGCCGCGGCATAGTCGCGCTTGCTCATGTAATAGCGACCGATATCCATCTCCTTGCCGGCGAGCTGGTCGCGGGCGCCTTCCAGCTTCTGCTTGGCGCTGGTGGCGTATTCGGAGGTCGGATATTTGCGGATCACCTCTTCGAGCGCCGCGATCGCCTTTTCGGTGCGGCCCTGGTCGCGCGAGATGTCCGGGATCTGGTCGTAATTCGACGCCGCGATCAGATACTGCGCATAAGCCGCGTCGGGGCTGCCGGGATGCAGCGTGACGTAGCGGGTGGCGGCGCCGATGCAGCTGTCGTAGTCGCCGGCCTGATAATAAGCGTAGGCGGACATCAGCAGCGATTTGCGCGCCCAATCCGAATACGGGTGCTGGCGGTCGACTTCCTCGAACTTCTTGGCGGCGCCCTTGGTGTCCTTGTCCTTGTTCATCAAGTACAAGCCCTCGTTGTAGAGCTTGTCCGCCGGCTCATCGATCATCTTGTCGTCTTTGGCCAGGAACTTGTCCCAGATCGCGCCAGTGCCGCAGCCACCGAGCGGCAGCGACAGCGCCAGCAGACTGAAGATCATCGGAAGGCCGCGCCGCAGGCGATCGCCCCTGCGCGAAGTTTCCCCGTTCCGCAGTCCGAGCGCGATCCGCTGTACCGACATCAATTCCAACCCGACCAATGGAGAACGGTGTGCCCCGGCATTCGACCAAGGCCGCGGTGGCCTGCAGCCATCGACCTGCGCCGGAAGCGCGAAAGCAACCGACGGCTGTTTAGCCGAAAAAGGCGACTTCACCAACCGGGTAAGCAGCCAATTCGCCGGGAATAAGGCGGCCGGCCCAATCGGTTAACCGGCGGCAACGATGTGGAAAAGCAGCGCGCGCCTGTTGCGTTCAGGACACGTCCGGGCCGTAGGCCGGAGCCACCATGCCGCCGACCAGACCGGTGACGGCCTCGGCGTGACCACGCACCGCGCGGCGCGCCGGCTCGGCTTCGATCACCCGCCAGGCGCTGCGATCAGCCAGCAGAGCGGTGAGCGCGGTGTGGTTGAGCTTGTGGCCGCCGCGCACCGAGCGATAGGCGCCGAGGATCGGCAGGCCGGCGAGCGCAAGGTCGCCGATCGCATCAAGCGCCTTGTGGCGGGCGCATTCGTCGGAAAAGCGCAGGCCTTCCGGATTCAGCAGACGGTCTTCGTCGAACACCACCGAGTTTTCGAACGAGGCGCCGAGCGCGTAGCCCATTTTCCAAAGCCGGGCGACATCGCTCATCCGGCCGAAGGTGCGGGCGCGCGAAACTTCGCGGCGGAACATCTCCGGCTCGACCGCGAGCGCGTATTTCTGCTTGCCGATCTGCGGGTTGGTGAAGTCGATTTCGACTTCGACGCGGAAGCCGGACGCATAGGGGCGGAATTCGCCGAACGATTCGCCGATAGCAGCGGACACCGGCTTCAGAACCTGGAGATACCGGCGGGGTGCGGTCTGCTCGCGAAGGCCGGCCTGATCGATGGCGGCAACGAACGGAGCAGCGCTGCCGTCCATGATCGGAACTTCGGGGCCGTCGACTTCGATCGTGGCGTTGTCGATGCCCATGCCGCGCAGCGCGGAGAGGACGTGTTCGGCGGTGGAAACGAGCGGCCCGTCGCTGTCGCCCAGAACCGTGGCCAGCTCGGTGGCGACCACCGATTTCGACGTCGCCTTGATCTCGCGATCGGCGCCATCAAGTCCGGTCCGGACAAAAAGAAAACCCGCATCGATGTCTGCGGGTCCCAACGTCAGAGTCACAGGACGGCCCGAATGAACACCTACGCCCGTCACCGTGGCTTGCGAACGCAGCGTGGTTTGCCGGCTGAACTTCATAAGTAAAGTGTCCCACTGACGCAGTGCGGAAATCGGTCCAGTCTCAGCGGCCGGACGACTCGCTCTGTGCGTCCCCAAGTCGTGATTGACCATAGCACTGCCCCAAATCGCGCCAACTCACGCTTTTTTACGGATTGTTACCCCAACTCCGCCGTATTACCGCCGCCCCGCGATCGAATTCGACATCAATCGTGATCGTCACGGCTTTTCTTAAAATTCGCCTAAAGTCGCAATCTGACGATATTTCAGTAACTTAGACGGCAGAGACCAGAACCGAGGCTTGCCACAAAAAAGGGCCCCGGCGGTTCGCCGAGGCCCTGGATCACGTCAGATTTCAGACATTGTTTCAGGTCGCCTGCCGCCGCAGGAAGGCGGGGATATCGAGATGGTCGTCGCCCTGTGGCGCGGGAGCAACAGGTGCCGGGCGGCCGTGGATATCGAGACCCTGGGGCGCCTGGCGCTTGGCGTACTCAGACACCGGTTCCTTACCCATCTGCTCGGCGACGCTGCGCTGCGGCCGGCGATCCGGCAGCGGCGGCATCTGCGGACCGCCGTGGCGGGCAGCCATCGCCGGCGCTTCGACCGGCTCGTCCTCGCGGCGGCCGAGGCCGTTGGCGAGACGCTGCAGCAGCGACAGCCGATTCTTCTGCGGGTGATCGTCTTCGGCGTCGCCGCGGGCCTGGCGAATTTCGTTCTGGGCAGGCACCGGCAGTTCATCGAACCGCGGCATCCGCGGCGGACGCATTGCGGCGCGGTCGGCCGCCGGCGGCACGAAGGCTTCCGGCGCGGTCGGCTCTTCGGCCACGGCACGCGATTGTTCCGGATCCGGGAACAGCGACGGCTTCTGCGGGATCGGGCGGACGGTGACGTCGCCGTAAGACGCCGGCTGAACCGGGGTCTCGGCCTGCGGCATCGGTTCGTTGCCGACGGCGGCGGCGATCGCGGCGAGCGCAGCGCGCTCGACATTGGCGGCCTGGCGCGGAGCCGATTCGGCGGCAGCGGCGACCGGAGCAGCGGAGGCCTGGGCGGCGCGCATCGCGGCGGCTTCGGCGATCCGCTGATTGTCTGCCCGCAGCTTGGCCGTCAGCTCGGCCAAGCGGCTATCGTTTCCCACCGCACTCGTCGGCGCAGCCGCCGGGGTGCCGGCGTTGCGCGACAACTGCGCCTGCTCGATGCCGGTGGCGACCACCGACACGCGGATGATGCCGTCGAGGCTCTCGTCGAAGGTCGCGCCGACGATGATGTTGGCGTCCTGATCGACCTCTTCGCGAATTCGGGTTGCGGCTTCGTCGACTTCGAACAGCGTCAGATCCTTGCCGCCGGTGATCGAGATCAACAGGCCACGTGCGCCCTTCATCGAGGAATCGTCGATCAGCGGATTGGCGATTGCGGCTTCGGCGGCGGTCAGCGCGCGCTTCTCGCCGGAGGCTTCACCGGTGCCCATCATCGCCTTGCCCATCTCGCGCATCACGGCGCGGACGTCGGCGAAGTCGAGGTTGATCAGTCCTTCCTTGACCATCAGGTCGGTGATGCAGGCAACGCCCGAATACAGCACCTGGTCGGCCATCGCGAACGCGTCGGCGAAGGTGGTCTTTTCGTTCGCGACCCGGAACAGGTTCTGGTTCGGGATGATCAGAAGAGTGTCGACCACCTTGTGCAGCTCGGTGATGCCGCTCTCAGCGGTGCGCATCCGGCGCGCGCCTTCGAAGTGGAACGGCTTGGTCACCACGCCGACGGTCAGTATACCCATCTCGCGCGCGGCCTTGGCGATCACCGGCGCGGCGCCGGTGCCGGTGCCGCCGCCCATGCCGGCGGTGACGAAAACCATATTGGCGCCCGAGAGGTGGTCGCGAATTTCGTCGATGACTTCCTGGGCGGCGGCCGAGCCGACGTCCGGCTGCGAGCCGGCGCCCAGCCCCTGAGTCACTTGCGTGCCCATCTGGATCAGGCGCTGCGCCTTCGACATCGTCAACGCCTGCGCGTCGGTGTTGGCGACCACAAAGTCAACGCCGTCGAGCCCGGCCGTGATCATGTTGTTGACCGCGTTGCCGCCGGCGCCACCGACGCCGAACACGGTGATCCGGGGCCGCAGCTCGCGAATGTCCGGGACGTTGAGATTGATGGTCATGATTGCCTCTCGATTACGCGCGCGTTGGTTCGTGAAGTCCCCGGCAACTGGCCTGGACGATCTGTGATGGCGGAAGGGGGCGGAAAAGAGTCATCAAAAGCCCTCGCGCAGCCAACGGCCGACTTTGCCGAAGTAACCGGCATGGGCATCGGCTCGAATGTGGCGGGTGTGGCGGGGCTCGATGTGCTCGAGATGGGCGTATTGCGGATACACCAGCAGGCCGGTCGGAACCGCGAACGATCCGCTCTTGGCTTCGTTCGGCAGACGGCCGACACCGAGCGGCCGGCCGACCCGCACCGAACGGCCGAGAATCCGCGTGGCGAGCTCGGGCACGCCGGTGAGCTGCGACGCGCCGCCGCTGAGCACCACCCGCGCCCGGGGCTCTGCTGCGAACGGCGAATCCGCCAGCCGGTCCCTGACCATTTCAAAAATCTCCTCGGCCCGATGCCGGATGATGTTCGCGATCGTGGCGCGGGAGATCACTTGCGGGCCATCCCGCTCGTCCCCGGCGGCCGGGATCGACATCAACTCGCGCGCATCGGAACCGCCAGTTAGCACCGTGCCATATAACGTCTTGATTCGCTCGGCATCCGCAATGCACGCACCCAATCCGCGCGCCAGATCCATCGTGATGTGATGCCCGCCGACCGCAAATCCGGATGCGTGGACGAAGCGTCCGCCGGAATAGATCGCGATCGTCGTGGTACCAGCCCCCATCTCGACCAGTGCGGCGCCGAGATCGAGTTCGTCGTCGGTGAGCATCGACAGGCCGGCGACATAAGGGCTCGCGGCCATCGCCTCGACTTCGAGGTGGCAGCGCTCGACTGCAAGCATCAGGTTTTTGGCGACGGTGGCGTCGGTGGTCACCACGTTCATGTCGACGCCGAACTGGCGCGCCACCATGCCGCGCGGATCGCGGATGCCCTTGACGCCGTCGAGCGTGTAGCCGACCGGCAGCGCATGCAGCACGGCGCGGCCGATGCCGGTGGCGTGATGCATGCCGGTCGAAGTGACGCGGCTGATGTCTTCGGCGGTGACGGCCCCGCCCCTGATGTCCGAGGCAGCCTCGATCAGTTGGCCCTGCAGCCGGCCGGCGGAGACCGACAGCAGAACGGATTCCACCCGCACCTTCGCCATCCGTTCGGCGAGCGCGACGGCGTGGCGGATCGCCTTCTCGCACTCGGCCATGTCGACCACGGCGCCGGCCTTGACGCCGCGCGACTGGATCTGGCTGTAGCCGACGAGTTCGATGGCATGAGTCCGGCCGCGCAGCGCCTCCTGCGGCGGACACGGCTTCAGCCGCGCGATCATGCAGGCGATCTTACTGGTCCCGATATCGAGCGACGCCACCATCGCAGTGCGATGTGGCGGCATCGGCCGGGTCTTCGGCGTCTGAGTGCGATCGAAGACGGTCACGCGTCACCAGCCTTCTTCTTGATTTTCTTGTCTTTGCTGAACTGCTCTTCGCGCGCCTTGAAGGCGGCGTCCGACAGCCGCACCGTCAAACGGTCCGGCAGCCGCATATCGATCGCGGTGATGTCGCGCGAGAACAGCTTGTCGCTCTGATCGAGCTGGCTGAGCAGCGTCAGCGCATTGCCGACATCGTGCTCGGGCATCCTGATGACGAGGCCGCTGGTGAACCAGACGTTCCAGCGCCGCTCGCCGACCAGGGCGATGGCGCGGGTCTGCGACCATACCTGCGGGTAGCGCTTCAGCAGCGCGATGAAATCCTTGGCACGTTCGCCGGCGCCCTTCCCCACCACCAGCGGCAGCGACAGAAACCGGCGCGCCACATAGGGTTCGAGTACAGCACCGTCGTCGGCGATCACCGACATGTGGCCATCGAGCTGCCAGCGCGCGAACGCGGTGCGCTCGGTGATGTCGATCTGCAATTCGCCCGGATAGAATTTCAATACGGTCGCGTCGGCGATCCACGGGTTCGCCTTCAGCTTGTCGCGCACCGCGCCGGCGTCGAGAAACAGCAGCGACGAGCGTCCCGTGATGCCGCCGATCGCAAGGATCTCGTCCTGGGTGAGCTGCTTACGACCGCTGATCGCGACCTGCTTGATACGAAATCCGGCGAGATTGGCGGCGCCGTTGCGGGTATCGTCGAGCGCCTGGACGAATTCATCGACATGACCGCCTTTGACGATCCCCATGCCGGCGCTGCCGAGCAGGATCAACGCGGTGAAAGCCACTCCAACCCGACGCGGCAGCCAACGCTCCAGCACGGCGATCACACCGCGCTGCGGCTCGGGCCGCACCAGAGCCTGCGGCCGCACCTGCTTCTTGCGCGAACGACGTTCACGCAGCAGCGCTGCCACCGCAAGGGAGACCGCTTTCAGGTCAGACTGAAGCCTCGACAGTCTCGACGACCGGGCGAGGCGCCCTCCACCGTCCATTGCAAGAGCTCGTTACACGTTGCGCCCGCGCCTACTTCGGGCAATCGCGCAAGTGACGTCTCGGTGGTTCCGGACCCGACCGCGGGCCGGACCGTCTGTTGCAATGTGAGACCGAAACGGAAGAAAACTGCTCCGCCCGGCTTACGCCACGACAGCCGAGCGCCAGGATGCGCCGCCAGCGTTAACCTTCGGCCCTCCTGGTAAACAAATCGTAAAGCAGGCCTGCGCAGAACCGAATTTGTTGCGTCCTGAGAAGGATTTGCGGCGAAATCGCGGCTTTTCTGACACCCCTTCCGGAGGGAACCGGCCGCGCCCGCTCAGTTCCGTAGCGCGCGCTCAGCGAGAGCGATTTGGCCGTGCAGGAAGTCGACGAAAGGGATCCCCTGTGCGTTCAAAGCCTTGGGATAGAGCGAAGCCTTGGTCAGCCCCGGCAACGTGTTGGTCTCCAGGAAAATCGGACCGTCTTTGCCGACGATGAAGTCGGAGCGCGAGTAGCCGCGGCACGACATCACCCGGTGCGCCCGCACGGCGAAATCCATGATCTCTGCCGCGACCTCAGGGGCGAACCGGCCGGGGCAAATCTCCTGGGTGGACTTGGCGAGATATTTCGCCGTGTAATCGAAGCCGCCGTCCGCCGGGACAATCTCGATCGGCGGCAGCGCGGACAGCGAGCCGTCTTCGGCCTCGAGCACGCCGCAGGTCGCCTCGATCCCTGCGACGAACGGCTCGATCAGATAGTCTTCGGTCTTGGACGCATTGCGGACCGCCACCAGGTCCTGCCTGGCGTTGATGAAGAACAGTCCGTAGCTCGAACCGTCGCGGGTCGGCTTGGCGATCAGCCTGCCATGCTCCTGGAGCGCCGCCTCGGCATCGGCGAGCGCGACCCCGGTCACCGTGCGGATGCCGGCGATCGCGGCGAAACGCTTGGCGGCGACCTTGTCGAACGCCAGATGCGACGCTGCCGCGCCCGAACCGGTGAACGGCACGCGGCGCAGTTCGCACATCGCCTGCAATTCGCCGTTCTCTGCGGCGCCGCCGTGCAGCCCGAGCACCAGCAACCGCTGCTCCGTTGCGGCGCGATCGAGCGCAGCTTCGAGCGGGCCGATCAGTCCGCCGGCCGGCACGAACGCTTCTTCAAACGGCCGCGCGTGCGCCAGCAGCGCCTGCGCCGAAACGGCATGGACGCTGTTGTCGTCGTTCCAGAACCACAGATCGGCGTCCGGCAGCGCATTGTGCAGCGCCTGCGCCGAAGCGACCGACACCAGACGCTCTTTGCTGGTGCCGCCGAACAAAATGGTGTGTCGCATGATCGATCCGCCGCGTGGTCCCTGCTGAAGTCGAAGACAAATGCTGCGTCCCGCGGGCCGGCGCGCGGCACCATTTTGCCGATTCGGACGATTCGGAGAAGCAGCCTTATGTCGGCGCGGCGGCGCGTCGCAGACAGGCCAGGCCCCAGATCAGCAGAACGATCAGCGCCGGCGTCACCAGGCCGATTACCTGCAGCGGCTCCCATACGCCGCCTTCGGTGGCGATCATGCCGAACCACATCACGCCCGCCCAGGCAACCAGCGCCGGCACGATGCCGACCCGCCCTGCTCGCCGCCACGCTTCGAGCTGCACCACGGCAACCAGCGGCGCTGCGAAGGCGACATAGTTCGGTTGCGACACCGACAGCATCACCGGCAACGCCGCAGCAAGGATCGCGCCGCCGATCAGCAGCGCTTCGGACGGCTGCGGCTGCGGGCCGTTGAGCCGCCAGAACCGGCCATGGCCGATCCACACCAACGCGATCAGAAACACTGCATCGAACCCGAGCTGCCCGGCGGTAGCGAAGCGCGGCAGCGTGTCGGTCGCCGGCAGGCCGCCGGCTGCGATCCGCGCCAGCATCGCACCGATGCTGAGCATGTCGTAGGAGGTGAAGGTGATCTCGTCGGCGATCTTCGGATTCGGCACGCCGGTCATGATGCCGCTGAGATGCTCGGTCCACATCGCGCTGTACAGCGTCACCACTTCGGACGGCCCCAGGCACAGCATCGGCACCACGAACAGGAACACCGCACTGAAGCCCGCCGTGGCGAGCACGGTACGGAAGTCGCCTCGCAGCACCGGGAAGATCAGCAGTGCCAGCGGGAAGAGCTTGATGGTGAAGCCGATCGCCAGCGCGCAGGCGGCCATGTAGATGCGGCCACGTACATACAGCACCAGGAACGCCACCATGGTCAGCAGCACCACCGCGCTCAGTTGTCCGCGCCCAAGGCCATCGCCGAAGAACGGCAGCAGGGCCAACAGCGGCCCGAGCCGCAACAACCACCAGCCGTTCCAACCGACCTGATCGAGCGGTTGCGGCGCGAAGCATTGCAGTCCCTTGGCCCACAAATTCAGTGCAGCGAGCATCGCCAGCGCACTGATGGCGTACCAAACGCCGACCGAAACCGGGAGCGACAGGGCCCAGTCCGGTTTGGAGAAGCCTTCGAGCGGATAGGCGAACAGCCCCATCAGCAGCGCGAAGGTCGGAGGATAGTGATAGGTCCAGCCGTGATGATCGGCGACCTGATACAACGGATAGCCGGTCCACACCGCCCAGCCGGCGCGGAAGAACACCTGAACGTCGCCGAATCCGTGCACCACGGAGCGCCGCACCACGATCGGAAGATAGACGCACAGCGACACCGCAACGACGGCGATCAGCAGGATTTCGTGCCAGCTCAGAGCCCGCCAGCGGGGCGCGAATTGCGATGGCAAGGCGGGATACTCCAACTTTGTCCAGGAAGGACGTGGCAGGCGCCTCGGGCGGAACCGTGACGGTTCACCTTCGATACGCGCAGAGCAGCCAAACCCCTCGCGCGCCGCCGTGGACGATAACGGCGAAAACCGCCATGTTCGGCCGAGATCGAACAAATTCAATTGGCCGTTCGACGATTCGCAGCGGTTATGTTTCGATCCGTTGCGGCGACATGAAGAGAAACAAATGATCCAGCCTTGGCTCGACCTCCCACCCTCAGGGACCTTCGCAACGCTGGCGTTGCTGTATTACGGCGTGGCGGCGCTGCTGATGGCGGTGGTATTCGCCTCGCCGCTGCGCGGACCGATCGCGAAATTTCAAGGCGTGGTCGCACCGTTCTTTTCGTCGGTGGCGGTGTTGTTCGGCCTGCTGACCGGCTTCCTCGGCTACGATGTGGCCGAACGGAATCGGCAGGCGACACGCGCGGTCCAGACCGAGGCCGGGGAACTGCAGAACGTCTATACGCTCAGCGTCGCGGCCGTATCCGACATGCGCAACATTCGTATCGCCCTGAAGGGCTATGCCGACTCGGTGCTGAAGAACGAATGGCCGACGGTGAATGGGATGGCCGCGCCGCCGACCAGCCTCGCCTACGACAAGATGCTCACCGAAATCAGCGCGCCGGCAATCACCCGCGATTCCGGTGCGGCCGTCCACGTCGCCCTGTTGAGTTCGGCGGTACGGGTCGGCACCGCACGCAACACCCGCATCAGCCTATCGACCGACCGTACCAGCGACCTGAAATGGATTTCGGTGCTGATCCTCGGTGTCGTTACCCAGGTTGCACTCGCGCTGGTGCATCTCGACAAGCCGCGCCCGATGGCCGCAGCACTGTCGGTATTCGCCACTGCAGCGATCGTGGCGCTCGGCCTGATCGCGTTGCAGGAGGATCCGTTCAGCGGCATCTTCCGGGTATCGCCGCTGCCGCTCGAGCACGTTTTGTCGTTACCGGATACGCCCGAGCTGCCGACCGGTCCGCCGCCGAAGTAACAAGCGGCTCAGCCCTGCGCAGGGCCGACGCCGATCCGCTTGATTTCCCATTGCAGCTCGATGCCGGACTGCGCCTTGACGCGGGCGCGAACGGTCTCGCCGAGCGTCTCGATGTCGGCGGCGGTGGCGTCGCCGACATTGATCAGGAAGTTACAGTGCATCTCCGAGACCTGCGCGCCTCCGACGCGCAAGCCGCGGCAGCCGGCAGCGTCGATCAATCGCCATGCACTGTGGCCGGGCGGATTCTTGAAGGTCGACCCGCCGGTCTTCTCGCGGATCGGCTGCGCCAATTCGCGATGCGCCTGCACCTCGTTCATCTTGGCGCGGATGTGGTCCGGCGTCGCGGGGGTGCCGCGCAGCCGCGCCGAGGTGAAGATCAGCGCAGGATCGGCGCCGCTGTGGCGATACGAGAACTGCATCGCGGCGTTGTCGAACAGTTTGCGCGCGCCGCTGCGGTCGTAGGCGGTTGCGTCGATCAGCACGTCTTTGGTCTCGCGGCCGTTGGCGCCGGCATTCATCCGCAGCGCGCCACCGATCGATCCGGGAATGCCGTAGTAGAACTCGAGGCCGCCGAGCTGCGCTGCGGCGGCGGTCTCGGCGACGCGCTTGTCGAGCGCGGCCGCACCGGCATGCACCACTTCGCCCTCGACACGGTGCTCGCCGAATCCGCGCGGCGACAGCCGGATCGCGACACCCGGCAGGCCGCCGTCGCGCACGATCAGATTGGAGCCGAGCCCGAGGCACAGCACCGGAATCTCGGCCGGCAGGCGCGACAGGAAGTAGCCGAGATCGTCCTCGTCGGCCGGCGTGAACAGCACCTGCGCCGGCCCACCGACACGAAACCAGGTAAGCGGCGCCAGCGGCTCGTTGCCGAGCAACCGGCCGCGCAACTCCGGCATCGCGGCTTTCAGCTCAGACGTGAGATCGGGAAAACTCATACGTTCACCGCCAAAGACGTGGGTACCCGGGACGAGCCCGGCCATGACGGGTTGAGAGGTGGTACTGCCGACCGCACAGCCAACAGTCCATGGCCGCCCTGCTCCCAGCCATCCGCGCCACGCAGCGCCACGACCATCAGCCCAGCGCCTTCAATTCGCCGGGCAGTGCGTAGGCCCATTGGGTGATGTTGCCGGCACCTAAGCAGACCACGTAGTCGCCGCTGTGCGCGAGGCCGGCGACGACACCGGCGAGCGAAGCGGAATCCTGCAGCGGATGCACTTCGCGGTGGCCGTGGGCGCGCAGGCCGAGCACGAAGTGATCGCGGTCGACGCCTTCGATCGGCGCCTCGCCGGCCGGATAGACATCGGCGACGATCACCGCATCCGCATCGTTGAAGCAGGTGCAGAACTCTTCGAACAGCGACTGCAGCCGGGTGTAGCGATGCGGCTGCACCACGGCGATCACCTTGCCGGAGGTCGATTGCCGCGCCGCCTTCAGCACTGCGGCGATCTCGACCGGGTGATGGCCGTAATCGTCGATGATGGTGACGCCGTTCCATTCGCCGGTCTTGGTGAAACGGCGGCGCACGCCGCCGAACGCCGCCAGCGCCTTGCGGATGGTGTCGTCGGAGAGCCCCAATTCGTGCGCCACGGCAATCGCCGCGGTGGCGTTGAGCGCGTTGTGCCGGCCAGGCATCGGCAGCATCAGATCGGCGATCTCGTGCGCGGTGCCAGCCTTGCGATCGCGGAACGCAACTTTGAAGCTCGAGCCGCCGCCCGACGGCGTCAGATCGAGCAGCCGCGCATCGGCCTGCGGGTTTTCGCCGTAAGTAATGATGCGGCGGTCTTCGATCTTGCCGACCAGCGTCTGCACCACCGGATGATCGATGCACATCACGGCGAAGCCGTAGAACGGCACGTTCTCGACGAAGTTGCGGAACGCGTCCTGCACCGCCTCGAAGGTCTTGAAGTGATCGAGATGTTCGGGGTCGACATTGGTGACGATCGCCACATCCGCCGGCAGCTTGAGGAAGGTGCCGTCGCTCTCGTCGGCCTCCACCACCATCCAGTCGCCGGCGCCGAGCCGCGCATTGGTGCCGTAGGCGTTGATGATGCCGCCATTGATGACGGTCGGATCGAGTTCGCCGGCATCGAGCAGCGCGGCGACCATCGAGGTCGTGGTGGTCTTGCCGTGGGTGCCGGCGATCGCAACGCAGCTCTTCAGCCGCATCAGCTCGGCCAGCATTTCGGCGCGCCGCACCACCGGGATGCGTTGGGCGCGCGCCGCCAGCAGTTCCGGGTTGTCGCGCTTGATCGCGGTCGACACCACCAGCACGTCGGCGCCCTTGATGTTGTCGGCCTGGTGGCCGACGTGAATCTGGATGCCCTTTTCGCGCAGCCGGTTGACGTTGGCGCTTTCGGATGCGTCGGAGCCCTGCACGGTGTAGCCGAGATTGCACAGCACCTCGGCGATGCCGCTCATGCCGATGCCGCCGATCCCGACGAAGTGGATGGGTCCGATATGACGCGGCAATCTCATGGGGAGGGTCTCTATCGTTGATGGTCGCGCCCCGGATTTGCCAGGGCATTCGCGATTCAGGGTCACTTCATGCAAGACGGGGATGGCCGGGACAAGTCCGGCAAATGCGCCGTTGCGACGTTTTCCTTGAGCGGAGCTAGGCCCGCGCGACCCGTCCGACCACGTCGGCGAGCCGTTCTGCGGCATCCAGACGGCCGATTTGGCGGGCAGAAGCGGCCATTTGGGCCAATTTGGCCGGATCGGCGGCCAGCGCGGCGATGTCGGCAGCCAGACGATCCGGAGTAAAATCCGGTTGAACGATACGGATCGCACCACCGGCTGCGGTCAGCACGCCGGCATTGGCGAACTGGTCCTGATCGAGCGCACCGGGCAGCGGCACCAGGATGCCTGGCCGGCCGATCGCCGCGAGTTCGGCGACGGTGCCGGCGCCGGAGCGCGACACCACGAGCTGGCTCGTCGCCAGCCGCTGCGGCAGATCGGTGAAGAACGGCGCCAGTTCGCAATTGAGCTTCAAGCGGTCATAGACCGCGCGAACGCGCCCCATGTCCTCGTCGCGGACCTGCTGGGTCAGCACCAGCCGGGCCAGCAGCGCCGGATCGAGCTTCTCCAGCGCCGGCGGCACGATGTCCGCCATCACCCGGGCGCCCTGGCTGCCACCGAATACCAGCACCCGCAGCGGCCCGCCGGCAGCCGGCGGATCGTAGGCGACGTTCGCGGCATCGGCGACCGCCGGCCGGATCGGGTTACCTGTATTGGTGATCTTCGCGGCCAGCGCCGGCCACGCAGTCTCGTGGCCGGGAAAGCCGGTGGCGATGGCGTCGACCCGCGGCGCGAGGAAGCGGTTGGCACGGCCCATCACCGCGTTCTGCTCGTGGATCAGCGTCGGCACTTTGCGCCAGGTCGCGGCGAGCAGCGGCGGCAGCGTCGGATAGCCGCCAAACCCGACCACCGCAGCTGGCTTCAGCCGCCCGATCAGGTTGAAGGCGAGCAGCGCGCCGGTCGCGAGTTTCAGACCGGTGCGTGCAAGCGCCCATGGGGTACGGCCGCGCACCGTCTCGCTCGGCACCACGTCGGTCATCTCGGCGCTGAACAGCCCGCTGTAGCGGGTGGCGCGATGGTCGGTGACCAGGCGGACGCGATAGCCGCGGCGGATCAGCACCACGCCGAGCGCTTCGGCCGGGAACAGATGGCCGCCGGTGCCGCCGGCGGCGAGCAGGATCAAAGGTGCGTCGGTCATGGCCTCACGCGTAGCTTCCCGCCGCCTCGATCGCATTGACCTCGGTCTTGGGCCGCTGCCGCGTCAGCGCCAGCATCATCCCGACGCCGTAAGCCAGCGACACCATCGACGAGCCGCCATAGGAGATGAACGGCAGCGTCATGCCCTTGGCGGGGATCAGTTGCAGGTTCACCGCCATATTGATCCCGGCCTGAATGCCGAACAGGATCGCCAGTCCCGACGCGGCGAAGCGCGAGAACAGATCCTCGCTGCGATAGGCCCGCGACAGCGTCCGCAGCACGATGAAGGCGAACAACGCCAGCAGCGCCAGACACAGCACGATGCCGAATTCTTCGCCGGCGACGGCGAACACGAAATCGGTATGGCTGTCCGGCAGGCTGCGTTTTGCGATGCCCTCGCCCGGCCCGAGGCCGAACCAGCCGCCATTGCTGAACGCCTCGCTCGCCATGTCGACCTGGAAGGTGTCGCCGGAGGCCGGATTCATGAACCGCTTGATACGGCCGGCGACGTGCGGTACCAGCAGATAGGCGGCGAACAAGCCGCCCGCCGCGGTGGCGCCAAGCCCGAATACCCAAATCACGCGCATCCCGGCGATGAAGAACAGCGAGCCCCAGACCATGGTGATCAGCATGGTCTGGCCGAAATCCGGCTCCATCACCAGCAGCGACACCAGCGTCAGCAGCAGCATCATCGCCATCGAGGTCGCCGGCATTTCCGGCCGCCGCGCCGCTTCGGAGAACAGCCACGCGGCGAGGATAACGAACGACGGCTTGGCGATTTCCGAGGCCTGAATGTTGATGCCGACAAGCGTGATCCAGCGCCGCGCGCCCTTCACTTCCGGCCCGATCAGGAGCGTGGCTACGATCAGCGCGACCGACAGCGCGAACACGACCAGCGCCGAGCGCCGGATCTGCCGCGGCGACAGGAACGACACCCCGATCAGCACCACGATCGACGGAAACAGGAACAGGACGTGCCGGTTGAAGAAGTGGAACGGATCGAGCCCGATCCTCGTCGCGACCGGCGGCGACGCCGCCAGCGACAGGATCACGCCGGCCAGCATCAGCGCGATCAGCGCCACCAGCAGCACGCGGTCGACGGTCCACCACCATTCGCTGAATGGGGTGCGTTGGTCACGGGAGATCATCGGCGATCCTGAGCAAAGAGATCGCCCATTGGTGCGCCCACGTGGTTGCTAGGGGGTTAATGCTTTGAGGCGGATTTGAGATGTGAACGGAAGAGTCTGTATCTCCGGGGCACAGCGGTCATCCCGCCATCGTCGTCATCCCCGCGAAGGCGGGCGATGACGGCGTCTGAGAGGCGGCGCAGTGCCCCCGGCCTCACACCGCCGCAACGCCATTCAGCGCCGTCACCAGCTCACGAAACCTGGTGCCACGGATCTCGAAATTGCGGAACTGGTCGAACGACGCGCAGGCCGGCGACAGCAACACCACCGGTTCGGCAAGGCCTGAAGCAGCGGCGTCGCGAGCCGCGGCCTGGACCGCATTCTCCAGCGTCCGGCTGATTTCGTAGGGCACCCGCCCCTCCAGCGTCGTCGAGAACTCGGCCGCCGCCTCGCCGATCAGATAGGCTTTGCGGATCCGCGGGAAGTATTCGGCGAGACTTTCGATGCCACCGGTCTTCGGCTTGCCGCCGGCGATCCAGAAGATGTCGCCGAACGACGACAGCGCCTTGGCAGCGGCATCCGCATTGGTCGCCTTGGAGTCGTTGACGAACAGCGTCGTCCCCTGCCGGCCGACCTGTTCCATCCGGTGAGCCAGACCCGGGAAGCTGCGCAGCCCTCGCTGCAGCACTTCGGGCGAAACGCCGAGCGCCAGCACCGCAGCCGCTGCGGCCGCCGCGTTCTGCGCGTTGTGCAGGCCGCGCAGCGAACCGATCCCGCCGAGCTTGGCGACTTCGCTGGAGGCGCCGCCGTCGATGCGGCGAATGGCGTCGAGATCGGCGGTGATCCCAGACTCGACCGGCCCCTGGACCGACATCCGCACCACCCGCTTGCCGGCACGTTCGATCCGGTCCGCGGCGGCGCGGCCGAACTCATCGTCGACGCCGACGATCGACGTACCGCCTTCTTGCACGCCGGCGACCAGCCGCTCCTTCACCGCAGCGTAGTGCTCGATGGTGCCGTGGCGGTCGATGTGATCCTCGGTGACGTTGAGCAGGATGCCGACGGTCGGGTCGAGCGAGGGCGTCAGGTCGATCTGGTACGACGACATCTCGATGACATGGACGCGGCCGTCCTTCGGCGGCTCCAGCGACAGAATCGCGGTGCCGATATTGCCGCCGAGCTGGGTGTCCCAGCCGGCCTCGCGCAGCAGATGCGCGATCAGCGCCGTGGTGGTCGACTTGCCGTTGGTGCCGGTGATGGCGACGAACGGCGCGTGCGGCGCGTGCGCCTTGCGCTCGCGGCAGAACAGCTCCACGTCGCCGATCACTTCGACGCCGGCCTCCTGCGCCTTCAGCACGGTCCAATGCGGCGCCGGATGCGTCAGCGGCACGCCGGGGGTGAGCACCAGCGCATCGAAATTGACCCACGACAGATTGCGCAGATCCGCGGTGACGAAGCCGGCCTGCGCCGCCTCGACCATGCGGTCGAGATTGTCGTCGCACGCAATCACTTCGGCGCCGCCGGCTTTGAGCGCATGACAGCTCGCCAGCCCAGACCCGCCGAGCCCGAACACCGCGACCGAGCGGCCTGCGAAAGTGGTGACGGGGATCATGCCGACGCTCCGACTACAAGGACGACCTCATCCTGAGGAGCGCGCGCCAGCGGGCGTCTCGAAGGATGATTGTTTGGCACATCCTTCGAGACGCGGCCCTGCGGGCCGCTCCTCAGGACGAGGTTGTGCCGATGGAATCGTATCAACAACGTCACCGCAACTTCAGCGTCGACAGGCCGGCGAGCGCCAGCATCACGGCGATGATCCAGAACCGGATCACGATCTGCGGCTCGGTCCAGCCCTTCTGTTCGAAGTGGTGGTGGATCGGCGCCATCTTGAACACGCGCTTGCCGGTGAGCTTGAACGAGGCGACCTGCACAATCACCGACACCGCTTCGAGCACGAACAGGCCGCCGATCACCGCGAGCACGATCTCGTGCTTCACCGCCACCGCGATCGAGCCGAGCATGCCGCCGAGCGCCAGCGAGCCGGTATCGCCCATGAAGATCGAGGCCGGCGGCGCGTTGAACCACAGGAATCCGAGCCCGGCGCCGAGCAGCGCGCCGCACAGCACCGACAGTTCGCCCGTGCCGGCGACGTAGTTGATCTGCAGATATTCGGCGAAAACCGCGTTGCCGGCCAGATACGAGATCAGCCCGAAGCTGGCGGCGGCGATCATCACCGGCACGATCGCGAGGCCGTCGAGGCCGTCGGTCAGGTTCACCGCATTGCCGGCGCCGACCACCACGAACGCGCCGAACGCCACGAACGCCCAGCCGAGATTGATCATCACTTCCTTGAAGAACGGGATCACCAGCGAACTCGACAACGGCGCACGGCCGAGCCACACCAGCGCGAAACAGGCCGCAGCGGCGATGGTGAATTCGATCAGCAGCCGGGTGCGGCCGGAGATGCCGGCATGGGTCTGCTTGGTGACTTTCATGTAGTCGTCGTAGAAGCCGACGAAGCCGAAGCCGAGCGTCACCGCCAGCACAATCCACACATAAGGATTGAGCGGATTGGCCCACAGCACGGTGCCGACCGTCAGCCCCGACAGGATCATCAGGCCGCCCATCGTCGGCGTGCCCTTCTTCGAAACCAGATGCGATTGCGGGCCGTCGGTGCGGATCGGCTGGCCCTTGCCCTGGCGCAGCCGCAGATTGTCGATGATCCAAGGCCCGAACATGAACACGAACAGCGCCCCGGTCACCATCGCGCCGCCGGTGCGGAAAGTGATGTAGCGGAAGACGTTGAACGCAGGAAACGAGCCGGAGAGGTCGATCAGCCAATAAAGCATTCAAGCCGCCTTACACCGCAGCGTCGTCGCGCGCGGCCTTGCCGGGGAAGCGCTTCTCGAGCGCGGTGACAATCGTTTTCATGCGGGATCCGAGCGAACCCTTCACCATCACGGCGTCGCCGGCTCTGAGCGCGGCGACGACCTGGGATTCGAGCCCGGCCGCGTCGCCTGCATAGCCCCCTCGTTTGCCGGAGGAAAGGGCGTCCCACAAATTGCGCATCAACGGTCCGCAGCAGAACACCAGGTCGATGCCGTGCGTGCGCACCGCCTCCACCAGCCCGCGATGCAGCTCCGGCCCGGTCGGGCCGAGTTCGAGCATGTCGCCGAGCACTGCGATCCGCCGCCCCTGCAGCCCGATCTCGGCGCGGCCGAGCACGCCGAGCGCAGCCGCCATCGACGCCGGATTGGCGTTGTAACTTTCGTCGATCAGCATCGCTTCGTCGGCGCCGATCCAAAGCGTCCTGCGCGCGCCACGGCCTGCGGCAGGCTGAACCTGCGACATCGCCAGCGCGGCGAGCGCGAGGTCGGCACCGGCCAGCTCCGCCGCAGCCAGCACCGCCAGGGAATTCATCGCCATGTGGCGGCCCGGCATGCCGACCTTGTAGGTGACGTCGTGGCCGACAATGCGGGCGTGCACCGCCGAGCAATCGGCATGCAGCGCGACGTCGAGCAGCCGCGCATCGGCGGACGGGTCAGCGCCGAAAGTGACGATGCGTCCGACATTGGCGCGTAGCGCGTTGGTGCTGAGCCGGTCGAACATCGGGTTGTCGCGATTGAGCACCGCGATGCCGCCGGGCTCCAATCCCAAGAAGATCTCCGATTTGGCATCGGCAATGCCCTCGATGCCGGAAAAGAATTCCAGATGCACCGGTTCGACCGTGGTGATGATGGCGATGTGCGGCCGTACCATCTTCACCAGAGGTTCGATCTCGCCGGCATGGTTCATGCCGATCTCGAACACCGCGTAGTCCACGCTCGCCGGACAGCGCGCCAGCGTCAGCGGCACACCCCAATGATTGTTGAACGACGCCACCGAGGCGTGGGTGAGGCCTTGCGCTCCGAGCACAGCGCGCAAGGCCTCCTTGGTGGAAGTCTTGCCGACCGAGCCGGTGACCGCGATGACTTTGGCGGTCAGGCGCGAGCGCGCCGCGATGCCGAGCCGGCGCAGACCCTCGAGCACGTCGTCGACGACCAAGAGCGGCGCGTCGGCGGCGAACTTGTCGCGCTGCGCCTTCTCGACCACCGCCAGCGCGGCCCCGGCATTGAGCGCCGCAGCGACGAAATCATGGCCATCGTGGACATCGCCTTTGATCGCGAAGTACGCATCCCCCGGCGCCAGCGTGCGGCTGTCGATCGAGATGCCGAACACATCGCGCGGCAGCGTTCCGCTACGCGTGGCGACCATCGCCTCCGCCATCGCGTCGGAGGTCCATAACGGGTCTGTGCTCATGCGGCGCTCGCTGACAACGCCGCGTGCGCGGCTTCGTGATCACTGAAATGCAGCACCGTGTCGCCCACGATCTGCCCAACCTCGTGTCCCTTGCCGGCAATCACCAGCGCGTCGCCGGGCTGCAATTCGCCGATCGCGGTGCGGATCGCCTCGGCGCGGTCGCCGATCTCGCGCGCCCCGGGCGCGGCAGCGAGGATCGCGGCGCGGATCGCGGCGGGATCTTCGCTGCGCGGATTGTCGTCGGTGACGATCACCGCATCGGCGTTCTCGGCGGCGATTGCGCCCATCAGCGGCCGCTTGCCGGTGTCGCGGTCACCGCCGGCGCCGAACACCACCACCAGCTGGCGCTTGGCATAAGGCCGCAGCGCCTGCAGCGTCTTGGCGAGCGCATCCGGCTTATGTGCGTAGTCGACGAACACCGGCGCGCCATTGCGGGCTCCGACCAAGTCGAGCCGGCCGGGCGCGCCTTCGAGATGTTCGAGCGCAGCAAAGCTCGCCGCCGCATCGCCGCCGGTGCCGATCACGAGGCCGGCCGACACCAGAGCGTTCTCGATCTGGAATTCGCCGACCAGCGGCAGCTTGATGCTGTAGCGCCGCCCCGCATGCTCGATCGTGAGCCGCTGCGCGAAGCCATCGACCACGGCGTCGATCAACTTGATCCCCGCGTCCGGATCACCGTTGCGGCCGATGGTGATCAGCCGCAGCCCGCGCTGACGCGCCGCTTCGATGACTTGCGCCGAACAGTCGTGATCGGCGGAGATCACCGCCGAGCCGCCGTCCTGCACCAGATTGCGGAACAGCCGCAGTTTGGCATTCAGATAGTGCGCGACGTCGGGGTGATAATCCATATGGTCGCGCGACAGATTGGTGAAGCCGCCGGCGGCGACGCGAACGCCGTCGAGGCGGAACTGATCGAGCCCGTGCGACGAGGCTTCCAGCGCCAGATGGGTGATGCCCTCGCCCGCGATCTCGTCGAGCGAGCGATGCAGCGCGATCGGGTCCGGCGTCGTCAGCGAGCCGTAGACGCTGCGCGTCGGCGTGACGAGACCGATCGTGCCGATGCTGGCGGAGGCATGGCCGAGCCGCTGCCAGATCTGCCGGGTGAAGGCCGCGACCGAGGTCTTGCCGCTGGTGCCGGTGACCGCGGCGATCACCTCGGGCTGGCGCGGGTAGAACCGCGCCGCGGCCAGCGCCAGCGCCAGGCGCGGATTGGCAAGCCGCACGAACGGCACCGCGAGGTCATCCTCGGGCCGATGGTCGCCTGCGATCGCCACCGCACCGGCCGCAACCGCCGCCGCGACAAAGCGTGCGCCGTCGGTCCTGGCGCCGGCGAGCGCGAAGAACAGGTCGCCCGGTTTCACCGCGCGGCTGTCGACGGCGATCCCGCCGATGGCGACGTCGGCCGCAGACGCGGCAATCTCGGCCTCGTCGCTGAAGAGATCGCGGAGCTTCATGGTCCTCGGGCGTCCGATTCGAGACAGATGTTCTCACGCCTGAGAGGCTTTTAGCGCAAGCGGGGCGCAGCGCAACTCGGCGGCCACGCGCCCCGCCCGGCCGAACCGGCGTTACTGACCGCCCCGCGATGCCGCAAGAATGAGGCGGTCCGGCGGCGGCAAATCGAACCGCGGCTCGATCCCGAGCAGCGGCGCGATTCGCTCGATCACCTTGCCGCCGGTCGGCACTGCGTTCCAGCCGGAGGTGATGAAACCGTGAGTCTCCGGCAGCGCCTTCGGCTCGTCCAGCATCACCAGCACCTGGTATTTCGGCTTGTCGGCCGGCAGGATGGCGGTGAACGAGTTCAGCACCTGCTTCTTGGCGTAGCGGCCGTTGATGACCTTCTCGGAGGTGCCGGTCTTGCCGCCAAGATAGTATCCCTTGGCGATCTGCTCGGCCTGACGCGCGGTACCGACCTCGGCGTTGAGCCGCATCAGGTAGCGGATCTTGTCGCTGGTGTCCGGCTTGATCACCCGCTTGGCCACCTTCATCGCCTCCTCGTGGGTGCGCTTCAGGAAGGTCGGCGGAATCAGATAGCCGCCGTTGACCATCGCGTTGATGCCCATCACCGCCTGCAACGGCGCCACCGCGATGCCGTGACCGAACGAGATGGTGATGGTGTTGAGTTCGCCCCAGCGCTTCGGCACCAGCGGCGAGGCGCTTTCCGGCAGCTCGGTGCGCAGCCGGTCGAGCTGGCCGATCTTCTTCAGGAACGCCTTGTGCGCCTCGACGCCCTGAGCCAGCGCGATCCGCGCCGCGCCGACGTTGGACGAATAGGTGAAGACTTCCGGCAGCGAGATGAAGCGTCCCATCCGGTGATCGTCGTGGATCTTGAACTTGCCGTATTGCAGCGGACCGCGCGCATCGTACATCGAGCTCAGCGTCGCCTTGCCGCTGTCCAGCGCCATCGCCAGCGTCAGCGTCTTGAAGGTCGAGCCCATCTCGTAGACGCCGGTGGTGAGCCGGTTGATGCGGTCGGGGTCGTTAGCCTCTTTCGGATTGTTCGGATCGAAGTCCGGCAGCGACACCATGGCGACGATCTCGCCGGTGTTGACGTCGGAGACCAGGCCGGACGCCGCCTTGGCGCTGAACTTCTCCTTGGCCTTCATCAGTTCGTCGCGCAGCGCATGCTCGACGCGGACGTCGAGCGCCAGCTCGATCGGCCGCTGCATCCGGTCGGATGCGAAGCCGGCGCGGTGCAGATCGGCGAGGCCATTGGTGTCGAGCCACTTCTCGATGCCGGCGATGCCCTGGTTGTCGATGTTGACCAGACCGATCAGGTGCGAAACCTCGGCAGCGTTCGGATAGACGCGCTTGTTCTCGCGCAGGAAGCCGATGCCGGGAATGCCCAGCTTCTTGATCTCGGCCTGCTGGCGCGGCGTGATTTCGCGCTTCAGCCAGACGAAGCCCTTCTTCGACGCCAGCCGCTCGCGGACCTCCTGAGTTTCGAGGTCGGGCAGCGTCGCGGTGAGCAGCTCCACCGCTTCGTCCTGGTCGATGATCCGGCGCGGCTCGCCGAACAGCGACGGCGTTTTCACGTCGGTGGCGAGGATCTGTCCGTTGCGATCGACGATGTCGGGCCGCGCGGTGGCGACCGCATCCTGAGACCCGCCGCGCCGCGAACCGTGGCCGTCCCCGACCACCGCGATCATCACCAGCTTGAACGCTATCACGCCGTACACCACCGCGAACGCGATCATCGCCAGCCCGACACGCGCCCGCGCCTTGGCGTCGCGATCGACCTCGCTGCCGTAAATCAGGCTGCGGATCAGGCGCTGACGCCATTTGATGTGGTGGCCGACGAGCGGCATCGTGGAATCTGTCACTGGGCGGGCTCCGGAGCCGGCAGAGAGCCGGTGACCATGTCGGGATCGATCTTTTCGATCATCGAGGCGATCGGATCGGGAGCGTTGGGATCGACGACGGCCGGCGGACGCTCGGGAAGGCTCTTCAACGCATCGAACTGACGCGCGGTCACCGGCTTCAGTTTGAGGTGGCGGGCAGCAAGGCCCTGCAGCCGGCCGGGCGAATCCAGCTTGGCCCATTCGGCGCGCAGCCGGGCAATCGCCTCGCGCTCCTTGCGCAGCTCGGCATGGAGCTGCAGCACCTTCTCGGTCCGCACGGTGGATTCCAGCTTGATACGGTACACATAGGCCGCAGCAAACACCAGCATGCCGATGACCAGCACATGCACGAGGCGCATCATCGGCCGGCCCTCATCACGCTGGCGAGCGTCGGCCATCCCGGCAGATCGCCGGTGGGGTGTGCCGGCGCTGCGGTGCGTTCGGCGCCGCGCAGCTTGGCCGAGCGCGCCCGCGGATTGGCCGCGACTTCGGCATCGCCGGCGACGATCGGCCGCTTGCCGAGCAGCGTAAAGCTCGGCGCCGCCTGCGCCAGCTCCGGCAGATGGCGCGAGCCGCCGCCGGTCTTGCTGCGCGCAGTGAGGAAGGTTTTGACGATGCGGTCTTCCAGCGAATGGAACGACACCACCGCCAGCCGGCCGCCCGGCTTCAGCGCGCGCTCGGCGGCGTCGAGCGCCTGATGTAGTTCGTCGAGCTCTTCGTTGACGAAGATCCGCAGGCCCTGAAACGTGCGGGTCGCCGGATGGATTTCACCGGGCTTGGCGCGCACCACTTTGGCGACGATGTCGGCGAGCGCCTTGGTGGTGGTGATCGGCGCCTCGCTACGCGCCGCCACGATGGCGCGGGCGATGTGGCGTGAATAGCGCTCTTCGCCGAAGATGTAGATGATGTTGGCGAGATCGGGTTCGGATGCGCGGGCGACGACATCGGCCGCGCTCGGCCCGTCCCGCCCCATCCGCATGTCGAGCGGCCCGTCGAACCGGAACGAGAAGCCGCGCTCGGCCTGGTCGAGCTGCATCGACGACACGCCGATGTCCATGACCACGCCATCGACGGTATCGGCGCCCTGCGCGGCGCAGATCTCGGCGAGATTGGAGAACCGGTCGTGCACCAGCGTCAGCCGGCCGCCGGCTTCAGCCACCAGATCGGCACCGCCGGCGATCGCAGTCGGATCGCGGTCGATCGCGATCACGCGGCTGCCGGGGGTCTGCAGGATCAGCCGCGTATAGCCGCCGGCCCCGAACGTGCCGTCGACATAGACGCCGCCGTCGCGCGGCGCGAGCAGTCCGACCGCTTCGGGCCCGAGCACCGGAATATGGCGTGCGCCGGAATGGCTCATGCGATGGCCCCGGCCGCGCTGAGGCCACGTCCGGTCCGCATCGCGCGAAAACCGGCCGAGCTGATCGTCGGCTTGCTGCAGGGCAATCGGCCCATCGTGCCTCGCCTCGTCCCAATCCACCGACAGAGCGCCGTGCCAGCCGGCCGAAGCGACCGACGAACTTGGCTCTCCGCAAGAAATCTGATGGATTTCCATCGGCTTATGGGGCGTCACAGGAGATATTGCCGGCAATTTGACACCGGCTGTTCACCGCTCAGTAACGGCGCTTACGCTTAAGAAACCGTTGACGGATGCCCGCTCATTCCGCGTCCGAAGAGACGGCGCTCGCTCCCTGCCCCTCGCTGCGCGGCAGGATGGGCGAAACCCGGCCTCGTCCACAGAAAATGGCAAAATCGTGAATACAGCGCGTTGCGGGGAAGCACAGGGACTCAGATAGTAAATCGAAAGTTGCAGCCGGCGCCGCTCCGCCTCCCGCCGCGGTCCTGCCAGTATTGAGTCGTCCGATGTTGTCAGGTTCGTTAGCGTCCGTTGGTCAGGAGTCGAAACGTCGACGCGCCCTCTTTTTGCCCAAGGGCATCGCGTCCATGCAGACCTTCACGCCCGACTCGTCGATGGTGTCCGACGTGCTGCCGTCGCCGAATTTCGGCGAGCGCAACAAGGCGCGCCGACCCGACATGATCGTGCTGCACTACACCGGCATGCCCGACGTCGAAGGCGCGCTGACCCGGCTGTGCAAGGCCGGCACCGAAGTCTCGGCGCACTACGTGGTGCTCGAAGACGGCCGCATCCTGCAATGCGTGCCGGAATCCAAGCGCGCCTGGCACGCCGGCGTCGCCTGTTGGGCCGGCGAGGAAGACATCAACTCCTGCTCGATCGGTATCGAGATCATCAACAGCGGCCACGACTGGGGCTATCCGGACTACCCGCTGCGCCAGATCGCGGCGGTGATCGCGCTGTGCCGCGGTATCATCCTGCGCCGCGACGTGCCCCCGCATCGCGTGGTCGGCCATTCCGACGTCGCACCGGCGCGCAAGAAGGATCCGGGTGAGAAATTCCCGTGGCGCTCGCTCGCCGCCTCCGGCGTCGGCCTGTGGGTCGAGCCGGCGCGGATCGTGCCGGGGCCGGCACTGCAGCAAGGCGCCGAGGGCGAGGAAGTGCGGCTGATGCAGCAGGCGCTCACCGATTACGGCTACCGCGTCCCGGTGAGCGGCAGCTACGACCGCGCCACGACCGACGTCGTTACCGCCTTCCAGCGTCACTTCCGACCGGAGAAGGTCGACGGCATCGCCGATGCATCGACACTGGCAACGCTGCACACGCTGCTCGACCGGCTCCCGGTCGCGGCCCGCGCGGTCGCTGCGCTGGGCTGACCGCTCTCCTCCGCCCCCGCCAACACATCGAGTTCGGCGAGCCTTCGGGCGAAGAACCGCCGCAGCGGCTCGAGCTGGGTCGCGGCTGAGGCGACGCGATACGCAATCCGCGCCTCGTCGCGGCGTCCGAGCCGGCGCAGCAGATCGGCGCGTACCGCCGGGAGCAGATCGAAGCTGCGCAGCCCGCCGCGGGCGCCGAGCGCGTCGATCAGGTCCAGCGCCCGCGCCGGGCCGTCGACCATCGCGATCGCCGCGGCGTGATTGAGTTCGATCACCGGCGACGGGCTGATCCGCAGCAGCACCTCGTACAGCCCGGCGATCTGCTTCCAGTCGGTGTCGTGATGGCTGGCGGCGCGGGCATGCAGCGCGGCGATTGCGGCCTGCACCGCATAGGGCTCCGGCCGGCCCGGCTCGCCCAGCACGGCCTCGACCAAAAGCAGTCCCTCGGCGATCTCGGCGCGATCCCACAGCGAGCGGTCCTGCTCCTCCAGCAGCACGATGTCGCCGCCGGCGGTGGCGCGCCCGGCGCGACGGGCGTGATGCAGCAGCATCAGCGCCAGCAGCCCGCGAATTTCGCGACGGCCCGGCATCAGCGCGTCGAGCAGCCGCGCCAGCCGGATCGCCTCGCCGGCGAGATCGTGCCGCATCAACTGCTCGCCGCAGGTCGCCAGATAGCCCTCGGTGAACATCGAATAGACCACCGCGAGCACGCCGCTCAGCCGCGGCGCGAGCTGGTCGCGCGCCGGCACCTCGTAGGGAATGCCGGCCAGCCGGATCTTCTGCTTGGCGCGCACCAGCCGCTGCGCCATCGCCTCCTCGCCGACCAGAAAGGCGCGCGCCACCTCCGCGGTCGACAGCCCGCATACCGTGCGCAGCGTCAGCGCCACCTGCACCTCCGGCGCGAACGAGGGATGGCAGCAGGTGAAGATCAGCCGCAGCATGTCGTCGTCGAGCGCCGAGGCGTCTGCGGTGTCGCCGTCGCGTTCGGCGTCGAGCAGCAGATGCTGCGTCAACAAATCCTGCTTGCCGCGGAATGCGACGCTGCGGCGGATGCGGTCGATCGCCTTGTGGCGACCGACCGACACCAGCCAGGCGCGCGGATTGCCGAGTGGCGGCTCGTGCCGCCAGCGCTGCAGCGCCTCTGCGAAGGCGTCCTGCAGCGCATCCTCGGCGAGATCGAAATCGCCGACCAGACGGATCAGCGTCGCCAGCGCGCGCCCCGCCTCGGTGCGGAACAGGATGTCGATCTCGGCCGGGGTCATCGTGGCGTCAACGGTGATCCAGCATCCAGATCGGCCGGACCTCGACCGAACCGTGGCGCGCCGACGGGATCCGCGCGGCGATCTCGAGCGCCGCGTCGAGATCCTTGGCCTCGATCAGATAATAGCCACCGAGCTGCTCGCGGGTCTCCGCGAACGGCCCGTCGGTGACCAGGGTCTTGCCGTCGCGCACCCGCACCGTGGTCGCGGTCGCCACCGGCCGCAGCCGGTCCCCGGCCTTGAACGCGCCGCTCTCGACGATGCCGCGGGTGAAGACCTCGTATTCCTTCATCATCTCGCCGTTGATCCGGGTCTCGAGCTTCTCCGCCTCCGCCTCGTTCTCGTAGATCATCAACAGGTACTGCATATCCGTCGTCTCCTGGTTGCCGGCGTCATCCGCCGGCATCTGGTCGAACGAGCCGCGCCCGGAACGACAGCGCCACGTTAAAATATTTCCGACCCGGCGCACGAGACGTTTCGCGCTTGACGATCGCGGCCCGAGCCCGCATGGCTTGCCGCGTCAGTCGGCCGGACGGCCGCTCCGGCAAGTGCCGAAAGGCCGCCGGGGAGGAAAGTCCGGGCTCCATCGACATACGGTGCCGGATAACGTCCGGCGGGGGCGACCCCAGGGAAAGTGCCACAGAGAACGAACCGCCTCGCCTTTCGGGGCGCGGTAAGGGTGAAAAGGTGCGGTAAGAGCGCACCGCGTCGCCGGCAACGGGGACGGCATGGTAAACCCCACCGGGAGCAAAACCGAATAGGGACGGCATCGCGGATAGTTCGCTCCTCGGGGCGATAACTCCGCAGGGTGATGTCAAACCCGCCGTCCGGGTAGGTTGCTCGAGGCGCTGTGCAAACAGCGTCCCAGAGGAATGGCCGTCGCGCACCGCCTCCGCAAGGAAGCGGTGCCCTCCAGAACCCGGCTTACAGGCCGGCTGATACTTATAAGTGAAGGGCTCGGCGTGATGCGCCGGGCCCTTCACCACGCCAAAAGCCGAACTCACGCGAACACTAGACGATTGATTTAAGAATCATGATCGATCTTGCACTATTTATCATTGAACATTTAAGCCTCGCCGGCCTCACAATCGTGCTCGGCTTAATCTTGGATTATGTCAGTACGCCCACGCTCAAGAGGCAAGCTGTTGACTGGCTCAAGAAAGGGACCCTATCCATTCCTCTTCAAGAAATTCTATCCATTTTTCTTTCTGGCTTTCTATTTCGGATATTGGGGAAGGAGCTTTTCAGCATCCGCTTCTTTGTGCGATCCAGCGCACTATCTTGCCTATTCTTCCTCGTTATCGTCGCACTTCAGTTCTCTTTCCAACGCGAACCATTGAAGCAATTCTCAAACCTCGGCCCTAGCCTATATTTAAGCTGCTTAGCGTTTACAGTCCTCCTCGCAACGAATTTTGTTATCGACTACATCTCCAATGTGCAGACGATTGTCTTCCTGAGAATGGCCTCCTACAAAGGACGCCCTATCGAAAGCATCGTGGCATTCTACTCCGACGTCCTGGTAACCTTGGCGATATTCACCTTCTTGTTCCCTGCAGCAATTCTGTTGTGCGCAGAAATACTTCTAGCTTCCAATACTAAGGTAAAGTTTGCACTGGTAGAAACTTCACCAAAATTCACTCAACTTATTGAGGGCATCGTCCCAAAGCCCATCCACGGGACCTTTAGCGCCGACTTAAACTTGCATGCTGTATCGTTCAAGCCGCTCAAGGACGAGGGAACTAAAGATGACGACATCGAGGCGAAAGGACAGATCTACGTTTACGCAAAGGATCCAGAAGCCGCCATTTCGGTTGCCTCTCAGCAAATAGTTCGCATCAACAAATCCGCAAGAATACTGAACGAAACACCGTCCAGAATTGAAATTGAAGCAGAAGCCCCAACTCCGAGACTAACTATCGGACTCTTCAAAGCTCTCTATTACGAAAGCTATCGACGTTCGAACATCACGCGAGATGGATTTCTAGATATAGTATCTCTAGAACCAACAAGCCTCTCCGCAGACTCAATCACAAATCAAGCACTGAAGCAGATTGTCGACGGAGTAATGGTTTCGGCCCGATGCATTGACGGCACATGGAAGGAGATTGAAAACCGAAGCAAAAACTTTGAGGTGCCGTGCGAATCTTCAGGGGTGGTTCTGGACAATACAGTTGAAGGACATCTCTTCACGCTGATGCGCACCGCATCTTCAGACGCAATTTTCCCGATTACGCCATTTTTCATGACATCATTCACGGCGTGCGCTTTGTACTACGGCGCTATCTTGATGAGTTTCCTTGGCATCGTCATACTCCGAAGCGCATCCAAACTCTCTAAGTCGCAATACTTAGATTTCGAGAATAAGCCCTTCACAATTCTTGGAATGGCTGTATTTCCATTTCTGCTAATAGTTATTGCCTTGACGCAGCAATTTTTACTGTAGCATCCCCTCAATGCCCCCCGCCGCCCGCCGCCGCCATCGGGTTGGCCGGCTTGGCGAGCAGGAACACCAGCGTAGTCAGGCCGAGGTAGAACACCGTCAGCAGGAAGAACGCGTCGCCGTAGCTCATCACCACGGCCTGGCGGTGGACGATGCTGGTGAGCTGCTTCAGCGCCATCATCGAGGCGTCGCCCATGCCCTGGAAGCGCTGGGTGAAGGTGTTGAGCAGCTCGACCGCCTGGGCGTTGCCCCAGTTCACCTTGTCGTGCAGCCGCGAGATGTGGAAGTCGGTGCGGTTGTCGAGCGCGGTGTTGATCAGCGCCAGGCCCAGCGCGCCGCCGAGGTTGCGGGTCAGGTTGAACAGGCCCGAGGCGTTCTTGACCCGGTGCGGCGGCAGCGTGCCGAGCGCGATGTTGTTGACCGGCACCATCGCCATCATCATGCCGACGCCGCGGAAGATCTGCGGCCACAAGAGCTCGTAGAAATCGAAGTCGCGGGTGATCCAGGTCATCTGCCAGGTGCCGCCGGCGAACAGCAACAGGCCAACGGCGACCAGAATCCGCATGTCGACCAGCGCCATCAGCCGGCCGACGATCGGCGCGGTGCAGAACATCGCGATGCCGGAGACGAACATCGTCTCGCCAATCATCAGCGCGCTGTAGCCGCGCACTTCGGCCAGATAGCGCGGATAGATGTAGGTCAGGCCGTACAGCCCGATGCCGACGCAGAACTGGAACATGCAGCCGATCGCGAAATTGCGGTCGGTAAAGGCGCGGATGTCGACGATCGGCTCGCGCGCGGTCAGCACCCGCCAGAAGAACGCTATCGCCGAGACCGCGCAGACGATCGCGAAGATGAAGATCGACTCGTCGTTGAACCAGTCGTTGCGCGGCCCCTCTTCCAGCACGTATTCGAGCGAGCCGAGGAAGCCGGCCATGAAGCCGAGGCCCCACCAGTCGAAATGATCGAGCAGCTCGTAATGCGGCTCGTCGAAATCGACCAGCGACAGCACCCCGATGGTGATCAGCACGCCGGGCACGACGTTGATGAAGAACAGCCAGTGCCACGACATCAGATCGGTGATGTAGCCGCCGACCGTCGGACCAATGGTCGGCGCCAGCGTCGCGACGAGGCCGATGATGGGGCCGACCAGGTTGAACTTGCTGCGCGGAAACACCGTATAGGCCGAGGCAAACACGGTCGGGATCATGCCGGCGCCGAGGAAGCCCTGGATCGCGCGCCACACGATCATCTCGGCGATGGTCGAGGTGAAGCCGCACATCAGGCTCGCAAAGGTGAAGCCGGCCGCCGAGATCGCGAACAGATTGCGGGTGCCGAGCGCGCGCGACAAAAAGCCGGACAGCGGGATCGCGATCACTTCGGCGATCAGATAGGCGGTCTGCACCCACGAGACTTCACTCGACGACGCCGACAGGCCGGCCTGAATTTCCGACAGCGACGCCGAGACGATCTGAATGTCCAGGATCGCCATGAACATCCCGAACACCATGATCAGGAACGCGATCAGCCGCGTCGCCGGGACGTGCTCGGAGGGCTCGGCGGGCGCCGCGGCTGGTGCGTCAGCGGTGGTCGATGCCGACATGCTCATGTCCTCACGGTCGTCCGACCGGGAATGTGGTCAATTCAATCCGGCGATGTCTCGTCATTGCTAGCGAAGCGAAGCAATCCAGGGCCCGGTGCACTGAGCTGGATTGCTTCGTCGCTTCGCTCCTCGCAATGACGGTTGATAGAAGCGAGTTACTTCGTCTCGCCCGTCCGCGTGTCGACGTCGACATAGACCGACATGCCGGCGCGCAGCAGGTTTTCGCGCGCGACGTCGGCGGGAACGCGGATGCGGACCGGGACGCGCTGCACGATCTTGGTGAAGTTGCCGGTGGCATTGTCGGGCGGCAGCAGGGTGAACACCTGCCCGGCCGCCGGCGACAGGCTGTCGACGGTGCCTTCGATCTTGCGGCTGGAGAACGCGTCGACCGAGATCGCCACCTTCTGGCCCGGCTTCAGCCGGCGAAGCTGGGTTTCCTTGAAATTGGCGTCGATATACACGCCGTCGAGCGGCACGATATTGGCCATCCGCTGGCCGGCGTTGATGAAGTCGCCGACATTGACCAGGCGGTTGGAGAACACCCCGGTCACCGGCGCCCGCACATTGGTGAAGGCGAGATCGCGCTCGGCCTTGGCCAGCGCGCTCTGCAGCTCGACGAGCTGGGCGCGGGCTTCGGCCTGCTGCGCCTTGGTCACTTCGACATTGTCGCGGGCAGCATCGAACGCGGCCTTGGCGGCGGCCACCGAAGCGACAGTCTGATCGCGGCTCGCCTGCGAGGTCTCGAACACCGCGCGCGACGCGAAGCCCTTGGTGGAGAGCGCCTGCTGGCGATCGAAATCCAGCGCGGCGCGCTTGGCCGCGGCCTCGGCGGAGTCGAGCTGCGCCTGCGCCTGCTCCACCGCGCTCTGCTGCGCGGCGATCTGGCGGCCGATCCGGGCGATGGTGGCTTCCTGGGTGCCGATCTTGGCGCGCGCGGAGTCGACCGCGATCTTGTAGTCGCCGTCGTCGATCCGGAACACGACGTCGCCGGCCTTCACCTCGGAATTGTCGCGCGGCAGGATCGCGGCGAGGTGCCCCGAAACCCGGGCGCCGAGCGTGGTGTTGTTGGCGCGGACGTAAGCGTCGTCGGTGCCGACCATGAAACGGCCGACCAGCATGTACTCGGTGCCGAAGTAAGCGATTGCGGCCAGCGCCGCGATGCCGACGCCGATCAGCACGAACTTCTTCTTGCTGGGTGGCTTCGCAGCCGTGCCGGGGCGTGCGGCCGGTGCCACCGGCTCGGTCTCGGCTTCGGGCTCGGGCGGATCGGCCAGCTTCAGCGTCGAAGGATCTTCCAGCAGCGAGCGCAGCGCTTCGGCCTGCGAAGGCGCGCTTGGCGACGCAGCCGGATGCGGCGCGCCGGCGGCCGATACCGCCTCCCCGTTCTCCGGATCGGGGCGCAGCACGCGGGCAGCTTGGTCGCGTCCGGACATCGGGCTCTCCTGAACTCAGTTCACACGACGAAAACACCTGCCGGGCGGTAGTCCTGGCAGGCTTCCTCATCTACCATTGACCGAACGGTTCGGTCAACATAATCTCCTGGCAACAGGGTAGCATTAGAGCGTTTCTGCTCCTGCCCGACATCCGGTGATTTTACGGGACAGGTTGAACCAATGGTTGCGACGGCAGCGGCTGCGCCGATTCAGGGCGACGAGGACAGCGCCAAGCGACGCCAGATCCTCGACGGCGCGCGCGCGGTGTTCCTGGAGTTCGGCTTCGACGGCGCCAGCATGGGCGAGATCGCCCGCGCCGCCGGCGTGTCGAAAGGCACGCTGTACGTCTACTTCGCCGACAAGAACTCGCTGTTCTGCGAGATCGTCGAGCAGGAAAGCCTGGTTCAGGGCATGCTGTCGTTCGACTTCGTCGCGGATCGCGGCATCGAAGCGACGCTGCAGGCGTTCGGCAACGCCTACATCGGATTGATCTGCAGTCCGCGTGGCGCTTCGGCGATCCGCACCGTAATGGCGATCGCCGAGCGGATGCCGGACATCGGCCGGCGCTATTACGAGCGGGTGATCGCCAACACCATCGGCCGGTTCGCGCGCTATCTCGAAGGCCAGGTCGCCGGCGGCATGCTGCGGATCGACGACTGCGAACTCGCCGCCGCGCAGTTCATGCAGACGTGTCAGGCGACGCTGTTTCTGCCGTTCATCTTCCAGACGTCCGAACCGCCCTCCCCGGAGCGGATCGCGCGCGTGGTCGACAGCGCCGCCGCGATGTTCCTCGCCGCCTACCGGGCTCCCAAGACAAATTCGAACTAATCGTCCTCGGCCTCGTCGCGGTCGACCTTGTGCCGCGAGGCGTTGCGGCCGATCGAGCCGGTGACGCCGCTCCAGTTCTGGCCACCGGCATACGGATTACGCTGCTGCAGCCGCTGGGCGATCACCTCGCCGGACACCGCGGCCGGCTTGCAGATGGAGCGCTGACTGCGCCGGCGCATCAGATCGACGTGGATGTGATCGTAGTGGTACACGTTCGAGCCCGGCGCCAGCACCGTGGTGAACACCCGGCACGCCGAGTCCTGGACGTCGTGCAGAAACGCCTGCTCTTCCGGCAGTCCGCGCCAACCGGTCTTCACCGAGATGCGACGGCCGTCGGCCAGCACGAAGCCGGCGATGTCGAGTGCATTACCGAAAGCGTGTTCGGAGATGTGGGCGTTCGGATTGCCGTTCATGCCGCGGCACGAATACGCCGAGATCTGCTTGATCTCGACGACGCGCACGCCGAACCAGCGCATCGCCGACGGCTGCACCGCTTCCGCCAGCCAGCGATCCAGCGCCGACACGATCGGGCAAGCCAGCGTCGCGGTCGGCTTGATCGTGACCGGCCCGACCGAGCCGGTGATGCCGCCCTGCTGGCCCGGTCCGAGCCGCGGCAGCGGCCGCTCGGCCTCGTTCGGATAGCGCGAGGCCGGCGGAAAGTTGCGATCCTGCGGATAGCCGGTGACGTTCTCGGCCGGCGGACGTTCCGCCCCGGTCTCGCCGTCGGGCGGCAGATCACTGTCCGGGTGGGCCGGCACCACGCCCGGCGCATTCAGCGACACCGGCGCAGCACCGCGCCCATAGGCCGGCGCGCCCGCACCGTAAGGCTGCGCTGAACCGGAGTTGCTGCCGTAGCCGGAGCGCGGCTGCTGGTCCGGATAGTTGCGCTGGGCTGGCGCGTTGTAGGCGCCGGAGGGCTGCTGGCCGGCCGGCCAGCGCGGCGGCTGCGCGCCGCCGCCGATCGCGCCCGGCGGACGGAGATCGTCGGCATAGCCGATCGCACCGCTCTCCCCGAGCGCAGCGACCTTCAAGGGAAACTCGGCACCGCACACGCCTGGACCGGAAATCGGATCGATCCGCACCAGATCCGGCCCTTCGCGGACCGCGCCCGATTTCAGGCACGCGATTTCGGCCTCGGCCCGCCACGGTTCGCGTTCGGCGATCTGAAACAGACCGCGACCGCATCCCGCAAGCGAGACGAGCACGAAGGAGCCGACGAGATACAAACGAACTCCGCGCGTCATGCGCGCACAGTCCACCAATCTGATTAAAGAGAATTGAACGGTATTCCGGGAGAATTTCTTAACCATACCCGGCGCGCGGCCGGCATCGCTCCGCCACGCGCCGCGCCGTTGCGCCCCGCCCGATCAGGCGGCGCGCACTTCGCGCAGGAAGTTGTCGACCTGGGTTCTGAGCGCCTCGCCGCTGCGCGACAATTCGGACGCCGACTCCACCACCTGGGTCGCCGCCACACCGGTTTCGCGGGCGGCCTCGTTGACGCCGGCGATGTTGCCGGACACCTCGGTGGTGGAGCGCGCCGCTTCCGCGACATTGTGGGCGATCTCGCGCGTCGCCGAGCTCTGCTCACGCACCGCGCTGGCGATCGCGCCGGCGATCTCGTTGATCTGTGCCACCGTCCCGGTGATGCCCTCGATCGCCTGCACCGACGACTGCGTCGCCTGCTGGATCGAATTGATCTGGGTGGTGATCTCTTCGGTCGCCTTGGAGGTCTGCTCGGCCAGCGCCTTGACCTCGGCGGCGACCACGGCGAAGCCGCGGCCGGCGTCGCCGGCGCGCGCCGCTTCGATGGTCGCATTGAGCGCCAGCAGGTTGGTCTGCGAAGCGATATCGCTGATCAGCGTCACCACCTCGCCGATCTTCTGCGCCGCTTCGGCGAGCCCTCTCACCTCGTCGTTGGTCCGGCCGGCCTGGTTAGCCGCCTCGCTGGCGACCCGCGCCGATTGATCGACCCGGTTGCCGATCTCGGTGATCGAGGCGTCGAGTTCTTCGACCGCGGCCGCGACCGCTTGCGCGTTCGAGGTCGCCTGCGACGACGCCGCGGTCGCCGCGACCAGCCTGCGCTCGGATTCCCGCGCGGTGCCGACCATCGAATCCGCAGTACCGCGCAATTCGGTCGCCGCCGAGCCGACCAGTTCGACCACACTGCCGACGCCGGTTTCGAACCGCGCCGCCAGCTCGTGCATCGCCTTGCGGCGGTCGTTCTCGTGGCTGATGCGCTGCTCGTCCTGCGCGGCGCGCAGACGGCCGGTTTCGATCAGCCCTTCCTTGAACACTTCCACGGCCTGAGCCATCGAGCCGATCTCGTCCTTGCGGCCCTTGCCGGGCACCTCGACATCGTGACGACCGCCGCTGATGTCGCGCATCGCGCTTTCCAGCGCCTGGATCGGCTTGGCCATGCCGCGGCCGAGCCAGACCGCCACCGCCGCGGCGACCAGCACGGCGCTAATCGCCGCGAATGCCAGCCACTGCATCGATTGCCGCTCCAACGCCGCATAGGCGCTGGCGTCGCGCACGATCTGCAGCACCGCGACCGGATCGCCGGAGAACCGCTTGATCTGACCGAACGTGCTGGCGACGGCCTTGCCGTCCGCTTCGCCCTTCTCGATCACCAGCTCGCCGCCGAACGCGCGGCGCAGAGTCGCCAGATCGGTGGACGGATGAGCCAGGCTCGAGGCGATCACATTGACCTTGTCGCCATTCAATTGAAGGATCGCGACATCGACGCCGAACCGCGCCTTCATCCGTTCGACGAACGCCTTGCCGAACGGCGCGCCGATATCGACGGTGCCGATCACCTTGCCGTCTTCGACCATCGGCGTGGTGCCGAACACGGTGAGATTGTCGAGGCCCGGCTCGATGCCGCCGACCGCCTTGCCGGTGGTCATCGCCTGCACCACCATCTTGCGCCGTGCCGACACGTCGTCGCCGAATGTCTCGGGATTGTGAATCCGGACCAGCGTCGCCGAGGGCGGCACCTGGATCGTATAGAGCGACAGCCCGCGCAGCGCGGTCTGGTCGCGGCCTTGCTTCAGCAGGGCCAGCAGGCCGGCGCGATCCTTGGTCTTGGTCAATTCCCGCACTGGTTGCATCGACGCGATACTATCGCTCAAAGCGAGCGTCGTCCGGGTCTCGGCCTCGGTCGCCGCGGTGATATTGGCGTAGTCGGCGCGTAGTTCGCGCTCGAGCGCCACATCGATGGTCGCCTGCTGCCGCCAGACGCTGAACCCCGCAAGAACCGCGCACGAGCCGATCGCAACCAGCGTGATAGCGACGATCATCCGGGCGGAAATCGACTTGAGCATCTCGCGGGTCCTTCTCGTAGCGCTGCTTGTGATCCGTTATGTTCACAACTAAGCATAAGCCCACAAGAAGTAGTTAATGGTCGCCCCGTAGATCTACGAAGCCGGAGCACAACAGCGCGCCGAGTAAGGTTGACTGGTTAGGTTAAGAACTTAATCGCGTTGACCCGGCCGAGCGGCTCGGTCACCTAACAACATGATCAAAGACGACGACTATGAGCTGGACGACTTCGGCAACCGGGTGCTGATCGGGCTGACCGCGAAGGAAACCGCCGAATATTTCCGCCTGGAGGAAATTATCCGGAAGAGCATGCCGCTGCCCGAGGGCGCGCGCAACGAATGGGTCCGCCCCGAACACAGCCGCTGGCTCGACCTCTACGAGAAACACGAATCCGCCCGCCGGCCATTTCTCAAGAGCAGCAAGACCATGCATTGAGCGGGCCGGCTCGGGCGCAGCAGGCGCCCGTCGCAGCCGTCACCACGCGTAGCGCAATACGCCCTTCCCCGCGTAGCTGCGGGTGACGTCGGAGAACTCGCCTTCGAAGCTGGCGCCGACCGAGAAGCCGTTCAGCCAGCTCACTTCCGCCGACACCGTGGTCAGCGCCGCATCGCGCGCCGGCCGCGCGCCGTTCACCACGAAGCTGGCGCCCGGCAGCGTCTGGAACGTGGCGGTGATCGACCGTTCGACGTCGAAATCGTGCGCCCAGCCGGCGCGGCCGCGCAGTGTCAGCAGCGCGCCATCCAGCGCGAACGACTTGTCGGTCCGCACGCCGAGTTCGCTGCGCGTCGCGGTCACGGTCTTGGCCGCATAGCCGAGCGCGAATACACCGGTCCCGCCCGCCGCCTGCTCGGCATAGGCCGGCAGATCGAAGGCCGTCACTTGCGCGGCAGCATAGGGTGACACACCGAGACCGCCGATCACCGGGGCGATCCAGCGATGCCCGGCTTCGACCCGCGCGGAGTAAGCGTTGGCGTTGAAGTTGGCGCGGAGCTGATTGAGGCCGCCGATCGCGACGGTGCGTTCGGTGGTGATGTCCTGCCAGCCATAGGCCGCCGCGGCGGTCAGGTAGCTTGCGCCGAAGCTGTGACGGACGAAGCCGCCGACCTGGATCAGATCGGAGGTGCCCGAGCCGAGACCGCCGGCGAGGCCGAACTGCGTGGCGCCGCCGGCCATCGCGAAGCCCGCGACGGTCTGCGGCGACAGCCAGTAATCGGCGCCGGCGGCGATGCCGGCGAGCCGGCTGGTTGCGGTGGCCGAGCCGAGCGAAGCATTGCCGTCGGTGGTCTGCGCGCCGCCGAAGCCCGCGCCCCACACATTCCAATGCGGAACGAACTGCGCGGCAGCGCTCTTGGTAATCATCGCATAGGCGTCGAACGCCGAACCGTGGGGCGTGCGATCCGCATACCCCAACGGTCCCGGCGCAGCATCCGGGGCACCGCGGCCGTTGCTCGACGGATCGGTCAGCACGCCCAGGAACTGAGTCATGGCATTGAACGTCGACTGCTGCGCACCGGTCGCGGTCTCGCCCGAGGCGGCACTCAGCCCGGCCGGCGTCAGCGCGCCGAACACAATCGGAATGTTGCCGGTGCGCGCGAAGTAACCGCTGAGCGCGTTGGCGACCTCCGTCTGGTTGCGGTTCAGGCCGCTGTTGATGTCCGGCGACGGCGTGTAGTCGAGGACCAGGTTGAGATAGGCATTGTTGGCATCGTAGCCGAGGCTCGATCTGAAGCCGGACGGCAGATTGGTATTCACCAGCGTGCCGAAGGTGCCGACCACGCCGCCAGTCGCACTGACGATGGTGTACTGCCGCTCGACATAGCCGCCGCTGGCGAACGATGCATTCACCGTCGCGCCGCCGAGCGTGGCGGTGCCCGAGACGTTGACGCGGTCGGCACTGCTCGGCGACACCTCGACCATGTAGCTCGACGCCGCGGTGAACGTCAGATTGCCGCTGACATTCAACGTGCCGATCGAATTGCCCGGCGCCAGCGCGCCGCCGTTGATCAGCGTGGTGCCGACGGTGCCGGTGCCGCCGAGCGTGCCGCCGGCATTCACTGTCGTCAGCGACGAGGCTGCGATCGAACCATTGACGCTGAGCGTGCCGGCTTCGACCGTGGTGGCGCCGGTGTAGCTGCTGGTGCCGGTCAGCGACAGATTGTTGGAGCCTCGCTTGATCAAACTGCCGCCGCCGGAGATCGCGCCGCCGAAGCTGGTCGCGTCGGAGCGATTGAAGGCGAGCGTGGCGTTGTTGGTGACATCGCCCAGGATCGATCCCGAGGTGCCACCGTCGCCGATCTGCAATATGCCTCTGGAGACAATGGTGCCCCCGGTGTAAGTACTGGTTCCGGTCATCGTGAAGACGCCAGTGCCGGCACTGCCGCCGAAGCTGATCAGATTGCCGGTGCCGGAAATAGCGCCACTGAACGTATGGGCGTCGGAACGCGCGAATTCCAGCGTCCCGTTGTTGACGACGTCGCCGACGATCGACCCGGTGGTGCCGCCGTTGCCGATCTGCAGATAACCGCCGCTGATCGTCGTGCCGCCCGTATAGGTGTTGTCCCCGCCCAGGATCATCGAGTTGTTGCCGAGCTTGGTGACGCTGCCGGTGCCGGAGATCACGTCATTGAAGCCGATCGAGTCGAAGCGATTGAACTGCAGCACGCCGTTATTGACGACGTCGCCCACGATCGAACCGCTGGTGGCGCCGTTGCCGACCCGCAGTGTGCCGGCCGAGATCGTCGTGCCGCCGGTGTAGGTGTTGTTGCCGAGCAGCGCCAGAATGCCGCCGCCGAGCTTGACCAATTGGCCGGTGCCGGAGATCACGCCGCCGAGGCTGGTGCCGTTGCTGCGATTGACCGCCAGCGTCGCATTGTTGGTGATGTCGCCGGTGATCGAGCCGCTGATGCCGCCATTGCCGAGCTGCAGCGTTCCGCTCGAGATCGTGGTGCCGCCGGTGTAGAAACTGTCTCCGGTCAGGGTCAGCGTTCCGGTGCCGGTCTTGCCGAGAGCGAATTGAGCGCCGTTGTCGACGAACGTGCCCGAGAATTCCGTCGAGGTGTTCAGGCTACCGATGGTCAGAGCCTGGACTGGAACCCCGCCCACCGCTGTCGCCTGAACGGTTCCACTGCCCGATAACGATCCGATCGAGATCGCCCCCGAGGTGGTCCGCAGCACGAGGGCCCCGCCGCTACTGACCACTTCCGCCGTCCCTCCCGCCGATGTCTGGCTGAAGATCAGTGTCCCTCCGATATTCGTGATCTTGGCGTCTGCCGCAGTGCTGCTCCCCCGAAAATCGATCTGGCTGCTCGAATCGATCAGAAACTGCTGGAGGTTGCCGGAATTGTTGACGATCCCGGCGCCGTTGAAATTCAGCTGGCCGCCCGAAACGACTCCAATGCTGTAGCCCGGCGCCCCGGCCTCGAACGTGAAATCGTTCGGGTTGCGTGTGGTCGACAGCACCAGCGATGTCGACGCGCCGTTGTTGCGGAACACCGCGCTGTCTCCGGTGTCCGGAACGACTGCGGGGCCACTCCAATTCGAAGGCGTGTTGTAAATCTGATCGGCGCCGATCCAGACCTGCTGGGCGTGGGCCGGCTTGCCGGCTGCAAGCAGTGCCGTGGTCGCCATCAAGACCGACACGAGGGCACGCCGCCGCCCACGAACTCGAATCAACTCAACAGCTTCAAGCCGCGACCTTCGGTCGTCGGCAACTCGCCGGTCTTGCACGTCGCACCCCGCACCTCACGGTGCCATCACTGGCCCGCTTCAGGAATCAACCTAAAGGATCAGGATCGGGACGAACAGCTGCAGTTGTGCAACCTGACGACAATGCCGAACGGGTGTGGATGTGAGGTCACAAAAGTTCCCGTTTTCAGATCGCGAATTCTGTCTCACGGCATGAATTTCAAAGCCCGTTCCTCCCCGACGCCGGCCAGGCTAGTGCCGCCGCCGGCCGCGTGCTAGCGGTCGACCAAACAACAGCGGGGAGATGGAACGCGATGATCGAGGCGGTGATCTGGGATTTCGGCGGAGTGCTCACGAGTTCGCCGTTCGAGGCGTTTGCGCGGTTCGAAAGCGAGCGCGGTCTGCCGGCCGACATCATCCGCCGCACCAACGCGGCCAATCATTTCGAGAACGCCTGGGCGAAATTCGAGCGCGCGGAAATCGATCTCGACACTTTCGACGCGCTGTTCGCTGAAGAATCCCGCGCCCTCGGTGCCGAAGTGCGTGGCCGCGACGTGCTGCCGCTGCTGTCCGGCTCGCTGCGGCCGGAGATGGTGAATGCGCTGAAGATCGTCAAGCAGAACCACAAGACCGGCTGCATCACCAACAACCTGCCCGCCAACGCGATCGGCTCGGCGTCGGGACGGACGCTGTACATCGCCGAGGTGATGGCGCTGTTCGACCACGTCATCGAATCCGCCAAGATCGGGCTGCGCAAGCCGGATCCGAAGATCTACCAGATGATGATCGAGGCGCTCGGCGTCGACCCGAAGGCTTGCGTCTATCTCGACGACCTCGGCGTCAATCTGAAGCCGGCGCGCGAGATGGGCATGACCACGATCAAGGTGACAAGTGCCGATCAGGCGATCGCCGAGCTGGAAGCCGCGACCGGGCTGAGCTTGCGCTAGACTGTGGTCTTGGTCTCGGCCGGCGCGCCGGACTCGTACCAGCGCTTCGACCGATTGACGATCGCCACCACCGTCAGCATGACCGGCACCTCGATCAGCACGCCGACCACGGTGGCGAGCGCTGCGCCGGATTCGAAGCCGAACAGGCTGATCGCGGCGGCGACCGCGAGTTCGAAAAAGTTGCTGGCGCCGATCAGCGCCGACGGCCCGGCGACGCAATGCTGCTCGCCCGAGAGCCGGTTGAGCAGATAGGCCAGCCCGGCGTTGAAATACACCTGGATCAGGATCGGCACGGCCAAGAGTGCGATCACCAGCGGCTGGCGGATGATCTGCTCGCCCTGAAAGCCGAACAGCAGCACCAGCGTCGCCAGCAGCGCCACCAGCGACAGCGGCTGAAACACGCCGAGCAGCCGCTGCAATTGTGCCTCCCCGCCCGACGCCAGCGCCCAGCGCCGCAAGCCCTGCGCGATGATCACCGGCACCACGATGTACAGCACCACCGACAGCACCAGCGTGTCCCACGGCACGGTGATGGCCGACAGGCCGAGCAGCAGACCGACGATCGGCGCGAACGCGAATACCATGATGGTGTCGTTGAGCGCGACCTGGCTGAGCGTGAAGTGCGGCTCGCCGCGGGTCAGGTTCGACCACACGAACACCATCGCGGTGCACGGCGCGGCGGCCAGGATGATCAGGCCGGCGATGTAGGAGTTGATCTGGTCCGCCGGCAGATACGATCTGAACAGCCAGCCGACGAACAGCCACGCCAGCGCCGCCATCGAGAACGGCTTCACCGCCCAGTTGATGAACAGCGTCACGCCGATGCCGCGCCAATGCTCACGCACCCGCCCCAGCGCGGCGAAGTCGATCCGCACCAGCATCGGAATGATCATCAGCCAGATCAGCGCTGCCACCGGCAGATTGACCTTGGCGATCTCGGCGGCGCCGATCGCCTGAAACGCCCCCGGCATCAGATGCCCGAGCCCGATCCCGACGACGATGCACAGCGCGACCCAGAGGGTGAGATAGCGTTCGAAGGTGGACATCAGAGTTTGCCTTTCAACCGAGAGGCGTTGAGTGCGAATGATCCCTCCCCGTCATTGCGAGGAGCGAAGCGACGAAGCAATCCAGCTCGGTGCACGGGGGGCTGGATTGCTTCGCTCCGCTCGCAATGACGGAGAAAGTCCTTACGCCGTCGCCACCCGTCGCCCACTGGCGTCAATCACCTGCTCGCCATCTTCCTTGAAGAACTCTCCTTGCTGCGGCGGCAGCAGGTCGAGCACTTGTTCGGACGGCCGGCACAGCCGCACGCCGTTCGGCGTCACCACCAAAGGCCGCTGGATCAGGATCGGATGCGCGATCATCGCGTCGAGCAGGTCGTCGTCGCTCAGCGCCGGATCGTCGAGCTTCAGCTCCGCATACGGCGTGCCCTTCTGGCGCAGCACCTGCCGCGGCGTCAGCCCGGCGCGCACGATCAGTTGGGCCAGCAGCACGCGGCTCGGCGGGCACTTCAGATACTCGATCACGTGCGGCTCGATCCCAGCATTGCGGATCAGGCCGAGCGTGTTGCGCGAGGTGCCGCAGGCGGGGTTGTGGTAGATGACGACGTCCATGGGCTCTCTCAGCTTGGTGCACGCGCCTTGCCGCGCGCGGGTTTTGATGTCGGCGAACAGCACGGCTGCAGATCGGCGATCAGCGGCGCGCACAACTCCGGCCGGCCGCCACAGCAATCCTTGATCAGAAACAGCGCGACCTCCTGAAACCGCGCGAGGTCGGCACGGTATACTATCGAGCGGCTGTGCCGCTGCGAGCGGATCAGCCCGGCGCGCGCCAGGACCGCGAGGTGCGACGACATCGTGTTCTGCGGCACCGCGAGCGCATCGGCGATCACGCCCGCCGCCAGACCGTCGGGCTCGTGCGCCGCCAGCAGCCGAAACGCCTCCAGCCGCGTCGCCTGCGCCAGCGCACCGAGCGCCAGGATAGCGTTTTCTGATTCCATATATCGAGATTTATCGAAATGATGTCCGCCGTCAAGTCGATATTGGTACGTATTTCGGTATTCCTAGAAATATCGTTTGACACTCGGCTGGTTTGGGCTCAGCCTGACGACATGAAGCTCGACGATGTCGCCATCAAGTTCGAAGCGCTGGGCAACCCGACCCGGCTGAAGATCTATCGGGCGCTCGTGCGCGCCGGCGAAGCAGGAATGCCGGTCGGACGGCTGCAGGAGCAGTTGAAGATCGCGCCGTCGACGCTGTCTCATCATCTCAAGACGCTGATCGCTGCCGGGTTGATCCGCCAGGAACGCGAGGCGACGACGCTGAACTGCCATGCCAATTACGACGTGATGCGCAGCCTGATGGGCTACATGGTTTCGGAGTGCTGCGCCGACGCCGTTGAACTGAAGGACTCCCGGACTGCGGCCTGATCGCATCGGGCGTACTTATTCGATATTTCTAGACTAATAGAAATAATGCGACCCCAACAGGAGAAGGAGAAGCGCAGTGTCCGATACCGAGATCCGGGACGTGAAGACCGTCGTCCGCGAAAAATACGCCAGCGCCGCGCTGAAAGTCGCCACCGGCGGCGGCGCTTCGTGCTGCGGTTCGGCAGCGCTACCCGGCGCCAGCCCGATCACCAGCAATCTCTACGACGCCGCGCAGGCCAGCGGCCTGCCCGCCGAGGCGGTGCTGGCCTCGCTCGGCTGCGGTAACCCGACCGCGCTCGCTCAGTTGGCGCCGGGCGAGACCGTGCTCGATCTCGGCTCCGGCGGCGGCATCGACGTGCTGCTGTCGGCGCGCCGGGTCGGCCCGGCCGGCAAGGCCTACGGCCTCGACATGACCGACGAGATGCTGGCGCTGGCGCGAGACAATCAGCGCAAAGCCGAGCTCGACAACGTCGAATTTCTCAAGGGCGAGATCGAGGCGATCCCCCTCCCCGACAATTCGGTCGACGTGATCATCTCGAACTGCGTCATCAACCTGTCGGGCGACAAGGACCGGGTGCTGCGCGAGGCGTTCCGGGTGCTGAAGCCGGGCGGCCGGTTTGCTGTGTCGGACGTGGTGACCCGCGGCGAGATTCCGGAAGCGCTGCGCCGCGACGTGCTGCTGTGGGTCGGCTGCCTCGCCGGCGCGCTCGACGAGGCCGACTACATTGCCAGGCTGGCCGCCGCCGGCTTCGCGCAGATCTCGATCGAGCCGACCCGCGTGTACGACATCGAGGACGCCCGCGAATTCCTCACCGGCAAGGGCATCGACGTCGATACTCTCGCGCCACAAATGCAGGACAAATTCTTCAGCGGCTTCGTCCGCGCCACCAAGCCCGGCGCGGCCGGCGACGCACCGGCGCGCTGCTGCGGGTGAGACGAGACTTCTGGCCCCGTCATTGCGGGCGCAGCGATCGGAATGCGGAAGCGCACCGCGTCACACGCAGACTCAGCCCTTCTTCGCCAGCCGCTTCTCGATCGCCGTGCGGCTGTTGCCGACCTTCTTGATCGCCTTCTTCACGGCGGGCGCCGAGCGGCCGGTCTTCTTGGCCTCATAGCGGACTTCGTAGTCCTGGCCGCCGGCAACCAGCGCACGGTCCTGATTGCGCCCGCGGGTCGTGGTCTTCTTGGTCGACTTCTTCGCAGCCATGCTGACCTCCTGCTGTTGCCTGTGTGAGCAACGCTTTCAGGAATCGCAGGTTCCGAAGAACGGCGCGCCGCGGCAGAACAACGTCGTCGCGAAGCTAAGCGTCTCCATCCGTCCTTGCGAGGAGCGCAGCGACGAAGCAATCCAGAAATTCAGTGCACCGGAATCTGGATTGCTTCGCTCGCAATGACGATCAGAAGCCGCCGCGTGGAGGCTTACAGGCTGTCGCCGAAATCCTCGCGGAATTTCGCCACCAGTCGGTTCTGCCAGTCCGACACCGGCTTGAGCAGGCCGTAGAAGAACCGCAGCACTTCCGGCTCCTCGACGAAGGTCAGCCCCTCGATCAGCTTGCGGTTGGCGTACAGCCAGGCCAGCCGGTCGACCGCGTATTTGACCTGCGACAGTGTGAACACCCGGCGCGGCATCGCGAGGCGCACCAATTCCATGTTGGCGTAGATCTCGCTGCCGTCCGGCTCGCGCTGCTCGGACAGCGTGCCGCGCTCCATGCCGCGAATACCGGACGCGATGTACAACGCCGCCGCCAAGGCGCCGGCCGGATATTGCGACTGCGGGATGTGGTCGACGAAGCGCTTGGCGTCGATGTGGCAGCCGAGGCCGCCGGCCGGAGTGATCACCGGAACGCCGCGCTCGACCAGCTGCTCCACCATGTAGGCGATGAACTGCGGCCCCTGGTTGATCATCTCCTCGTCCATGGTCTCCTCGAGGCCGACGGTGAGCGCTTCCATTTCGCGCACCGACATGCCGCCATAGGTGAGGAAGCCTTCGTAGAGCGGCACCAGCGGGCGCATCCTCTCGTACAGCGCGCGGTCGCGGATGCAGATGCCGCCGCCGCGGGCGCAGCCGAGCTTGCGCGCAGAGAAGTATACGATGTCGCACAGATCGGCGGTGCGGCGGGTGATCTCGCGGATCGACAGCGTCCTGCAGTGATCCTCGCGGGTCTTGTTGAAGTACAGATTGTCGGCCAGCAGGCTGGCGTCGAGCACCAGCGGAATGCCGTGCTCCTTGCAGACGTTGCTGACGTCGGCGAGGTTCTGCAGCGACACCGGCTGACCGCCGATCAGGTTGGTGCCGCTCTCCATCCGCACGAAGGCGACATTGGGGGCGCCGACCTTCTCGATCACCGCGCGCAGCTTGGCGATGTCCATGTTGCCCTTGAACGGGACGGAGCTGTTCACTTCGAGGCCGGCGTCGGACACCAGCTCCTCCACCGTGCCGCCCAGGAGTGTGATGTGCGCCTTGGTGGTGGTGAAGTGATAATTCATCGGCACCACCTTGCCGGGCGAGACGAACACCTTGGCGAGGATGTGCTCGCAGGCGCGGCCCTGATGGGTCGGCAGGAAGTAGTGCATGCCGAAGATCTCGCGCAGCTTGTCTTCGAGCCGGGTGTAGGTGGCGCTGCCGGCGTAGCTATCGTCGGCGGTGAGCATCGCGGCCTGCTGGCGGTCGCTCATCGCGTTGACGCCGGAATCCGTCAGCATGTCGAGGAAGACGTCGTCGTTCTTCAAGAGGAAGGTGTTGTTGCCGGCCTCGGTGACCTTCTCCAACCGGCGCTCGATCGGCGGCAGGTTCAGCTTCTGCACGATCCGCACCTTGTGCATCTCGAGCGGCACCGCCTCGTTGCCGAAAAACTTCACTGTCGCCATATCGCAAGCTCCCCCGACCGTTCTCCCGCACCGCGCGGGGGCCTTGGCTTATCGGGCAGGCGACTGTTCTGAATTGCGCTTGATCAAACGGTTCGGCGCGCTGCCGGACGGCCGCGGGTGCCGACAGGCGAAACAATTCCCTACCGCGACGAAACCAAATCCAGGGTGCGGCGAAAACGTCCGGAAACGGATGGTGGCGTACTGGTAACGCCAACAAGTCGCCGCAAAGGCGTCGAGGCGAACGAACAGAGCACCCACAGGGGGACCGACCATGATCCGTTTTCCGCGTACCAGCCGTGCCGCCGCGGTCGCTATCGTCGCGATCGGGACCATTGCCATCGCCGCACCTGCCAATGCGGCGCAGCCGCTGCCCTTCCCGTTCCTGCCGTTTCTGCCGCAACCCACGGCAATGCAGCCGCTCGGCTATGCGCCGGTCGAACAGGCCGCCCCGCAGGTGCAGGCTGCGCCGCAGGATGACGAGGACGGCACCACCGCCGAGCTGCCGGCCCGGCTGAAGCGCCAGATCGTCGCCTATCAGAGCCGCGAGGCGCCGGGCACCATCATCGTCGATACGCCGAATACGTATCTCTATTACGTGCTCGGCGGCGGCCGGGCGATCCGCTACGGTATCGGGGTGGGCCGGGATGGCTTCACCTGGTCCGGCGTCAAGTCGGTCGCCAAGAAGGCGGAGTGGCCGGATTGGACGCCGCCGCCGGAGATGATCGCCCGCCAGCCCTATTTGCCGCGCCACATGGCCGGCGGTCCCGGCAATCCGCTCGGCGCCCGCGCGATGTATCTCGGCGGTACGGTGTATCGCATCCACGGCACCAACGCGCCGTCGACCATCGGCACCCACGTCTCGTCCGGCTGCATCCGGCTGACCAATGAGGACGTCAAGGATCTGTATGCGCGGGTCAGCGTCGGCGCCAAGGTGATCGTGCTGCCCGACAGCCGCCGCGCCGCCGATGCTGGTAACGGGCGCCGCGGCTGAGCCCGCCTCGCCTTCTGCGAAGAACTTACTTCAACGCGCGGCCTCGTCGAGGTCGCGCGTCACCGCGTCCATCCCCCTGTTGTCAGCTAATCGTCAGCTCGTCCGAACTAACAATCCGACTGACCGCGGTCGCTTGCCTTGCCGGCCGCGACGAAGGGGGGCTGATGGAGAGGACGATTGGACGCGTCGCCCTGCTGTCGCGGCGGCGCCTGCTCGGCGTAGCGGGTCTCACACTGGCGGCGGGCTGCAGCGCAGTCGCGACGCAAATCCGGGCTCAACCGGCCTCCGGTTGTTCGGTGGTGATTCCCCGCAAGTCGTCGCAGCAGGACGCCCGCTTCATCGCGGTCGCGCCCTCGACGCGGCGCTGCGGCTCTTGCCGATTCTACCAAGCGCCGGACCATTGCATGGTGGTCGAAGGCCTGGTCGGCGCAGATTCGGTGTGCAATTTATGGGCACTACGCGGCGTCGCGCTCGGCTGCGCGCCCGACGGACCGGTCCGGCTGTAATCTTCGGCAACACGCCGGCCCATCTCCGGCGCGGTGTTCGGCAACATCGCGGCGGATCGCAGGCGTTTCTACGGCCGCCCCAAAGGCGCGTGTTCCACCGCTGGCGCACCCTGGCCCCGGCCTGTATTGTCCCGGCCGTTCGCGCCCGGAGTATCGATGCGTTTCGTCAAGTTTGGACTGGTCGCATTTGCGATCGTCGCGATTTCATTCACTGTCACGCTGAAGGCGTTCGACTGGCTGACGCCGCGCGCCATCGCGCCACCAAATCTACAGGCGCTGCCGCCGTTGCCGCCGATCCGGCAGTCGACCGTGGTGGTGCCGGTGTCGGTGCCGCTCGGTACGATCCGCGATCTGGTCGACACCGTCGCGCCGCGCAGCTTCTCCGGCAAGGCCGACAACCCGCTGGCGCACTACGTGCAGAACGCCGACATCCGTTGGACCGCGACCCGCGGCGCCGTGACGGTGCGCGGCGCCAAGGATCAGCTCACCGTCACCTCGCCGTTGACCGGCTCGGTGAGCGCCAAGGGCTCGCTGTCCGTCAACACCCAGTCGAAGGTCGACGAGACGCTCGGCCGGCTGCTCGGCAGCAAGGTCGCCAAGCAGATCGGCGTCAACATCAAGTCGTTCAATGCCAACGGCGAGATCAAGGGCAACATCGTGATCAGCGCGCGGCCGCAGGTGCTGCCGAACTGGCACGTCGATCCGCACCTCGACGCCGAGGTTGCGCTGGCGGATTCCGGGGTCTCGGTCGGCGGCGTGCGCATCGACGTTCCGCAGCAGGTCAAGCCGGTGATCGACAAGGCGATCGCCGATCAGCTCGGGACACTGGAGCGCCGCATCCGCGACGACGGCGCGCTGGAGCGCAGCGCGCGGCGCGAATGGGAGCGGCTGTGTCGTTCGGTGCCGCTCCAAGGCGCCGGCGTGCCGAACGGCTTCTTCCTGGAAATTCGCCCGACCCGTGCGCTGGCGGCGCAGCCGCAGGTCGATGCGGCAGCCGCCACGCTGACGCTCGGCATCGTCGCCGATACCCGCATCACCGCCGGACCGACCAAACCGCAATGCCCGTTCCCGCCGGCGCTGCAGATGATCGCGCCCGACAACGCCGGCGTCAAAGTCGCGGTGCCGATCGACATTCCGTTCCAGGAGCTCGATCGCGTCCTCGAAGCGCAGTTCGTCGGCAAGACCTATCCGGAGGGCGACAGCCACGCCGCGATCACGGTCAAACGCGCCAAGCTGTCCGCCAGCGGCGACCGGCTGCTGATTTCGCTGCTGGTGGACGCCAAGGAGAACCGCAGCTTCTTCGGCTTCGGCACCGAAGCCACCTTGCACGTCTGGGGACGGCCGACGCTCGATCAGGAAAACCAGACGCTGCGGCTGTCGGACATTCAGCTCGCGGTGGACTCCGAATCCGCGTTCGGTCTGCTCGGCGACACCACCCGCGCCGCTGTGCCGTATCTGGAAAAGGCCATCGCCGAGAAGGCGGTGATCGACCTGAAGCCGGAAGCCTCCAACATTCAGCGCCGGGTCGGCAACATGGTCGCCTCCTATCAGCGCAATGAAGACGGCATGCGGATCTCGTCGGAGATCTCCAGCCTGCGGCTCACCGATCTGGTGTTCGACTCCAACATGTTGCGGATCACCGCCGAAGCCAACGGCATCCTCGAAGTCACATTGACCCGACTGAAGCCGCCGGAGCTTCCGCTGCCGCACTGATCTTCGGTCTTCACAGTACTGCTTTAACAAAGGATCGCTTCAACGCGCACGAACGCCGCCGGCAAAACCGGCGGCGTTCGCGTGATGCAGGCTTCGCCCGCGTCGCTTACTTGGAGTACTTGAACTCCGGCATCGACTTCAGCTGATCCTTGGTCGCGTTGAACACGGCGTGATCCGGATACCAGCGATCGGCACTGCTCGCGGTTGTCGAAGTCGCAGCACCGGTGGTGGTGCCCGCCGGGGCGGTGGTCGAGCTCGCCGGCGCGTTCTTGTTCATCGCGGTGTTCGACGACACCGGGGTGTCCACGAACTTCAGCTTGTCGAACGCGACGGCGACGTCACGCTCGCCGACGCCGAGGAAGCCGCCGACGCCGATCACCACGGCCTGAACGCGGCCCTGGTTGTCGAGCAGAATCTCGTTGATGTCGCCGAGCTTCTCGTTGCCCTGGTTGTAGACGTTGAGGCCGATCATCTTCGACGCACGCCACTCACCCATGTGCTGCTGCGAAGCGGCAGCGGTGGACGACTTCGACATCGTGCTGGAGCTCTCGGCCGGCGCCGGATTCTGGGCGTAGGCGGCGGTCGCGAGGAGAGTGGTACCCAGGAGGCCGGCGATCAAAGTCTTGGTGTTCATCTCAATGCCCTCTTGCATAGTGAATGGTGCCTACAGAACCGCAGACTAGCCACGACGTTCCAGGGCTCGAACGTTTTTTAGCGCCATGCGCCGCACCAAACGATTAGTTCGCGACGCCGCCGAGTTCCAACGAGTTCCCCGAATCAGTGCGCGGTATTAGCGACTCGGACTCGTCGTCGCCCACGACAAAAAAAGCGCATCCCCTTGCGCCGCAGCGAAAGGGAATGCGCTCGAACCGACGGCGTCACACAGTCGGATGGAAAACTCGGGCAGCGTCTCAGGTCTGGTAGTTGATCAGCAGCGCGGTGAACGATCCCGATGCGGCCGCGGAGCCGCTGGCGCTGTAGGCGCTGGCCGTCGACGATTGCTGATCCTGCAACAGTTGCAGGAACTGCTTCAGAATGTCGCTGATGTCCGACGAGGACGACGTGTCGGTCGAACTGCCCGACGCGCTGGCCGCCGAGGCATCGTCCGGCGGCGGACCGCCGGGACCGCCCGGGGGCGGGCCGCCGGCGAAGGTGCTCTTGAATACGTTCTGCAGCTCGGTGGCCTGGTCGGTGGTCAGCTTGCCGCTCGAGACTTCGCCGGCGATCAGATCGTCGATCTTGGATTTCAGATCGGTGGGAGGCGAATCCGAACTGCTGCTCGAGCGGCTGCTCTGCAGCGCCGAGTCGATGTCCTGCAAGGCGGAGGACAGCGCGTCGGCGTCGCTGGACTTCACGCTACCGGACGAGACTTCAGACGCCAGCTCTTTCTGGAGGAGCTGCAGCGGAGACAGATAGCTGCCGCCTGCGGCGGCGGAGGGAATGGAGATCATGGCAGACTCCGGGTTTGGATCGGAGCCGACGCTATGGTTAATGGATTAACAAGATCTTCGCCAAAGCCCTGAATTAGTTGCGGGTTTTTGCGCAAGGCCAGTTAGAAACAATCGGAAACAAGATTCTCCGCTACACTTCCGGCAAAACATCGCAAAACCCCGGCCATGAACAGCACACCGCCATCGATCCTGGTCGTCGAAGACGACCGCGAGACCCGCGCGCTGATCGCCAAGTATCTGCGCGCCAACAACTGCAACGTCGCCACCGCCGCGGACGGCCGCGAGATGGAGCGCTGGATTGCGGACCATCGCGTCGACCTCGTCGTGCTCGACGTGATGTTGCCGGGCGAAGACGGGCTCAGCCTGTGCCGGAAGATCCGCGCCAATTCGGCGCTGCCGATCATCATGCTGACGGCGCGCGGCGACGACGTCGACCGCATCCTCGGCCTCGAAATGGGCGCCGACGATTACTTGCCGAAGCCGTTCAATCCGCGCGAGCTGCTGGCGCGGATCCGCTCGGTGCTGCGCCGCCAAGCGAGCGCCGTCACTGCCAGCGCCACGCCCGGCGCCACCACGCTCGGCTTCCTCGGCTGGCGGATGGATTGCCGGCGGCGCGAACTGCGCAATCCCGAGGGCGCGCTGGTGGCGATGACCAGCGCCGAATTCGATCTGCTGCAGGCGCTGTGCGAGCGCGCCGGCCGGGTGCTGTCGCGCGAGGCGCTGCTCGATCTCACCCACGGCCGCAATGTCGGCGCGTTCGAACGCTCGATCGACGTGCTGATCAGCCGCATCCGCCGCAAGATCGAGCCCGATCCGCGCGAGGCGACCCTGATCAAGACGGTGCGGGCCGGCGGCTACGTGTTCACGCCCGAGGTCGAAACCGCATGAGCCTGCGCGCGCGGCTGCCGGCGCTGAGTTTCAGCCTCAAGCCCAAGGGCATTCGTGGCCAGATCGCGATCCTGGTGCTGGCCTCGATCATCGCCAGCCATCTGATCATCGCGGTGGCGTTCTTCGCCAACCGGCCGGACATGCCGCGTCCGCCGCAGCCCGAGCCGCATCAGCTCTTTGCGCTCGCCGAACTGATCGGCCGCACGCCCGCGGCCGAGCGACCGCAGTTGATCGCCACGATCGCAGCCGCGTTCCCGCAGCTCGACCTCGTGAGTCTTTCCAGTTCGGCACGGCCGCGCGACACCGCCTGGCCACCGCATCAGGTCGACTATCTCCGCTGGCACCTCGGCCCGGACTACCGGGTCGATCTCGCCGGCGACGACAGAGTGGCGATCACCCTACCCGACGGCGCAGCAATCACCGCGCGGCTGCCGCCGGACCGCCGACGGCCGGTGCTCGGCAATCCGTGGATGGCGTCGCTGCTGATCGGCGTGGTCAGCCTCGCGCTGCTCGGGCTGTGGGCGGCACGGACGCTGGCGGCGCCGCTGTCGGCCTTTGCCACGGCGGCCGAGACCTTCAGCCTGGATAGTTCGGACGCGCCGCTGCCGGAGCGCGGCCCGGCCGAGATCCGCTCGCTGGCGCGGGCGCTGAACCGGATGCGCGAGCGCATCACCACGCTGATCGAGGATCGCACCCGGATGCTGGCGGCGATCAGCCACGATCTGCGCACCCCGATCACCCGGATGCGGCTGCGCGCCGAATTCATCGAGGACGATCACCAGCGCACCCAGACGCTGCACGATCTCGACCAGATGGGCGCGATGCTGACCGCGGTGCTGACCTTCCTGCGCGACGGCGCCACCCGCGACGCGCCGACCCTGATCGACCTCGCCAGCGCGATGCAACTGATCGCCGATCAGTTCGCCGACACCGGCGCCACGGTCGCCTATCAGGGCCCCGAGCATGCGATGGCGATGGCGCGCCCCGGCGATCTGCATCGCGCGGTCACCAATCTGGTCGAGAACGCGGTGCGGTTCGGCACCGAGGTGACGATCCGGCTGACGCCGACACCGAACGCGATCAGCATCGAGATCGAGGACGACGGCCCCGGCATCGCCGACGCCGACAAGGACAGCGTGATGCAGCCGTTCGTGCGCGGCGACAACGCCCGCAACATGGACGACAGCTCCTCGTTCGGCCTCGGCCTGTCGATCGCCCGCGCCATCGCCCGCGGCCACCGCGGCGACCTCACCCTGCACGACCGCAAGCCGCACGGCCTGATCGCGCGGATCACCCTGCCCCGCCAGGCCGCGAATCGTACGACCTGACCGGCGCGACGCGCCGCATCGTTCCATGCCGCGGCGGGGCTAGCTCCGCACAGCCCTGCACCAAAGCCACGTTGACACGGCAGGGCAACGGCCTACATTGAGCCCGTTCCGAGGGGGGCTCCGACGAGGAGCTGAGATACCGCACGCTCGCCGCTTCGATTCGCGAGGCAGGCAAGACCGCGGTGACCCTTTGAACCTGATCCGGGTCATGCCGGCGAAGGGACAGGGATGCATCAGACAGTCGAAGGCCGCGGCGGGGCCGAATCCGCCAATCTTTCCGCGTTTGCTTCCGTTGCTTCAGCTTCCGTTGCTTCGGCTTCAGTCGGTTCGTCGTCGGCTGCTTCGGCATTGACCGCCGCGGCGCTGCGCAGCGAGAAGCCGGACCTGCGCAAGGATGCACCGGTGTCGGTGATCGGCGCCGGCATCGCCGGCGCCTGGCAGGCGCTGCTGCTGGCGCGCGCCGGCCGCAAGGTCAGTCTGTACGAGCGCGGCGACAACGAGATGACACAGGCCACCAGCCATTGGGCCGGCGGCATGCTGGCGCCGTATTGCGAGGCCGAGGGCGCCGAGCCGATGGTCAGCCAGATCGGCATGCGCTCGCTGGAGATGTGGCGCAAGGAATTCCCGGACGCAGTGTTCAACGGCTCGCTGGTGGTGGCGCATCCGCGCGACCGCGCCGACTTCGAGCGCTTCGCCAAGATGACCACCGGCCATCAGCGCGTCGACGCCGACGGCATCGCCGAACTGGAGCCGGCGCTGGCCGGCCGGTTCCGCGAGGGCCTGTTCTTCCCGGACGAAGGCCATGTCGAGCCGCGGCTGGTGCTGGCGCGCCTGCACGAGCGGCTGATCGAGGCCGGCGGAGCGATCCATTTCGAATCCGAAATGACGCCGGAAGATCTCGACGGCCTGGTGATCGACTGCCGCGGCCTCGCGGCCCGCGACAAGGCGCCGGAGCTGCGCGGCGTCAAAGGCGAGATGGTGGTGATCAAGACCGCCGAGGTGCAGCTGTCGCGCCCGGTGCGGCTGATGCACCCGCGCTGGCCGCTCTACGTCATCCCGCGCCAGAACAATCACTTCATGCTGGGCGCCACCACGGTCGAGAGCGAAGACGAGCTGGTGATGGTGCGCTCGGCGCTGGAACTGCTGAGCGCGGCTTATGCGGTGCATCCGGCGTTCGGCGAAGCCCATATCGTCGAACTCGGCGCCGGGCTGCGTCCCGCCTTCCCCGACAACCTGCCGCGGATCGCCATCGGCAACCGCCGCGTCGCCACCAACGGCCTGTATCGTCACGGCTTCCTGATGGCGCCGTCGCTGGCCGAGAAGGTGGTGGCCTATGTCGAGCGCGGCGAGATCGACAATCAGGTGATGCGATGCTTGTGACCATCAACGGCGAACAGCGCGAGATCCAGTCCGCCAGCGTCGCGGCACTGATGACCGAGCTCGACTGCACCGGCGGCCACTTCGCCGTCGCGCTCAACTACGACGTCGTCCCCCGCGGCAAATGGGACGAGACGCCCGTCTCTGCCGGCGACGAAATCGAGATTCTGACGCCGCGGCAGGGGGGATGAGGATGGCCTCCCACACACCGTCATCGCCCGGCTCGACCGGGCGACCCAGTATCCCAGAGCGCCGGCGTTCAGCCGCTAGCTCTCTGCGATACTGGATCCCCGCCTTCGCGGGGATGACGACTGTGGTGGGGATGAGGATGGCGGTGATACACGCTACGCACCGCGACCTCTCCACTCCCCTCCCCCTTGCGGGGAGGGGTCGGGGGTGGGGGGCCCCAAGCACCGTGCTCGCGTCGCCCTCACCCCAGCCCTCTCCCGCAAGCGGGAGAGGGAGCAG
>NZ_QUMK01000017.1 GCF_010907035.1 Rhodopseudomonas sp. BR0M22
TACGGCGACCACCGACTCCCCCTCGCCGTCAGCGGCAGGCGGCTACAGAAGTGTATAAGAGACAGGGGTACGGAGCTTGATCATCACGTTTCCTGTCTCTTCGAGTCGATGAACGGCCAAAACACGGCAACCGCGCGCGGTCGCGCCGCGGCGGTGCCGAATGGGGAGACGGCGAAGACGCGCCGCCGGGATCAGGCCACGGCGACGCCGGCCAATACGGGGGCGGGAAGGCCGTGCGGCACATGCGGCGCGGCGCCGAGCACCTCGTCGGCTTCGAGGTCGTAAAGCTCGCGCGCGATCTGGTCGGTGAGCGCGGCCGGCGCGCCGTCGAACACCACGCGGCCTGAAGCCATGCCGATCAGCCGGTCGCAATAGGTTCGGGCGAGATCGAGCGAGTGCAGATTGCACAGCACGGTGATGCCGAAGTGCTTGTTGATGCGCAGCAGCGCATCCATCACGATCTTGGTGTTGCGCGGATCGAGCGACGCGATCGGCTCGTCGGCCAGCACGATGTCGGGCTGCTGCACCAGTGCACGGGCGATCGCGACGCGCTGCTGCTGACCGCCCGAGAGCTGGTCGGCGCGCTGCGCCGCGTAGGACGCCATGTCGAACTGATCGAGCGCCGAGATCGCCAGGGCGCGGTCCTGCTCCGGCCACATCTGCGCCAGCGAGCGCCACGACGGTACTTCGGACAGCCTGCCCATCAGCACGTTGGTCAGCACGTCGAGCCGGCCGATCAGGTTGAATTGCTGAAAGATCATCGCCGAGCGTGCGCGCCATTGCCGCAGCTCGCGGCCCTGCAGCGCCGTGACGTCGACGCCCTCGAACAGGATGCGGCCTTCGGAAGGCTCCGCCAGCCGGTTCAGCATTCGCAGCAGGGTCGATTTGCCGGCGCCGGAACGGCCGATCACCCCGACGAAACTGCCGCGTTCGACCGAGAACGACGCGTCGTCCACCGCGGCTTTGCTGCCGAAGCGGCAGCTCAGACCTTCAACTACCAGCATGCGCTGCTCCCGAAACAGGTTCGGGTGGAATCGCTACCGCCGTTGTTTTGCAGCCGTGTGACAGACCGTGTAGTTCGGCCGACACATCAAGGTCTTCGCTGCGTCACCGATGCGTCACGATGACGTCACGAGCGGCGCCGATGACGGTCTCACAGCCAATCATCGCCCGCGAGAAACTCATGTCCGCGAAACTGCTCTCGGTCGCGCCGACCGTCGATCCGACCGCCAAGCTGCACGACGTCACGCTAGGGGCGTATTGCGAAGTCGGTGCCCGCACCATCCTGAACGAAGTCGCGATGGGCGATTACTCCTACGTCGTCAACGACTCGCAGATCACCTACACCGGCATCGGCAAGTTCTGCTCGATCGCGGCGATGACCCGGATCAATCCCGGCAATCACCCGATGCAGCGCGCTACCCAAGCGCACTTCACCTATCGGGCCAGCACCTATTTCGAAGGCGAGAGCGACGACGCCGAGTTCTTCGCCTGGCGCCGGGACCATCATGTCGAGATCGGCCATGACGTCTGGATCGGCCACGGCGCCATCGTGCTGCCGGGCCGCAACATCGGCACCGGCGCTGTGGTGGCGGCCGGCGCGATCGTCACCCGTGACGTGCCGGCCTACACGATCGTGGCCGGCAATCCAGCGCGACCGATCCGCCGCCGTTTCTCCGAGCAACAGGCGGAACGTCTGGTCGCGCTGGCGTGGTGGAATTGGGACCACGAAGCGTTGCGCACCACGCTGCCCGACTTCCGGAAATTGTCAGTGGACGAATTCCTCGACCGATATGAAGGTGTGGCCGAAGTGCAGCCATCGGACCGAGGGCCGGCAGCAGAACAGCAGGTGATGGGATGAGCGAGATCGCGATCGAAGGTGGCCGGACGCTGGTCGGCGACGACATTGCCGAGGGCTCGCTGCAGATTGCCGGCGGCGCGATCGCCGCGGTCGGCTCCGCCGCCAGCAATGCGGCGATCCGGATCGATGCCCGCGGCCTGCTGGTGCTGCCCGGCATCGTCGACCTGCATGGCGACGCCTTCGAGCGGCAGATGATGCCGCGGCCCGGTGTCGACTTTCCGATCGATGTGGCGCTGATCGACAGCGACCGCCAGGCGATCGCCAACGGCCTCACCACGGTCTTCCACGCCGTCACCTGGTCGTGGGAGCCCGGCCTGCGCAGCGCCGACAACGCCCGCCGGATGCTGGATGCGATCGATCTGACCAAGCCGCGGCTTTCCGCCGACACCCGCATTCATCTGCGGCACGAGACCTTCAATCTCGAGGCGGTCGACGAGATCGCCCAGTGGATCGGCGATCGCCGCGTCGATCTGTTCGCCTTCAACGATCACATGGACACGACGCTGGCGAATCTCGCCAAGCCGCAGAAGCGCAACCGGATGGTCGAGCGCACCGGCCTGTCCGACGATGAATTCGACCGGCTGGTCGAGCGCGTCGCGGCGCGCGGCGACGAAGTGCCACAGGCAAATCGCCGTCTCGCCGCCATTGCGCGAGAGGTGTCGATGCCGATGCTGTCGCACGACGACGATACCCCGGCGATTCGGCAGGGGTTCCGTGATCTCGGCGTCGGCATTGCCGAGTTCCCGACCACCGAGGAGACCGCGCGTGACGCGGCGTTGCACGGCGACTTCATCGTGTTCGGCTCGCCGAACGTGGTACGCGGCGGCAGCCACACCGGCTGGACCAAGGCGGCCGACATGATCGCCAAGGGGCTGTGTTCGGTGCTGGCCTCCGATTACTACTATCCGGCGCCGCTGCTCGCGGCGTTCCGCTTGGTGCATGACGGCATCCTGCCGCTGGAACAGGCCTGGAAGCTGATTTCGGAAAACCCCGCCCGCGCCGCGGGTCTGTCTGAGCGCGGTACGATTGCGAGCGGTCAGCGCGCCGACGTTCTGTTGGTCGACGATCGGGTCGCGCTGCGGCCGCGGATCGTCGCGGTGATCGCCGGCGGCCGTCTGGTGCATGTCGACGATCCGGAGCGCTTCGTGATCACGCGCAAACTGCCGCACCCGGCTGGCGTCGCCGCGTGATCCGGCGCTATCATTGTCAGTGATGTCGAATTTTCCACGCTACGCGATTTACTATCTGCCCGCTGCAGGCAGCGCTCTGGCGCAGTTCGGGGCGGCGATGCTCGGTTACGATGTCGTCTCCGGCGACGAAGTGCCGTTCGCCGCGCAGACCGCGGCGATTGCGGACTGGCGCGAGATCACCGCCGATCCACGCGGTTACGGCTTCCACGCCACGCTGAAGGCGCCGTTCGCACTGGCCGATGGCCGCCGCGAGAGCGACCTGTTGTGGGCTTGCGCGACCTTTGCCGAAACCCCGCGGGCGATTCCGCAGATTGCTCCGGTGATCAGGCCGATCGGTGGGTTCATCGCGCTGGTGCCGGAAACGCCCTCTGAGTCACTGCAGCAACTCGCGGCCGATTGCGTGCGTGACTTCGATGAATTCCGGGCGCCGCTGTCGTCGGAGGATCGCGCGCGGCGCAAGCCGGAACGGTTGACGCCCGAGCAGGTCGGCAATCTCGATCGCTGGGGCTACCCGTATGTGATGGACGAGTTCCGGTTTCACATGACGCTGACCGGCTCGCTCGATCCGGCTCGCCATGCTGAATTGTTGGCCGTGCTGCGCGCAAGATTCGCGGCCACCGGGATCGACCATGTCGCGATCGATCGGATCGCGGTGCTTCGCCAGGACGGGCGCGGCGCGCGGTTCAGGAGCATCGCGCAATTCGAGCTGCGCAGCGCCGACTATTAGCGGTCGAGAACGGCACCGAGCCAAACGCTGACGGCTTCGGGCATGGCGGTGACACGGCCCGGCCAGGGGCCGGTGGCGAAGCCGACATGGCCGCCTTCATCGGGTTGCCAGAGCGTCACCATCGCGCCGACCTGATCCGGCGTCGGAAGCGACGCGGCCGGCACGAACGGATCGTTACGCGCGTTCACCACCAGGGCCGGGATCCTGATCTTGTGCAGATGCGGCTTGGACGAGGCACGGGTCCAGTAATCATCGACATCCGCGAAGCCGTGCAGCGGCGCCGTGAAGGCGTCGTCGAACTCGCGCAGGGTCGTGGCCCGTTGTACGCGGTCGCGATCGAACAGTCCCGGATGCTGATCCCACTTCGCGAGCGCGTTCGGAATCATCGTGCGCAGGAAATGCCGGGTGTAGAGCAGGCGATTGATGCCGCTGTCGATCGCGGCGCCGGCGGCGACGAGATCGAGCGGGGCGGAGACCGCCGCCACCGCGCGCGCAATCTCTGCGGCGCCACTTCCGGCTTCCTCCGCCCAGCGCAACAGCGCGTTGCCGCCGAGCGAGACGCCGGCGGCGAGCACCGGCGCATCAGCGCGGTCGCGAATTCGCGCCAGCAGCCAACCGACCTCCTGAAAGTCGCCGGAGTGGTACGAGCGCGGCGCCAGATTGAGCTCGCCGGAGCAGCCGCGGAAATGCGGGATCGACAGCCGCCAGCCGCGCGCCCGTGCGCCTTGCGCGAACCCGATCGCGTAGCGGCTCGACGACGACCCTTCGAGGCCGTGAAACAGCACCAGCCACGGCGCATGATCGGGGCCTGGCAAATGATCGATGTCGATGAAGTCGCCGTCCGGCGCACGCCAGCGTTCGCGGGTGAGCGGGATGGCTTGCGAGACACGCGGCTGTGCGAACAGCGTCGGCCAGATGGTTTGCAGGTCGCCGCCGGGAAGCCACCACGGCGCCTGATAGGAGCGCAGGTCGGTCATGTCGAACGGAACGGGTGAAGAGCTGTGAACGAGCGGGCCATGAAACGAACGGAGACGGCTGCAGCTATTCACCCGCCGGATGCAAAGCGCAATCGCTCAGATTGAATTTGCTGAAGCGATGCATTTGCAGATTCGGCCTGCGGTGCTTGTCATCTCGCGATTGCTGTCGGTCTGCAGCCGGCTTAAGCTCGCTCAAAGAACAACAAGCGATCGGCGCTGCGGCGGTCCGGATCGCACCATGAGGAAACCGCCATGAAGGTTGCAGATCCAGCACCTTTCCGCCACCTGTCGCCCGACGAGCTGGAATGGCTCGCCGCCGCCGAATGGGCGCAGGCCGAAGCTCTCAGCGATGCGCCCAAGGGGCTGGTGATGCAGTCCGCCACCGAGATGCACGCGCGCGCCAAGCTGAAGCGCATGCTGCTCAGCCAGGTCCCGACCAAGCATTAGCCGGCGACGTCGTCTGCGGGCTTGACCATCTGGAGACGGCGGACGCACACCGGTCGTGATGACCTCCGCACCGCATCCTGCCTGCCCGTCAGGCCCCGGCGCCTATGTGGTGGCGATCGCAATCGCCGCGCCGCTCGCGATCCGGCTCGGCGCCGCCGCGTCGCCGTTACTTCGGCCGGGGCGCTACCTGTATTGCGGCTCGGCCTATGGGCCAGGCGGCCTGCCCGCTCGGCTCGGACGGCATTTCCGCAAGGACAAAGCGATCCGCTGGCACGTCGATCAGTTGACGACGGCCGGCGAGGTGCTGGGCGCCTGGGCGATTGCGGGCGGCGACGAGTGCGAGCTGGTCGCGCGGCTGGGATTTCTGCCGGTGCCGATCGAAGGCTTCGGCGCCACGGATTGCGCCCACTGCCGCAGCCATCTGCTGCGCTGGCCGTCGCGCGTCGCGGCCCGTACAGTCCGCGCGGCGCTCGCCGGAGACGACGCGGCACCGGTGTGGTTGCGCGGCGATTCTACGCCCCGGTCTCGCGCCTGATCCAGCCGAGATATTTCTCGGCACCCGCGGTCACCGGCAGCTGGATGATCTCCGGCGTGTCGTAGGAGTGCAGCGAGGTGATCAGGTCGCGCAGCGCTGCGAATTTCGCCGTCACGGTCTTGAACAACATCAATTGCTCGGCGTCGCTGGTGATCTTGCCGTCCCACCAATAATGGCTGGTGATCGCCTGGATCTGGACGCAGGCCGCGAGCCGGGCCTCGAGTGTTGCGACTGCTAAGCGTTCTGCCTCGTCCTTGCTCGGTGCGGTCACCATCACCACGCAGGCCTCGCCCTGATCCATCGCGTCGTTCCTCCGGCGAATTTGATCCGCCGCGTTGCGGGCCGCGCTCTTTGTTTGCTAGGCGCAAGCCGTTCCCAGTCAGCTTCGGAAGATCCGTCATGCCGATTTACGGCTTCGTCTGCAACAAGTGCGGTCACCAGTTCGAGACGCTGCTGTTCTCCGGTGACACCGCGGTGTGTCCGGCCTGCGAGAGCACCAGCCTCGAGCAGCAATTGTCGCTGATCGCCAAGCCCGCCAAGGGCGGGCCGGAAGCACCGATGTGCGACGGCAAGGGCGGCTGCGGCGGCTGCTGCATGCCGGACGTCTGCGCCTAGCGCCGCCGGGTCTGCGCGCCTCGCCCCCGCCCTCGTTCCTGCGCGGAACGATTGCGGGTGTGCCGCCGTTTGCACGCCGACGGGGATTCCTCTAAGGCAGGCGAGACATGACGCAAATTACCCGCACTTTCGATAGCGCCGCACAGGCCAAAGCCGCAATCGCCGAGCTGAAGCAGCGCGGCTTTCAACGGGTCGAGCTGATCGACGCGGCCGATCGCCGCGGTGGCGCGGCCGTGCGCGTCGAGCCGCCATTCGGCTCGGCACTCGCCGCAACCGCCATTCTCGATCGCCACAGCGGCAAGCAGGCGATTGCGGCCCCAGCCACCCCCGCGCCGCCAGCCCAGGCCGAGGTCCAGCCGGCGCGCGAACCAGCGCGGCCCGTCGCAGCGCCGGCGGCGCCCGCGCCGCTTCCAGCGCGGCGCGAGGAGCTGCGCACCGGACCGCGCACGGTCTCGGAATGGCTCGGCATTCCGGTGTTGATCGATTCCGACACCTTCTTCTCCGGCTTCCCGCTGCTGCTGCGGTCGTCCCGCAAGGCGCCGGCCGCGAAATCCGAGTGACCCTGCGGGTCTGTCGCCGGCGTGCGGCGGCAGCGCCGCTTCCGTCTCTCCGTCCGGCTTGCTAGCATCCGGCCGCCTCGCCGCCCGGCGGGGACCACGACATCAGCGACCCGATGACGTGCGTCGCGCGCCAGCCGTCTGCCGCGCGTGGCGCGCGCATGCGGCAGGAGTGCAGGCCATGAAGCTCACCAGTCCCGACATCGCCGAAGGCGCCACCATCGCGCACGAGCAATTGTTCAACAGCTTCGGCTGCACCGGCGCCAACGTCTCGCCGGCTTTGAGCTGGAGCGATGCGCCGGCCGGCACCAAGAGCTTCGCGGTGACGATGTACGACCCCGATGCGCCGACCGGCAGCGGCTGGTGGCATTGGGTGGTGTTCAATATTCCCGCCACCACCACGTCGCTGCCGAAGGGCGCCGGCGATGTCGCCAAGGGATTGATGCCGGACGGCACGATCCAGGGCCTGACCGATTTCGGCGTCGCCGGCTATGGCGGCCCGTGCCCGCCGCCGGGCGACAAGCCGCATCGCTATCAGATCACCGTGTTTGCGGTGGACGTCGAAAAGCTGCCGAATGCCGGCGCGACCGCGATGCCGGCGCTGGTCGGCTTCGATCTCAACTTCCACACCCTGGCGAAGGCGACGATCACCGGCCTGTTCGGACGCTGAGTCCGGACGGGCCGTCCGAGACATCGCGTACCGTCCGTTGCGATGATGGCCGGATTCAGCCCGGCCATCATCCGCGGAGCTGGCAGAAGCGTGCCGCCGTTGGCGCTGTCGCGGCGATTAGTTACTGGCTTCGGCGCTCTGCGGCGAACGCCGCGCCGGCATCGACGCCGCGCCGGCTGATATGCAGGGAATCGGCCGCCACGAGCCGTCGGGAGCGCGCTCATACGAGGTGCATCCCGAGCTTGATGCGGTCTCGCTGGCATTGCGCTGGTCCTGCTGGCCTCGCGCCAGTGCGGGCGCGGCAGAAAGGCTCGACGCGATCAGCGCGCCGGCAAACACAGCAGTCGTCCAAGATCTGGTCGTTCGCATGTCCGGTCCTCCATTATCGGAAACGCGGACGGAGTCCTGACGCGCGAATGTGACGATTTCTTGCAAATTGCGGCGACCGCCGCGATCTTGCCTTAATAATCCGGAAACGGCGCGCGCTGTTAGTACGCTCGCGCACGTTGGCGGAGCGGTTCAGCGCGACAGCACGATGCGGCCCGCCGTTGTGCGGTCCTGCCAATGGTGTCTGACCAGTTCCGGATCGACGTGATGTTCGACCGGCCAGCCGACGCACAGATAGGCGATGAACTTCCAGTTCGGCGGCACGTCGAGATCGGCGGTGAGCGCCTGCGGATCGAGGATCGACACCCAGCCGACGCCGAGCCCGAGCGAGCGGGCGGCGAGCCAGAACGTTTCGATCATCGCCACGACGGAGTAATCGAGCGCTTCGGGCATGGTCTGGCGTCCGACGCCGAGGCCCTGCGCGGTGGTGCGATCGCAGAACAGCGCGAACTGCCGCGGCGCCACGTCGATGCCTTCGAGCTTGAGCTTGGCGTACAGCGCCGCACGCTCGCCCTGATACGCGCTCGCCGCGACTTCGTTGCAGCGCAGGAAGTTGGCCCGAATCTGCGCGCGCGTCTCGGCGCTGTCGATGCTGATCCAGCGCCACGGCTGGCTGTTGCCGACCGAGGGCGCGAGCTGCGCCAGATCGAGCAGTTGCTCGATCAGCTCCGGCTCGACCGGATCGGTCTTGAAGCGGCGGACGTCGCGGCGCCACGCGATCAGTTCGGCGAACTTGTCGCGGAACGCTTCGTCGAACACCGGTGGATTGGCATTGGCGGCGGCGATATCTGCCGGATCGGTCATCGCCACCAATTTGTTCAGCGTCGTGCTCATAGCTTGCCTGCCAATACGTCGGCGAGATCGGCGACATCGGTGAGCAGCCGGCCGGCGGAGCGCAGCAGCGGCACCGCGAGGATCGCGCCGGTGCCTTCGCCGAGCCGCAGCCGCAGATCCAGCAGCGGCGCGGCCTCCATCGCCTGCAGCGCAAGATCGTGGCCGCGTTCGGCGGAACGGTGGGCGAACACGCAATAGTCGCGCGCTTCCGGCGCCAGCCGCACGGCGACCAGCGCCGCGGCGGTGGCGATGAAGCCGTCGATGATCACCGGGCGGCGCTGCGCGGCGGTGCCGAGCACCGCGCCGGCCATCATGGCGATCTCCAGCCCGCCGAATTCGGCCAGCACCTCGAGCGGTGCGGTGGCGGCACTGCGTTGCGCTGCTTTCTCGATCGCCGCCTTCTTTCGGGCCATGCCGTCGGCATCCTGGCCGGCACCAATGCCGATGCTCTGGTCGAGCGGCGCCGGGCCGAGCCGATGCAGCAGCAGCGATGACGATGCTGTGTTGCCGATTCCCATCTCGCCGAGTGCGATCACATCCGCCCCCGCGGCGATCTCGGCGCGCGCCAGTTCGGCGCCGCGGTCGAGCGCCTGGCAGGCCTCGGCGAGGCTCATCGCCGGCTCGCGCGCCGCATTTGCTGTCCCCATCCGCACCTTGGCGTCGATCAGATCGGGGTGTTTCGGCAGCTCGGCGGCGACGCCGGCGTCGATCACCCGGACATCGACATGATTGGCTGCGGCGAACGCATTGGCGGTGGCCTTGCCGGCCAGATAGGTCATCACCATCGCGACCGTCACGGCCGATGGATATTGCGACACGCCTTCTGCGGTGAGGCCGTGATCGCCGGCGAACACCATCAGGACCGCATTGTCGAGTTGCGGCGGTTGCGGGTGCCGCATCATGGCGAGTTCGATCGCGAGGTCCTCGATTCGCCCAAGCGAGCCGAGCGGCTTGGCCTTGCCGTCCACCCGCGCCCGTAAGGCTGCTTTCAGCGATGCGTCGACCGGTGTGATCGAGGGAGGCTGCCAGGTGACGAGGGTGTCGGTCGGCATCGAACGATCCTTTGGTTTCGAAGGCGCGCAACTGACGTAATCGCGCTGGCCGGGTCAACACCACCTTCGCGTTGTTGACCCGCAACACGGTCGCAGATAGCGTGCACCGCGATGGTCCTTCCGTCAGGAAGGTGAAAAGGGAAGCCGGTGGGAGGCGCATTGCGTCTCGATCCCGGAGCTGCCCCCGCAACTGTAAGCGACGAGCCATCGCCGAGGCCACTGGGAATTCCCGGGAAGGCGGCGAATGGCAACGACTCGCGAGCCAGGAGACCTGCCATCACGTATTGTGCTTTGAAGGCGTCGTCGGGGCGGGGTGCACCGGACGGAAGCAGTGCGGCAGACCAAAGGTCTATCCCGCGCGTTCCGACAAAGCTCGAAAGCTGACGCAACGATTCGAGCCCGATGGATTCCGAACCAGCCGCCGACCTGAGCGCCGATCTGTCGCGCAGCCTGCCCGGCGTGCCGGTGATGGTCAGCGTCTGCACCACCTGCAAAACGACCAACGGTACTGTGGTCGGTGCGCCGATGCTGGAGGCGGTGCGTGCCGCGCTGGCGGGTTCCGCAGGCGTACAGGTTCGCGCGGTGCAGTGCCTGTCCGCGTGCAAGCGCGCCGCCACGGTCGCGGTGTCGAGCGAGGGCGGCTACACCTTCGTGTTCGGCGATCTCGACGGCGCCGGCGGCGCCGACGCGGTTGCGACATTCGTGGCCTCCTATCAGGACAGTGACTACGGCCTGGTGCCGTGGCGACAGCGCCCGGAGGTGTTGCGCAAGGGCACGCTCTTCCGTCTGCCGCCGCCGCAATGGTCCCCGGACGATGGGCGGGCGCCGGCATGAGCGCGCTGATCTCAACCCTCGTGCTCGGCGGCGCGCGCTCCGGCAAATCGGTGTTCGGCGAACGGCTGGTCACAGGCAGTGGTCTCGCCAAGATCTATCTCGCCACCGCGACTGCGAGCGACGACGAAATGTCCGACCGGATCGCGCATCACCGCGCCCGCCGCGGCGATGGCTGGACCACGATCGAGGAGCCGCTCGGGCTGGTCGATGCGCTGACCCAGCACGCTGGCCGTGGCCGCGCGGTGCTGGTCGATTGCCTGACGCTGTGGCTGTTCAACCTGATGGAAGCCGGCCGCGATCCCGAGGTCGAAGCCAAGCGGCTGGCGCGCTATCTCGGCGTCGCCGCGGGTCCGATCGTTCTCGTCTCCAATGAAGTCGGCCTCGGCCTGGTGCCGGAGACGCCACTCGGGCGCGCGTTCCGCGACGCCCAAGGCCGCCTCAATCAGACCGTTGCCGCCGCCGTGCCCAACGTCGCCTTCATCGCCGCCGGCCTGCCGCTGTGGCTGAAACGCCAAACAGGAGAGTAGTTCATGACCGCACGCGTTCCCGTCACGGTGCTCACCGGCTTTCTCGGCGCCGGCAAGACGACGCTGCTACGCGCGCTGCTCAATCAGTCGAGCGGCCGCCGTATCGCGGTGATCGTCAACGAATTCGGCGATGCCGGTTTCGACGGCGCGCTGGTCGAGGATTGCGGCGCGTCGGTGTGCGCGCCGGGCGACATCGTCGAACTCACCAACGGCTGTATCTGTTGCACCGTCGCCGACGACTTCATCCCGACGATGGAGAAGCTGTTGAATCGCGACACGCCGCTCGACGCGATCGTGATCGAGACCTCCGGGTTGGCGTTGCCGCAGCCGCTGCTGAAGGCGTTCGCCTGGCCGGCGGTGAAGACCCGCGCCACCGCCGACGGCGTCGTCACCGTGGTGGATGCGCTGGCGCTGAGTGAAGGCCGGGTGCCGCTCGACGACGATGCGGTGAAGGCGCAGCGCGACGCCACGCATGACGATCCGATCGAGGAAGTGTTCGAGGACCAGCTCGCCTGCGCCGACTTGGTGGTGCTGTCGAAGAGCGATCTGGTCGCGCCCGACCAGCTCGCCGCGCTCGAAACCAAGCTGGCGAGCCGGATACGGCCGAACGTCCGCATCGTGCGCTCGCACGGCACATTGGCGCCCTCGGTGCTGATCGGGCTCGATGCCGAGGCCGAGAACGATCTCGCGTCCCGCGCCGGCCATCACGCCGAAGGCGAGGAGCACGATCACGATGATTTCGATTCGCTGGTGATCACTCCGCAGCCGGCGGAGACGCTCGATGCGATGAAGGCGCGCGTCGGCGATGCGCTGGGGCTCGAGGGCGTGCTGCGCGTCAAGGGCCACGCCCGTGTCGCCGGCAAGCCGGCGCCGGTGGTGGTGCAGGCGGTCGGCTCGCGCATCGATCTGGCGTTCGCCCGTCCCGACGCCGAGCGCCCCGATCATCTGGTGGTGATCGGCCTCAAGGGCTTCGACGCCGACGCCGCCCGGCGCGCACTCGCGGGGTAATTCATATGCCTCTCCCCGTCATTGCGAGGAGCGAAGCGACGAAGCAATCCAGGGGCATCGGCCCCGAGTCTGGATTGCTTCGCTTCGCTCGCAATGACGTAGAGAGGGTGGTCGCACAGCAACGGTGCTCCAGATGCACCTGAAGCTCGATACCAGCGTCAGCATCGACGACGGTGATGTCGCGCGCGATCTTGGTCAGGCGACGGCCGACATTGTGGTGCTGTCGGCGGCCGATAGCGATCTCGCAGCGTTCGGCGCGGCGCGGGCCGGGATGCCGGACGACTATCCGACCCTCCAGCTCACCAACTTTCTCGCGCTCGGCCATCCGGCCTCGGTCGATCTGTATGTCGAACGCACGCTGTCAAAAGCCAAGCTGGTGATACTGCGGATGCTCGGCGGTGAGGCCTATTGGCCGCACGGCATCGACAGTCTGCGGCGCGATGCGCTGGCGCGTGGCGCGCAGTTCGTGTGCATTCCGGGCGAAATGGAGTGGAACGCGGAGCTTGCCGCGCGTGGCACGGCCGATCTCGACGATGCTCGTGCGCTGTGGCGCTACTGCAGCGAGGGCGGTGCCGACAACATCAGCCTGGCGCTGCGCTACGCCGCCTGGATGATCCTGCGCGACGACTGCCCGCCGCCGCCGCGGCCGATGCCGGCCGCAGGGTTCTGGCCGGCAGAGCCCCTGCCATCGCAGCGCCCCCGCGCGCTGGTAATCTTCTATCGGGCGCTGGCGGCGAGCGGCGATACCGCGGCGATCGCGGCGCTGCGTGACGCCCTGGCCGCGCGTGATTTCGATCCAACCTGCATCTTCGTGACCAGCTTGAAGGATTCGCGCTCGATCGCGTTCCTGCGCAGCGTGCTTGCCGCGACGCCGCCGGACGTCATCATCAACGCCACCGCGTTTGCGACCGCCACTGCCACGGACGACTCCGGCGTGCTGGCGTCGGCGGATTGCCCGATCCTGCAGGTGGCGCAGGCGGGGGTGACGCGCGAGCATTGGGAGCAATCCGGCCGGGGTCTCAATCCGCGGGACCTCGCCATGCATGTCGTGCTGCCGGAGGTCGACGGCCGTGTCTTCGCCGGAGCCGTGGCCTTCAAGCAGCGCGGCGGCGATGCCGAATTCGCTCCGACCGTGTATCAGCCGCTGCAGGACCGGATCGACGCAGTGGCGGATCTGGCGCAGGCCTGGGTGCGGCTGCGGCATCAGCCGCGCGACCAACGCCGCGTCGCCATCGTGCTCGCCAACTATCCGAATCGCGACGGCCGGCTCGGCAACGGCGTCGGCCTCGACACCCCACAATCGCTGCACGACCTGCTGTTCACGCTGCGGACGGAAGGCTATCTCACCCGCGAGCTGCCGGCCGACACGGCGGTGCTGATGGAGCAGCTGCAGTGCGGCCCGACCAACGAACTGAAGGGCCGCGCTGATCGGGACGGCGGCGTGAACTGGCCGGTGGCGAACTACGCGGCGGCGTTCGCGGAGTTGCCGCAGGCGGTGCGCGATGCGGTGACCGCGCGGTGGGGCGCGCCCGAGCAGGATCCGCATGTGGCCGATGGGGCCTTCCGGCTCGGCCTGCATCGCTTCGGCAACATCCTGGTCGGGGTGCAGCCGGCCCGTGGCTATGCGATCGATCCGAAGTCCAGCTTCCACGATCCCGAGCTGCCGCCGCCGCATCACTATGTGGCGTTCTATCTGTGGGTGCGGCAGGTGTTCGGCGCCGAAGCGGTGATCCACCTCGGCAAGCACGGCAATCTCGAATGGCTGCCGGGCAAGAGCGCCGGGCTGTCGCGCGACTGTTTCCCGACTGCGCTGCTCGGGCCGCTGCCGCATCTCTACCCGTTCATCGTCAACGATCCCGGCGAGGGCATCCAGGCCAAGCGGCGAAGCGCGGCGGTGATCGTCGACCATCTGACGCCGCCGATGACACGCGCCGAGCTGCACGACGAGATGGCGCGGCTGGAAGCGCTGGTCGACGAATATGCGATGGCGGCCGATCTCGATCCGACGCGTGCGGACGCGATCGCCGAGGACATCATCTCGTTGGCACGGGCGACGCGGCTCGACGAAGACGTCGCGATCGATCGCGACACCGCGACGCTCGATGCGCTGCGCGCGATCGATGCGCATCTGTGCGATCTGAAGGAAATGCAGATCCGCGACGGTCTGCACGTGTTCGGCCGCACGCCGCTCGCCGCCCAGCGCGACGAGCTGCTGGTGTCGATCGCGCGGCTGCCGCGCTCCGAGCTAAAGCTGCAGGATACGTCGCTGCATCGCGCGCTGGCACGCGACCTCGGACTCACCAACCCCGACGGGACCGAGTTCGATCCGCTGACCCGCGATCTGGCTGTGCCCTATGCCGGACCGCGCCCAACAGTCCTCGCCGAGCTGAGCGATCGGCCATGGCGGACCCATGGTGACACCGTCGAGCGCGTCGAAGCGTTGGCCTTGCGGTTGGTGTCGGCTCTTCATCAAGCTTCACCCTCTCCTGCGGGCGATGAGGAGAGACTGCCTCACACTCAGCCCGTGCTCGACTGGATCGCCACATCGCTGCGTCCAGCGATCGAGGCGTCCGGCGATGCCGAGCGCGACGCGCTGCTGCGCGGGCTCGACGGGCGGTTCATTCGGCCGGGGCCCTCCGGCGCGCCGACCCGCGGCCGGCCCGATGTGCTGCCGACGGGGCGTAATTTCTTCGCGGTCGATGTCCGCGCGGTGCCGACGCCGTCGGCGTGGCGGATCGGGCAGCTCGCCGCCGAGCGCCTGATCGAATCCTATTGGCAGGAGGCCGGCGAATGGCCGCGCTCGATTGCGCTTTCGGCGTGGGGCACCGCCAATATGCGCACCGGCGGCGATGATGTCGCGCAGGCGTTGGCGCTGATCGGTGCGCGGCCGACCTGGGAAGACGCCACCGGCCGCGTCACCGGTTTTGCGATCGTGCCGCTGTCGGAGCTGCGGCGGCCGCGCGTCGATGTCACCTTCCGCGTCTCCGGACTGTTTCGTGATGCCTTCCCGGTGCAGATGGACCTGATTGCCAGCGCAATTGCAGCGGTCGCGGCGCTCGATGAGCCTGATGACGCCAATCCGATCGCCGCCCAGGTCCGCGTCCGCAGCGAACAATTAGTTCGAACGGGTGTCGATCCCGAGCTGGCGAAGAAGCAAGCCGGCGCGCGGGTGTTCGGCGCGCGGCCGGGCACGTACGGCGCCGGGCTGCAGGCGATGATCGACGACGGCGGCTGGAATAATCGCGATGATCTCGCGGGCGCTTATCTTGCCTGGGGCGGCTATGCCTATGGGGCGGGGCAGGACGGTGCCGAGGCCGCCGATGCGTTCGCGGCACGGCTGAAGGCGGTCGATCTGGTGGCGCAGGCGCAGGACAATCGCGAGCACGACATTCTCGATTCCGACGATTACTACCAGTTCATCGGCGGTCTCGCCGCAACGGTCGAAAGTCTGCGCGGGCAGGCGCCGCGGATCGCCCATGTCGACACGTCGCGGCCCGAAGCGCCGCTGCCGCGGACGCTTGCGCATGAGATTTCTCGCGTGGTGCGGGGCCGCGCCGCCAACCCGAAGTGGATTCAGGGCGTGATGCGCCACGGCTACAAGGGCGCCTCCGAGATCGCCGCCACCGTGGACTATCTGTTCGGCTTTGCGGCTTCGACCGACGCCGTCGGTAACCGTCATTTCGATTTGCTGTTCGCCGCTTATCTCGAAGACGATGCCGTGCGCCAGTTTCTGCAGGACGCCAATCCGGCGGCGCTGCGCGACATCGTGGCGCGGTTCGACGAGGCGATCCGGCGCGGGCTGTGGATGCCGCGCTCAAACCGCGCCGCCGATCTGCTCGCCGAATTTCTCACTCCGAAGGAAGCTGCATGACCGATCCATTGTCCGACCGCGATGAAAACGCCCGCCACGCCGAGAAGGCGAAGAAGCGGAAGGCCGCGCACGACAAGAAGCTGTCAGGCATGACAGACAGCAAGGGCCTGATCATCGTCCACACCGGCACCGGCAAGGGCAAGACCTCGGCGGCGCTCGGCATGGTGTTCCGTCACATCGGCCACGGCATGCCGGTCGGCGTGGTGCACTTCACCAAGTCGGAGAAATGGAACACCGGCGAGGCCAAGCTGTTGGCGAAATTTCCCGAGCTGGCGACGCTGCACATCATGGGCGAGGGCTTCACCTGGGAGACCCAGGACCGCGAACGCGACATCGCCGCGGCGCGCGCCGGCTGGGACCGCGCCAGAGAGTTGATCCGCGACGATCGTCATCGCATGGTGCTGCTCGACGAACTCAACATCGTGCTGCGCTACGACTATCTGCCGATCGAAGAGATCGTCGCGGTGCTGCTCGACGAGAAGCCGGCCGACAAGCACGTGGTCATCACCGGCCGCAACGCTCACCCCGCGCTGATCGAGATCGCCGATCTGGTGACCGACATGACCCTGGTGAAGCACCCGTTCCGTTCCGGCGTGAAAGCGCAGAAGGGCGTGGAGTTTTGAGCGGGCGGCAGAGCCACAAATATGTCATTCCGGGGCGCCGCGCAGCGGCGAACCCGGAATCCAGAAGTGCGGAACTCCTCGAGATTCCGGGTTAGCGCCTGTCGGCGCGCCCCGGAATGACGGCCACGCGATGAGAAAGCTGCAATGACGATCACCCCCGCCCTCATGATCCAGGGCACCTGCTCCAATGCCGGCAAGTCGACGCTGGTGGCAGGGCTGTGCCGGGCGCTGGTGCGGCGGGGGCTGAAGGTGGCGCCGTTCAAGCCGCAGAACATGTCGAACAACGCCGCAGTGACGGTCGATGGCGGCGAGATCGGCCGGGCGCAGGCAGTGCAGGCGCGCGCCGCGAAACTGCCGCCGACCGTGCATATGAACCCGGTGCTGCTGAAGCCGGAGACCGACACCGGCGCACAGGTGATCGTGCAGGGCAAACGCTTCGGCCGGCTCGGCGCGCAGCACTTCCTCGACAAGAAAGCGGCGCTGCTGCCGCATGTGCTCGACAGCTTCGCGCGCCTCGCACGCGAGGCCGACATCGTGCTGGTCGAAGGCGCCGGCTCTCCGGCCGAGATCAATCTCCGTGCCGGCGACATCGCCAATATGGGCTTCGCGCAAGCCGCGAACGTGCCGGTGGTGATCGCCGGCGATATCGAACGCGGCGGCGTGATCGCCAGCCTCGCCGGCACGCATCTCGTGCTCGACGAGGCCGAGCGGGCGCTGGTGAAGGGGTATCTGATCAACAAATTCCGCGGCGACGTGCGGCTGTTCGATCATGGACTGACGGCGATTACCGAGCTGACCGGCTGGCCGTCGCTCGGCGTGGTGCCGTGGCTGCCGAGCGCGGCGTTACTTCCGGCCGAGGACGCGGTCGATCTCGACCGGGCGCAGTCCTCGGCCGCCAAGCGCGTCATCGCCGTGCCGATACTGGCGCGGATCGCCAATTTCGACGATCTCGATCCGCTCGGCATGGAGCCCGGCGTCAAGCTGGTGTTCGTGCCGCCGGGCACGCCGATCCCGGCCGAGGCCGACGTGGTGATCATTCCCGGCAGCAAGTCGACGCTCGGCGATCTCGCGTTTATGCGCGCACAGGGTTGGGACATCGACATCGCCGCCCATGTCCGCCGCGGCGGACACCTGCTCGGGCTGTGCGGCGGCTATCAGATGCTCGGGCGCAGCATCGCTGATCCCGACGGCGTCGATGGCGTGCCCGGCACGGTCGATGGGCTCGGCCTGCTCGACACGGTCACGATCATGCAGGGCGACAAGTCGACCACGCTGGTCCACGGCACCCATGTGGCGACCGGCGCGCCGGTCGAAGGCTACGAAATTCATCTCGGCCGCACCGAGGGACCGGACTGCGCGCGGCCGGTTGTGACGATCGGCGGCCGGCCCGATGGTGCGATCTCGCGCAGCGGCCGAGTGCAGGGCACTTATTTGCACGGCCTGTTCACCAACGACGAGTTTCGCCGCGCCTGGCTCGCCGGTCTCGGCATCGCCTCGCAGCTCGCCTACGAGTCCCAGATCGAAGCCGCTCTCGATGCGCTGGCCGATCATCTCGAAGCGCATCTCGACGTCGAGCGGATGGTTGCAATCGCGCGCAGCCGTCAGAGCACCAACGCCAGCGCCGCGTAGATCGCGGCCTGCAGCGCGCAGGCTGCGATCATCACCCGCAGCGCGCGGCCGATATCGGCAGGCGTCGCCTCGCGGCGCGCCTCTGCGTTGAGATAAGGATCGTCGGTGATCTTGCCGCCGTAGCTGCGCGGGCCGGCCAGCGCGACGCCGATCGCCGCAGCCATCGCCGATTCCGGCCAGCCGGCATTGGGCGAGCGATGCTTGCCGGCGTCGCGCCGCATCACCGTGATGGCGGTCTTGACCGAGCCGCGGACGATCGGTGCCACCAGCGCGATCAGCAGGCCGGATAGCCGTGCCGGAATCAGATTCAGCACGTCGTCGAGCCGCGCTGCGGCCCAGCCGAACGAACGGTGCAGCGGCGTCAAATGCCCGATCATCGAATCGGCCGTGTTGATGGTCTTGTAGATCAAAAGACCCGGCAGCCCGAGAAGCGCCAGCCAGAACACCGGCGCGACCACGCCGTCGGAAAAATTCTCGGCACTGGATTCGATCGCGGCGCGGCAGACGCCGGCTTCGTCCAGCGTCTGCGGGTCACGGCCGACGATCAGCGACACCTTCTCGCGTGCCGCCGTCAGGCCGCCGGCCGCGAAGGCGTCGCGCACGCGTGCGACGTGGTCGTACAGGCTGCGCTGCGCGATCAGCGTCGCGGCCAGCACGGCCGCGATCACCCAGCCACCCGGCAATTGCCGCAGCGGGGCTTCCAGCAGCAGCCCGACCAGGCCAGCGACCGCGATCAGGAACAGCACTGCGACGATGCCGGCGATCTTCTTGGTCCGCTCCGACCAATCGTCGCGATTGAGCGTGCGATCGAGCCAGCCGATCATCGTGCCGAGCAGCACCACCGGATGCGCCAGCCGCTTCCACAGCCAGTCGGGATCGCCGATCAGTGCGTCGAGCACGAGTGCGACCACGACGATCAGCAGCGCGTGGGAATCCAACAGCATGTCATCGCTCCACGCGAGTGAGTTCGTCGGTCAGCCGATCGAGTGCGTCGGCGAGCATCGGCCCGCCGCACACGGTCAGCCGCTCCGGCACCGTAATGCGCTTCGACGGCGGATAGAAGCGTTGCAGCGCGGGATGCAGCACGAAGGCGCGGCCCTCGTCCTCGGCGAAATCGCTGTCGTCCGTGATCAGCAGAAAGTCTGGTCGCAGCGCCACCACCGCTTCGAGCGAGGTGAAACCGCCGTTTCTGAATCCGAGCCCGCCGGCGGCGTTGCGCAGACCGACGATGTCGAGCAGCGACGAGATCAGGCTGTCGCGGCCCGACACCCAGCCGCGACGCGCCAGCGGCAGCACGGTCAGTCGCGTCCGCGATGCGGCTTGTTTGGCGCGCGCCACTGCGGCGTCGATCCGGGCGCTCGCCGCTGCGGCGCGCTCCGGATGGCCGAGCAGATCGGCCATCTGCCGGATCTGCGCCTTGGCGTCATCGATCGTCTTGACCGAATCGAATTCGACGACGCGCTGGCCCATCTGCTTGAGCAGTTCGCGCGTGGCCCGCTTGGTGAACTTGCCGCCGACCACCAAATCCGGTTTCAGCATCAGCGCGTCTTCGGCGCCGCCCGACAGCCGCGGATACCGTGCAGCCTCGGCGGCGAGGAACGAACGCGCCGCGTCGCGTGCATAGGGGCTGAGGCCGAGGATCTGATCGGGATCGGCGAGTGTCAGCAGCAACTGATCGGTGCAGGTGTTGATCGACACCACCGTGGGCGCCGCGGCTGCGCTCGCGGCGTCTGTCAGGCTTGCAACTAACAGCATCATCATTCCGGCTAAAACGCCGCCGAGCCTCTCGCGCTTTGGCCGCGATGGTGGCAAGAGGTGGCGATGAAGCACGGTGGCGATCTTACAGCGGCGATGGCACGGCACGGCGGCGATGCCGCCGACTGGCTCGAACTTTCCACCGGCATCAATCCGCGATCCTGGCCGATCCCGACCATCGATGCGGACGCTTGGCAGCGTCTGCCGTCGCAGGCCGACGAGACCGCGCTGTGCGATGCCGCGCGCCTTGCCTACGAGGTGCCCGATGAGTCCGGCATCGTCGCTGCAGCCGGCACGCAGGCGCTGATCCAATGGCTGCCGCAACTGGCCGCGCCCGGCGGTGTCGCGATCGTCGGTCCGACTTACGCCGAGCACGCGCTGGCGTGGCGCAACGCCGGCCGCGAACTCGTCGGCATCGCCTCGCTGGACGACATTCCCGAGCAGGCGCGCCACGTCGTGGTGGTGAATCCGAACAATCCCGATGGCCGCATCGTCGAGCACGACAGCTTGCGGCGCGCCGCGGCGCAACTGCGCCGGCGGGGCGGCTGGCTGGTGATCGACGAAGCGTTCGCCGATGTCGACCCGCCGATCGGCGCTGCGGCGCTGACTCCGGAATTGCCGATCGTGGTGTTGCGGTCGTTCGGCAAGTTCTACGGCCTTGCCGGTGTGCGACTCGGATTCGCCATCGCGGGTGAGGCGATTGCGCGCCGGATCGCATTGGCGCTCGGGCCGTGGAGCTGTTCCGGGCCGGCGCTGCGGATCGGGGCTGCGGCGCTGCGCGATCGGGCCTGGGCGATGGAAACCCGCGACGAATTGCGCGAACAGGCCACCCGGCTCGACGAGGTGCTGCGCGGCGGCGGGCTCGACATCGTCGGCGGGACGCCGCTGTTCCGGCTCGCGCGTCATCCCGAGGCGTATCGATTGCACGAGATGCTGGCGAGGCAGCGGATCTGGTGTCGCAGGTTCGACTGGGCCGACGATCTGCTCAGGTTCGGCCTGCCCGGCGATGCCGCCGGGCTCGATCGGCTCGCTGCAGCACTGGCCGCGCCGCTCTAGCGGCGGCACCGTCAGGTTCCGGACCACGGCAGGATCACGCCGCTGTCCTGGTACTGCGCCCGGTAGGCGCTGACGCGAAACACCTGCTGCATGATCTCGTCCGACAGCGCGTCATTGGGCGTTCCGTGAGCCGCCAGTGCGCCGCTCGCCATCACCAGTACGGTGTCGGCGAACCGGGCGGCGCTGCCCAGATCGTGGGTGACGACGATCACCAGGGTGCCGGCATCGGCGGTGGTGCGCAAGGTCTGCATCACGTCGAGCTGATAGCGCGGATCGAGCGAGGCGGTCGGCTCGTCGGCGAGCACCACCGGCGCCTCCAGCGCCAGCACGCGGGCGAGCGCCACCCGGCTGCGTTCGCCGCCCGACAGTTCGGTGACGATGCGGTCCGCGAACTGGGTGACGTCGGTGACCGCCATCGCCCGATCGACCGCCTCGGCATCCAGCGGCGACAGCCAGGCCGGATCTGTGGCGCCGTGTGGAAACCGCCCCAGCGCGACAACGTCGCGCACCGGCAGCGGCCAATGCACCAGATGGCCCTGCGGCAGATAGCCGAACCGCTTGGCGCGCTCGCGCAGCGCCAGGCTCGCCAGCGAATCGCCGCCGATGGTGATCTCGCCCTGCGACTCGATCAGGCCGGCGAGGGCGCGCAGCAGCGTGGTCTTGCCGGCGCCGTTCGGTCCGACCAGTGCCACCAGATGGCCGCGGGTCAGATCGAGCGAGACACCGCGCAGCACGTCGCGGCCGGACAACGTCACGGCGAGGTCGCGTGCGGTTAGGAAAGCGGCGCTCATGCGACGCCTCCACCGAGCGCGCGGCGCTCGCGCACGATCAGATACAGGAAGAACGGCACGCCGATGATCGAGGTCAGGACGCCGACCTTGATGTCGGAGGACGCCGGGATCAGCCGCACCGCGATGTCGGCGGCGAGCAGCAGCGCCGCGCCGGCGAGTGCGCTCGGCAGCAGTACGCGGGCCGGATCGTGGCCGATCAGGGGACGTACCAGATGCGGCGCGACCAGGCCGATAAAGCCGATCGTGCCCGACACCGAGACGGCGCCGCCGACGCCGAGCGCGGTGCCGGCGATCACGATCAGCCGCAGCCGGGCGACGTCCACGCCGAGGCTCTGCGCGGTTTCTTCGCCCAAGCTGAGGGCACGGAACGCGGCGCGCTGGCTGAACAGCAGCACGCCGCCGGCGACGATGAACGGCAGCGCCAGCACGACATGGCGGAAGCTGCGGTCCTCCAGCGAGCCGAGCAGCCAGAACGCGATTTCCAGGCTGGCGAACGGATTGGCCGACAGGTTCATCACCAGTGCGGTGGCGGCGCCGGCGAGGGCGGAGATCGCCAGACCTGCCAGGATCAAGAGCAGCAGGCTGGCGTTGCGGCCGGCGACCGCGAGCAGCACGAACACAGAGACGAACGCCATCGTGATCGCCGCGGCCGGCAGCGCGAACGAGCGCACGTCGGCGAGCCCGAGCGAGATGATCAGCACGGCGCCGAACGCGGCCGATTGCGGCGCGCCGAACAGCGACGGCGACGCCAGCGGGTTGCGCAGCAGGCCCTGCAGCGCTGCGCCGGACAGGCCCAGAATGCCGCCGATGGCGAGGGCCAGGATGGTGCGCGGCAGCCGTATCTCCTGCACGATGATCTGCTGCACCTCGCCGCCGAGGCCGGCCAGCGCTTGCACCACGGTGAGCGGCGACAGCTTGACCGGTCCCACGGCAAGCGATCCGATCGCCAGCATGGCCACAAGCACCGCGAGCGCGGCGGTGACGGCCGCCGCGCTCGAATTCGATCCGGAACGTCGGGTCATACCGCGCTCATTTCTGCACGGTCGCGGCGGCCTGGTCGAGCCGGTGATAGCCGTTGAGGCGATAGATGATGGTGGAGACGATCCAGCTCGCCACGAACAGCGCCACGATGCCGTAGCCGAGTGCGCCGAAATTGGAGTTGAGCTCTTCGATCCACTCCCAGAACGCGCCTTCGAGATGGAAGCGCCCGGCGAGCAGCCCGAGCGTCTCGATGCCGCCGATCAGCAGCGCCACCAGCACCGAGACCGTCGTGATGGTCATGTTGTAGTACAGCTTGCGGACCGGGTTACGATACGCCCAGCCATAGGCGCCGAGCATCAGCACGCCGTCGAGGGTGTCGACCAGGGTCATGCCGGCCGCGAACAGCGCCGGGAACACCAGGATCGACCAGTGCGAAATGTTGCCGGAGGCGTTCGCGGCCAGCCCGAACAGGCTGATCTCGCTGGCGGTCTCGAAGCCGAGCGCGAACAGCAGCCCGATCGGAAACAGCTGCCAGCTCTTGGAGACGAAGCGGAACAGCGGCCGGAACAGCCGCGCCAGCCAGCCGCGCTGCTGCAGCAGCTCGTTGATGTCGTCGTCGTGCACGACCTCGCCGGCCTTGGCCTTCTTGAACGCGCGATACACGCCGCTCAGCACCGACAGGTTGGCGATGGCGATCGCGAACAGGAACAGCGCCGACGCCGAGGTGCCGATCACCCCGCCGATCTCGCGATAGCCCGAGAACCGCTCGGTCAGAGAATTGGCCGCGATCGCGATCGCCAGCGACGCCACCAGCACCACGGTGGAATGGCCGAGCGCGAAGAACAGCCCGACCGTCACCGGCCGCTTGCCTTCCTGCATCAGTTTGCGGGTGACGTTGTCGATCGCCGCGATGTGGTCGGCATCGAGCGCGTGGCGCAGGCCGAGGCTGTAAGCTAGTACCGCCGTGCCGATCAGCACCGGCTCGCCGGCGAAGGCGGTAAGCGCCCAGGCCCAGGCGGCGAGGTTGGCGAGCACCAGTCCGCCGAGCACGGCGATCAGGCGGACACGGAATCCATCGGAAGAAGCGGGCAGAACGAGTTCGGTCATGGCGGTCTCCGGCCGGTGAGCAGCATCCTGTCACCTGTGCGGCGGACCGCTCCAGCCGCGCGCGCCGCACGGTGGAAGATGACGTGCTCAGGCCGGTCTCCTGGCTCACGGGTCGTCGCAATCCTTCGCCTTCCCGGGCTGTCGCCCAGTGGCCGATTGAAGGATCGCTCGCCGCTCACAGTTGCGGGCGCAGCGCCGGATTTGGGCTTGGCTGTCAAAGCGTGCGGCCCGCACCGGCTTCCCTGTGCCGGACGATTCCCGGCACACCTGAACGGGCGCGATCAAATGGAAGCGGGCCAGCTTTGTCAATCGCCGCCTTGGTCGGGCGGCCGACGGTTCACGCCGGTGTGCTGAGCTTCAGCCCGATCATGCCGGCCACGATCATCGACAGGCACAGCACACGGACGCCGCTGGCCGGCTCACCGTACAGCGCCATGCCGACCACGATGCTGCCGGCGGCACCGATTCCGGTCCACACCGCATAGGCGGTGCCGAACGGCAGCGATTTCAGCGCGATGCTCATCAGGCCGAAGCTGGCCAGGATGGCGGCCAAGGTCACGACCGCGGGCCAGAACCGGGTGAAGCCCTCGGAGTGCTTCAGTCCCAGCGCCCAGACGATCTCCATCAGGCCCGCGGCAAACAGCGCGAGCCAGCCGGTCATGGCTTCCTGCGCGGCGGCAGCGTCAGCACGGCGGCTTGCGCATAGCCGCGATACGGTCGGTCGAACCGCAGGCCGGCCCCTGTGCGGGCCGCGACCTGCATCAGCACGGCTTCCAGACTGTCGCGCGGGGTGACGTCGAACAGCGTCAGCCAGCGTCGCAGCAGGTTGCGGGCCACGGAAGGCAGGCCGCGCTGGTCACCGAAATCGACGATGTGCAGCTTGCCGCCCGGCTTCAGATTGGCCACGGCGCGATCGATCACCGCGGTCCAGTCCGGGATCATCGACAGGCTGTAGGAGATCATGACGTGGTCGAAGCTGACCGCCTGGCCGAACACCGCCTGCGCGGTAAACGCCGTGGCGTCGCCATGCGCGACCTTGACCCGCGACATCAGTCCGGCGCCTTCGATCGAACTGATCGCAGAGGTCAGCATCTCGGTCGAGACGTCGAGACCATAGAACTTCGCATCGCGGTATTGCGTCGCCGCCTGGATCAGGTTGCGGCCGGTGCCGCAGCCGACTTCCAGCACGGTCTCGCCGGCCTTCGGCTGCAGCTCGGTAATGAGTTGATCGCGGCCGAGCAGATAGTAACGGCGGGTCAGATCGTAGATGTGGCGTTGATAGCGGTACATCCGATTCATGCGCGAGGTCGCGTCGACCGGCCACGCCGGATCGACGGCGAGCTCGGGGTGCGTCAGCTCGGTGCGCGGAAGGTCGGTGCGAGTGAGCGTCGTCATGGCCTGCCACCCTGGTTCGGCATCATCCGCCTTCCATCGCGGTTTCTGGCGACAGGGTGATGACAAAGGCGGTGCTGCTGATCAGGTCCGGCGCTGTCGCAAAACTGCAGCGTTGCCCGGCTAATTTGGATCGATTGCCGAGTCGAGGATTTGATGAACACGCAGCAACTGATCGCGGACGCCGTCCGCAACAGCAAGGATCGCAGCGAGTCGACGCTGTGGGACGCTTTGTTTTCGATCTGGTTTCGCCGCCTGGTCTATACCCAGATCTGGGAAGATCCCGAGGCAGACCTCGCGGCTCTGCAGTTGCCGATCGGCTCGACCATCGTGACGATCTCGTCGGGCGGCTGTAACGCGCTGTCCTACCTCACCGCCAAGCCGGCGCAGGTTTTCGCGGTCGATCTCAACGAGGCGCATCTGGCGCTGCTCAAGCTGAAGCTCGCCGGCCTGCGGGCGCTGCCGGACTACGCTTCGTTCTGGCGGTTCTTCGGCGAGGGGGCTGCGGCCGATAACGCCGATCTGTATCGCCGGCGGCTGCGCCCGGCGCTCGATCTCGATGCCCGCAGCTTCTGGGACGAGCGCGACTTCCGCGGCCGGCCGCGCTACCGCTACTTCACCAACGGGTTCTATCGCCACGGTGCGCTCGGCCATTTCATCGGCTTTGCGCATCTGCTTGCGCGTATCGCCAAGATCGATCTCGACGTGCTGCTGAAGGGCGCGCCGGATTCGCCGGAGCGGCAGGCGGCGCTGCAGCGCGTCGACCGGCTGTTCCATTCGCGGTTCGCCCGCATGCTCACCCGCACCCCGGCGCTGTTGTTCAGCCTCGGCATTCCGCCGCAGCAGCGCGAGCTGCTCGGCGGCGACCAGCCGCTCAACGAGGTGCTGCATCAGCGCCTGCTCCGGCTGATCGATGTCTATCCGAACGAGACTAATTATTTCGCCTGGCAGGCGCTGAGCCGGAGCTATCCGGGGCCGGGCGACCGCTGCCTGCCGCTGTATCTGCAGGAGAGCCGTTATCAGCAGATGCGCGCCGGCGCCGGGCTGGTGATCCCGGTGCACGAGAACCTGCGGGTCTTCCTGGAGAGCCTGCCGGCTCGTCAGATCGACGCCGTGGTGCTGCTCGATTCGCAGGACTGGATGGCGCCGGACGAAATTCGCGCGCTGTGGGACGCGATCGACCGCGCCGGCAAGGAGCAGGTGCGGGTGATCTTCCGCACCGCCGGGGCCGAATCCCCGCTTGAGACCGAACCGCTAGCCCCGCTGCAACAGACTTGGCAGCGCGACGCCGAACGCAGCGCCATCGGTTTCGACCGCGATCGTTCCGGGATCTACGGCGGCTTCCACTGCTATATGCGGCGGCCTGGGGCGGGGGCTTAAGGGCTGGTCAGGCGCGGTCGCCACCTGGACGTCGCCTCCGGACATGGCGGCAGCCCCTTCGGCTATGGGGCGTGTCCTGCGCTACCCAGGATATCATTGTTGCTTTTCCATGGGGTCTGCTTCGCCATGAGCGAGGCGGGGTGCCTCGTCGCAACGAGCTTGTAGCCCAATTCGCGAACGGCATGCCGGCGATGCGGCCTCGATCGATCAACGGTCCTTTTCGGGCGTCATGGCGCCAATCGTTAATCGAAGAGGCTTCCGAGCATAGGATATTCATCGTTTTTTAATGATCCGCAGAAATCCAATTCGGCAGGTTGTCAAGTTGGTGAGTTCACGCGGTCGGCTTAAGCATTGCTTAGTGGCGTCCCTCCCAGATTTCGCCGCTGCCAATACAGCAGCAGGTGGTCGCCTCTCTTCTCCTCACCGTGTCTTCCGTCGGTAGGCGATAGGTTGGATTTACGCGATTGGGTTGAAGGTCATGCGTGACGCCCTGTTGTATCGCTTCGCCACAGATCGCAAGGCGAATGTCGCGGTCATCACCGCGATCACGATGATCCCCATCATCTTCCTGCTCGGCATGACGCTCGACTTTACCCAAGCGTTGCGCAAGAAGCAGCAACTCGACGCTGCCGCCGATGCTGCCGCCATCGCGGCCGTCCGACCGGGCATGTTGATGCAAACCGACGCCGTGGCTCAAAATGCGGCCTATGCGATTTTCATGTCGACAGCCAACAGGCTTGCGCCCGGCTTGACCACAGTGCCGACGCCGACGATTACCATCACAGATGTCGGCCTGCAGCGTACCGCCAAGGTTTCATACAGCGCCGCGTCCTTGAACAACTTTCCCAAGATTCTCCTGAACAGCGTGTCGTGGCCGATCAGTGGCTCATCGACGGCGCAGGCGGCGAGTGCGCCCAACATGAATTTCTACCTGTTGATGGATGATTCTCCGTCGATGGGGATTGGCGCGACTTCGGCCGACATCAGCAATCTCATCGCCTACACGTCCTCGAAGTACCAGAAGGCCAGCTCCTCGCAAAACTGCGGCTTCGCCTGTCACGAAACGAACATCGCTCACGATGGTGGAACGAAGGATAATCTCGCCATCGCACGGGCGTACAACGTCACACTGCGGATCGACCTCGTAACCAGTGCGGTCAATCAGTTGCTCAACACCTGGTCGAGCTGCCCGCAGTCGGGCATTTCGGGTGGAGTCATGCAGTGTATGTCGGCCTTGAACAATACCACCTACAAGGCGGCCCTCTATACGTTCGATCTGGCTTTGAACAAGCTCGCGGCGCTGACGACCCCCACGAAAGCGGGAGCCCAGGTTTCCAACATTGCGCTAATGCCCGTTGCCTATCAGAACTGCGTCGTCGCGACGACCAATTGCAAGACCGACAACGGCACAGACATTGCCGGTGCGCTCTCCAGCCTCAACGGCATCATGCCAAATCCGGGCCTCGGCAGTAATGCTTCGGGCGATACGCCGCAGGAGGTTGTTTTCCTCGTCACCGACGGGGTCGAAGACAAGATCACGACGTTCTGCCCCAACGCCAAGTACGCTTCCAACAACCGCTGCCAGCAGCCGCTCGACACGGCGATCTGTACGACGATCAAGAATCGGGGCATCAAGATCGCAATCCTCTACACGGAGTATCTGCAGCTCAAGACGCCGAATGTTCCGGTGACGGACAGTTGGTACATGAGCTGGGTCGATCCTTACAACGAACCGACGTCTTCGACCGGTGCGATCGCGAAGAATCTTCAATCTTGTGCGTCGCCCGGCTTCTTTTCGAACGTTCAAACCGGCGGCAATATTACGCAAGCTCTGACGGATCTGTTCATCAAGGTCGCGTCGAGCACCGCCAGCCTCACGCAATAAGAAAACCACAATGGCACGAGTCGGAAGCGCAGCGATCAAACGGCGTCGAGGCGGCGTTGGTGTCTTTGCCGAGGATTCCACCGGGGTCACGGCGGTGGAATTTGCGCTGATCGCCACGCCGTTCTTCGCCATCATCGTTGCGCTGATTCAGACGTTCCTTCTGTTCTTCGCGCAGTCGGTTCTTGAAAATGCGGTCCGCGCGTCGGCACGACAGATTCTCACAGGGCAGGTTCAGTCGCAGAGCATCAACCTATCCGAGACGGCGGCCGCCGCTGCGTTCAAACAGACCGTCTGTTCGAACGCGAGCGTGCTGTTCGACTGTTCCGGTCTGATGATCGACGTCGAGGTCGCCGATAATTGGTCGTCCGCAAATATCGGCATGCCGACACTGACCTATGGCAGCAGTGGAAGCGTCAGCAATACGTGGCAATTCAATCCCGGTCACGCAGGCGATATCGTCGTCGTTCGCGTGATGTATCTCTGGCCGCTGTTCTTCGGGCCGATCGCCTTCAATCTGGCAAATCAGCCAAACGGCTCGCGCTTGATCATGGCGTCCGCGGCGTTTCAGAACGAGCCTGCCAATCCGTAGAGGTATCAGCCGATGGTCCGCCGATCATGTTGCCCGAGAAGCCTGGTGTCCGCGGTCGATGCCGTTGCCGCAACGGAGTTCGCGATCGTCGTGCCGTTTCTGCTGACATTGCTCATCGGTGGCGTCGAGCTGGCACACGGAATGGCGATCAGCGTCAAAGTCAGCGCGACGGCTCACGCCGTTGCCGACATGGTCACGCAGAACACGTCGCTCAGTACGGCTTCGATGCAGAACATTCTGACCGGCGCGACCGCAACCATCGCGCCGTATTCGGTTAATGACGGCAGCGGAAAGCCGATCCTCTCGGTTACCGTGACCGAAGTCTCCAGCGACGCCAATGGCAACCTGACTCTGCAATGGAGCCGATCGTTCAACGGGACGACCTTCGGGCCGGGCAGAACCAGTTTGGCCGGATTGACAGTGCCTTCGTCGCTCAATGGCACTGTCGGCAATGCAAGCAATCCGAATAACCAGAACGACCAAGTGTCGTTTGTCGTGGGTGAGGTGTCTTACGCTTACACACCCGGCCTGGGGTACGCGGTCACCGGCACGCTGAATCTGACCGATACGGTTTGGATGTTTCCACGGTGCTCGACCGACAGCCCATCAAACTCGACCGGTCCGGCCTATTACGACGTCAAGTACACCAGCTCGACGACAACATGCACCTGTGTCCAGCACTTGCGCTCCAAGAGCTGTTAGCGAAGGCAGTGCAACCACAGCTCGCTTCGCAGCCGTGAAGCTTTGTCGGCGAATGATGCTGGTTGCGAGTATGCCGCCAGTGTTCCGCAGAGCTGGCGATGGAGCCTGCGGACGGCGGCCGGCAACAGATTATAGGTCTCACCCGGCCTCCCCACCAATCTCGTCCAACAGGCCGCGGTAGAAGCTCTGAAGTCTGGCGGTGCGCTGGGCGGCCATGGCGCGCCCCGTTGCGGTGCAAAGACTCTCACCAAGCCGCAACAGCTTGGTCTGGAAATGATCCAACGCGAAAGAAATGTCGTCGAGCGAGCGTCTGGCAGCGGTAGGATCTTCGATATCGTAGATCTGAGCGTTCCGCGTTCCGGCCAGGTAGAAGCAACGCGCTACGCCGATCCATCCGATCGCGTCCAGACGATCGGCGTCTTGGAGTATCTTCGCCTCGAGGCTGATTGGCGTGATTCCGGCCGAATAGCTGTGGGCCTCGATGGCGTGGCATGCGCGTCGTCTGCGATCGTCGGGCCAGCCTTGTGCGGCCAGAACCTGATCGGCCTTGTTTGCCGCGAGGATCGAAGCTTTTTTCCGTTCCGGTGAGGCTTTGTCGATTCGTATGCAATCATGAAGAATCGTTGCGGCGACCAATATCTCGGTGTCCCCGCCCTCGACGGCAACGATCTCCGCGACATTGCGCCAAACACGGAGCAGATGGGCCTCATCATGGGCGCCGTCACGGGCGTCAAATGCAAGGGGGAGGAGCGACTGAGCCAGCATCGGATGCGGGAAATGGTCGTGGAGCATCTGCGATCCAAAACGGGGGAAACGTCACGATGCCTAGCACCTGCGTTGCCGAGTTGTGATGTTGTTCGTTCGGCGACGTGCCGTTGTTGCGGTTGGACGAAGCGGGCGAGGCGGACACGTCTTGGACTTTTCGGAGAAGGCACGTATTGCCGCCTGCAAACAAGTCACTGAGCTTGATCCATCTCAAGCGAGATCCGCGTTGTTGGACTACCTTGCTGATGACGAAGCGTGGCGCGGATGGTTCGTGCTTCCCGCGCCGGCAGCGTCTCTCCCCAGACTAGCCCCGCGCTCCCGATGCGAAACCGGGAGGCGGGGTTATTGTTGTCTGGCTTGCGGCGCAAGGCATGGCTCGCCGGCCGCCTTGCCGAATGCGTTCTGATCGGGCAAGACTCTTGAAATTCACCAGAATTTCCAAGAGGCCGGTTTGATCGACAAGCTCGAGCTGCTACTCGCGCTCGCCAAGGAGCGGCATTTCGGCCGAGCCGCCGAGGCCTGCGGCGTGACCCAACCGACGATGTCGACCGGCATCAAGCAGCTCGAAGAGATCATGGGCGTGATGCTGGTGCAGCGCGGTTCGCGGTTTCTCGGCTTCACGCCGGAGGGCGAGCGGGCGCTGGAGTGGGCGCGCCGAATCGTCGGCGACAGCCGCGCGATGCGCCAGGACATCGGCGCGATGAAGGGCGAGCTGTCCGGGGAACTCCGGCTCGCCGCGATCCCGACCGTGCTCGGTATGGTGGCGCAGCTCACCACGCCGTTCCGCGCTAGGCATCCCAATGTCCGCTTCAGCATCCTGTCCTGCACGTCTTCGGAAGTGCTGGGCCTGCTCGAAAATCTCGAAGTCGACGCCGGGCTGACCTACACTGAGAACGAGCCACTCGGCAAAGTCCGCAGCGTGCCGCTGTATCAGGAAAGCTATCGGCTGATCACCTCGCCGGACGGGATGTTCGGCGATCGCGACCAGGTGACCTGGCGCGAGGTCGGCCAGGTGCCGCTGTGCCTGCTGACGCCCAACATGCAGAACCACCGGATCATCGACCGCGCGCTACGCGCCGCCGGCACCACGGCGCAGCCGACGCTGACTTCGAATTCGATCATCGTGCTCTACACACACGTCAAGACCGGGCGCTGGGCCAGTGTGATGCCGGCCAAGCTCGCCGAAACCCTCGGGCTCGGCGACGAAGTCCGCACCATTCCGATCGTCGAACCCAAGGTCGCCTACAGCATCGGCCTCGTGGTGCCGCCGCGCGAGCCCTACACGCCGCTGGTCGCCGCCCTGATGCAGGTGGCCCGCGAGGTCGCCCCGACGCTGCAGAGCTGATCGCGGGCGGTTTGGTGCTGACGGAACTGGTGTGGCGCGTAGGCCCTCGCCACGCGTCATTCCGGCGCTCACGAAGTGAGCGAACCCGGAATCTCCGGGCGCAAACAATCTCGGGATTCCGGGTTCGCCGCTGCGCGGCGCCCGGAATGACGATGTCAATTCCCCTTGTCGTTGCGGATTCCTTATCGCAGCATTGGACTGCTTTATTGATCTTTTGAACAATTCTTATTCTCATCCGGCGATCCACGACGACGAAGAGCGCCGATGCAATACGAACCATGGGAACCCGCCCGCGCGAGCGACATCATCGCCGGGCTGACGCACAAGGAAGGCGCGACGCTGCTGATGCTGCACGCGCTGCAGCAGGCGTTCGGCTATGTGCCGCAGGACGCCGAGCCGATGATCGCGCAGGCGCTGAACCTGTCGCGCGCCGAAGTCCACGGCGTGCTCACCTTCTATCCGGATTTCCGCCGTGAGCCGCCGGGCCGCCATGTGCTGAAGCTGTGCCGCGCCGAGGCCTGCCAGGCTGCCGGCGGCGACGCGCTGGCGGCGCATGTCGAGACCCGGCTGGGCGTCACCTTCGGCGCCACCACGGCGGACGGCGCGGTGACGCTGGAGCCGGCCTATTGCCTCGGCCTGTGCGCCACGGCGCCATCGGCGATGATCAACGAGCGCGTGGTCGGCCGGCTCGACGCCGCCAAGCTGGATGCTCTGCTGACGGAGGCGCAGCAATGAGTTTGCGCGTCTTCATCCCGCGCGATTCCGGCGCGCTCGCGGTCGGCGCCGACGATGTCGCGGCCGCGCTGCTCGAACAGGCGCATGCGCGCGATCTGCCGGTCGATCTGGTTCGTCCCGGCTCGCGCGGGCTGTATTGGCTCGAACCGATGCTGGAGGTGGACACGCCCGAGGGCCGCGTCGCCTATGGGCCGGTGACGCCGGCCGATGTGCCGGCGTTGCTCGATGCGATCGTGGCCGGCGCGCCGCATCCGCTGCGACAGGGGCTCACGGACGAGATTCCGTGGCTGAAGCGGCAGACCCGGCTGACCTTCGCGCGCTGCGGCATCGTCGATCCGCGCTCGATCGATGATTATCGCGCTCATGGCGGCTATCGCGGGCTCGAACGCGCGCTGAAGCTGAGCTCGGACGCGATCATCGACGACGTCGTCAAGTCCGGCCTGCGCGGCCGCGGCGGCGCGGGCTTTCCGACCGGCACCAAATGGCGCACCGTGGCCCAGGCCGGGCGTGGCCAGAAATACATCTGCTGCAACGCCGACGAGGGCGACAGCGGCACCTTCGCCGACCGGATGCTGATGGAGGGCGATCCCTTCATGATCATCGAGGGCATGACGATCGCCGGCATCGCGGTCGGCGCTACCCGCGGCTACATCTACATCCGCTCGGAATATCCGCACGCCGTCGAGGCGATGAACGCCGCGATCGAGGCGGCGCGGCGCACCGGCTATCTCGGCGAGCACATCTGTCATTCGACCGACTCGTTCGACATCGAAGTCCGAGTCGGCGCCGGCGCCTATATCTGCGGCGAAGAAACCTCGATGCTGGAGAGCCTCGAAGGCAAGCGCGGCACGGTGCGGGCCAAGCCGCCGCTGCCGGCCCACAAGGGCCTGTTCGGCCGGCCGACGGTGATCAACAACGTGCTCACCTTCTCGGCGGTGCCCTACATCCTCGATGGCGGCGCCCAGGCCTATGCGGATTGCGGCATGGGCCGCTCGCGCGGCACCAAGCCGATCCAGCTCGGCGGCAACATCAAGCACGGCGGGCTGTTCGAGGTGGCGTTCGGCATCACGCTCGGCGAGCTGATCGACGATATCGGCGGCGGCACGCTGAGCGGCCGACCGGTGCGCGCCGTCCAGGTCGGCGGCCCGCTCGGCGCGTACTTCCCGCGCGCGCTGTTCGATACGCCGTTCGACTACGAAGCGTTCGCCGCGCGGAGCGGCATGGTCGGGCATGGCGGCGTGGTGGTGTTCGACGACACTGTCGACATGGCCAAGCAGGCGCGGTTTGCGCTTGCATTTTGCGCCCACGAATCCTGCGGCAAGTGCACGCCGTGCCGGATCGGTTCGACCCGCGGCGCCGAGACCGTCGACAAGATCATCGCCGGCGACCGGCCCGCGGCGAACATCGCCGTGCTGGAAGACCTCTGCAACACCATGAAGTTCGGCTCGCTGTGCGCGCTGGGCGGCCTGGCGCCGATCCCTGTGCTGAGCGCGCTGACGCACTTCCCCGAAGATTTCGGTCTCGCGCCGCGCCGCCTGCAGGCCGCGGAATAAAGGACGATCGATATGGCTCTGGTCCACGAAACCGATTTCGGCACGCCGCGCTCGCCCTCCGATACGATGGTAACGCTGACCATCGACGGCCGCAGCGTCTGCGTGCCCGAAGGCACCTCGATCATGCGCGCCGCGATGGAGATCGGAACTGCAATCCCGAAACTCTGCGCCACCGACATGGTCGATGCGTTCGGCTCATGTCGGCTGTGCCTTGTCGAGATCGATGGCCGCAGCGGCACGCCAGCGTCGTGCACCACGCCGGTCGCCGACGGTCTCGTCGTCCATACTCAGACCGAGCGGCTGAAGCAGATCCGCAAGGGTGTGATGGAGCTGTACATCTCCGACCACCCGCTCGACTGCCTGACCTGCTCGGCCAATGGCGACTGCGAGCTGCAGGACATGGCCGGCGCGGTCGGCCTGCGCGACGTGCGCTATGGATATTCCGGGGAGAAGCATCCCAATCCTGGACTCGACGAGTCCAATCCGTATTTCACCTACGATGCGTCGAAGTGCATCGTCTGCTCGCGTTGCGTCCGCGCGTGCGAGGAGGTGCAAGGCACCTTCGCGCTGACCATCGCGGGCCGCGGCTTCGACTCCGTCGTGTCGCCCGGCATGCAGGAGAGTTTCCTCGGTTCGGAATGCGTGTCGTGCGGCGCCTGCGTGCAGGCCTGCCCGACCGCGACGCTGAACGAGAAGAGTGTGATCGAGATCGGCACGCCGGAGCGCTCGGTGGTCACCACCTGCGCGTATTGCGGCGTCGGCTGCACCTTCAAGGCCGAGATGCGCGGCGAAGAGCTGGTTCGCATGGTGCCCTACAAGGACGGCAAGGCCAATCGCGGCCACTCTTGCGTCAAGGGCCGGTTCGCCTGGGGCTACGCCAACCACAAGGAGCGCATCCTCAACCCGATGATCCGCTCCAGCATCAGCGAGCCCTGGCGCGAAGTGAGCTGGGACGAAGCCTTCAGCTACGCGGCGTCCGAGCTGAAGCGGATCCAGGCCAAATACGGCCGCGACTCGATCGGCGGCATCACCTCGTCGCGCTGCACCAATGAGGAAACCTTCCTGGTGCAGAAGCTGATCCGCGCCGGCTTCGGCAACAACAATGTCGACACCTGCGCCCGCGTCTGCCACTCGCCGACCGGCTACGGCCTGTCGACCGCGTTCGGCACCTCCGCCGGCACGCAGGATTTCGACTCGGTCGAGCACGCCGACGTGGTGATGATCATCGGCGCCAACCCGACCGATGGCCACCCGGTGTTCGGTTCACGCCTGAAGAAGCGGCTGCGCCAGGGCGCCAAGCTGATCGTGGTCGATCCACGCCGGATCGATCTGGTGCGCTCGGCGCATATCGAGGCCGCGCAGCATCTGCCGCTGAAGCCGGGCACCAACGTCGCGGTGCTGACCGCGCTGGCCCACGTCATCGTGACCGAAGGACTCGCCAACGAGGCGTTCGTGCGCGAGCGCTGCGACTGGTGCGAATACGAGCATTGGGCGGCGTTCGTGTCCGACGAGCGCCACAGCCCGGAGGCGACCGCCGCCTTCACCGGCGTCGATCCGCAGAGCCTGCGCGAAGCCGCACGGCTCTACGCCACCGGCGGCAACGGCGCGATCTATTACGGCCTCGGCGTCACCGAGCACAGCCAGGGCTCGACCACCGTGATGGCGATCGCCAACCTCGCCATGGTCACCGGCAATCTCGGCCGCCCCGGCGTCGGCGTGAATCCGCTGCGTGGCCAGAACAACGTGCAGGGCAGTTGCGACATGGGCTCGTTCCCGCACGAGCTGCCGGGCTATCGCCACATCTCGACGGACTCGGTGCGCGAGAGCTTCGAGGCGCTGTGGAACGTCAAGCTCGACAACGAGCCGGGCTTGCGGATTCCCAACATGCTCGACGCCGCGGTCGAGGGCTCGTTCAAGGCGCTGTATGTGCAGGGCGAGGACATTCTGCAGTCCGACCCCAATACGAAGCATGTCGCCGCCGGCCTCGAAGCGATGGAATGCGTCATCGTCCACGACCTGTTCCTGAACGAGACCGCCAACTACGCCCACATCTTCCTGCCGGGCTCGACCTTCCTGGAGAAGAACGGCACCTTCACCAATGCCGAACGCCGCATCCAGCGCGTCCGCAAGGTGATGTCGCCGAAGAATGGACTGGAGGATTGGGAAGTCACGCTGCGGCTGGCCGAGGCGGTCGGCTACAAGATGAACTACACCCACCCGTCGCAGATCATGGACGAGATCGCGGCGCTGACGCCGACCTTCACCGGAGTCTCCTACGATCGGCTCGAACAGCTCGGCTCGATCCAGTGGCCCTGCAACGCGCGTGCGCCCGAAGGCACGCCGGTGATGCATGTCGATCATTTCGTGCGCGGCAAGGGCAAGTTCGTCATCACCGAGTACGTCGCGACCGACGAGCGCACCGGACCGCGCTTCCCGCTGCTGCTGACCACCGGCCGGATCCTGTCGCAGTATAATGTCGGCGCACAGACCCGGCGCACCGCCAATACGGTGTGGCACGATGAGGACCGGCTCGAGATCCATCCGCACGACGCCGAGCAGCGCGGTGTCCGTGATGGAGATTGGGTGCGGCTCGCCAGCCGGGCCGGCGAGACCACGCTGCGCGCGCTGATCACCGACCGCGTCGCGCCCGGCGTCGTCTATACGACGTTCCATCACCCCGACACCCAGGCCAACGTCGTCACCACCGAGTACTCGGACTGGGCCACCAATTGTCCGGAATACAAGGTGACGGCCGTGCAGGTCGCGCCGTCGAACGGCCCGTCGGAGTGGCAGCGCTCCTACGAGCAGCAGGCCACTGCGGCGCGGCGGATCGCGGCGCCTGCCGAAGCGGCTGAGTAACGATGAAGCCGACGGTCCGCACCGGCAACACCAAGGTCTGGCGCAACGGCCGGATGCAGGATGGCGCTCGCGCCATCCCCGAAGAGACGCCGGTGGCGATCAGCTACAACGGTTCGACTCAGGCGGTGATGATGGCGACGCCGGCCGATCTCGAGGACTTCGCGATCGGCTTCAGCCTGAGCGAAGGCGTGATCGAACAGCCTGCGCAGATCGACAGCCTGGAGGTCGTGCCGCAGGACGACGGCGTCGAGCTGCGGATGTGGCTCGGTGGCGCTATCGCCGACAAGCTGCAGCAGCGCCGCCGTCATATCGCCGGCCCCACCGGCTGCGGGCTTTGCGGCGTCGAGTCGATCGCCGAAGCGATCCGGCCGGTCGCGGTGGTCGGCAATGGACGGTCGTTCTCGCCGCGGCAGATCATCGCCGCGATCGAGGCGATGCCGCCGCAGCAGCCGCTCAACGTCGAGACCCGCGCGGTACACGCTGCGGCTTACTTCACGCCGGAGCGCGGCATCGCCGAATTGCGCGAAGATGTCGGCCGCCACAACGCGCTCGACAAGCTCGCCGGCGCGCTGGCGCGGCAGGGGATCGACGCGAGCGCCGGCATCGTCCTGCTCACCAGCCGCGTGTCCGTCGAGATGGTGCAGAAGACGGCCGCGATCGGAGCGGCCGTGCTGGTCGCAGTCTCTGCGCCCACCGCGCTCGCAGTGCGGATGGCGGAGGCCGCCGGCATTACACTCGCGGCGATTGCTCGGTCGGACGGCTTCGAAGTCTTCACGCATCCGCAGCGCATCGTCGAGATCGATCACAAGGGAGCTGCCGATGTCGCCTGACCGGCTGGTGTACATGGCCAATCAGATCGGCGCGTTCTTCCGCAGCCAGGGGCCGGACAAGGCGGTGCCGGGGATCGCCGAGCACCTGAAGAAATTCTGGGAGCCGCGGATGCGACGGGCGATCATCGCGCATCTCGATGCGGGCGGCGACGGGCTCGCGCCCGAGGTGCGGGCGGCGGTGGAGGCTTTGAAAGTGACGACCTAGCAAAGGCGCACGGGATAACGGCCAGTCCGAAAACGGACGGTCGCAACAGGGGAAGGAAACGACATGTCCACATTGGAAGGGGCCGGACGGCTGTCCGGTGCACGACCGGGTATTTTCGATCGCGAACGGATTATCGCCACCGCCGGCTTCAATCGCTGGCTGGTGCCGCCGGCGGCACTTTGTATTCACCTCTGCATCGGCATGGCCTACGGCTTCAGCGTGTTCTGGCTGCCGCTGTCGCGCGCGGTCGGACTGTCGGCGCCGAAAGTCTGCACCGACATGACGATCGTGCAGGAGCTGTTCACCACTACCTGCGACTGGCGCGTCGCCTCGATGGGGTGGATGTATACGCTGTTCTTCGTGCTGCTCGGTGCCTCGGCCGCGGTGTGGGGCGGCTGGCTGGAGCGTGTCGGCCCGCGCAAGGCCGGCTTCGTCGCCGCGCTGTGCTGGGCCGGCGGACTCGTGCTCGGCGCGATCGGCATCTATCTGCATCAGCTCTGGCTGCTGTGGCTCGGCTCCGGCGTGATCGGCGGCATCGGCCTCGGTCTCGGCTACATCTCGCCAGTGTCGACGTTGGTGAAGTGGTTCCCGGATCGGCGCGGCATGGCGACCGGCATGGCGATCATGGGCTTCGGCGGCGGCGCGATGATCGGCGCTCCGCTCGCCAACATGCTGATGAACTACTTCCGCACCCCGACCGATGTCGGCGTGTGGCAGACCTTCCTGGTGATGGGCCTGATCTACTTCGTGTTCATGACGATCGGCGCGTTCTCCTACCGGCTGGCGCCGCCGAACTGGCGGCCGGACGGCTGGACCCCGCCGGAGAAGAACAACGCCTACATCACCGCCCATCAGGTTCACCTCAAGGACGCGCACAAGACCAGGCAGTTCTGGCTGATCTGGGCGGTGCTGTGTCTCAACGTCTCGGCCGGCATCGGCGTCATCGGCATGGCGTCGCCGATGTTGCAGGAGATCTTCGCAGGCAAGCTGATCGGCCTGCCCGACCTCAGCTTCAACCAGCTGTCGGCCGAGCAGAAGACCATGATCGCCGGCATCGCGGCCGGTTTCGCCGGTCTGCTGTCGCTGTTCAATATCGCCGGGCGGTTCTTCTGGGCGTCGCTGTCCGATCATATCGGTCGCAAGAACACCTATTACGTGTTCTTCCTGCTCGGCATCGTGCTCTACGCGCTGGTGCCGACGCTCGCCGCGATGGGCAGCAAGGCGCTGTTCGTGCTCGCATTCGGCATTATTCTGTCGATGTACGGCGGCGGCTTCGCCACCGTGCCGGCGTATCTGGCCGACATCTTCGGCACCCAGTTCGTCGGCGCCATCCATGGCCGGCTGCTGACCGCGTGGGCGACCGCCGGCATCATCGGGCCGGTGGTGGTCAACTACATCCGCGAGGCGCAGATCGCCGCCGGCGTACCGCGCGCGCAGGTGTACGACTTCACCATGTACATCCTCGCCGGCATGCTGGTGCTCGGCCTGATCTGCAACGCGATGGTCAAGCCGCTCGCCGACAAGTGGTTCATGAAGCCCGAGGAAGTTGCCGCGCTGCAGGCCAAGGGTGCAGCCGCCAATGTCGGCGGCGGCTCCTACGGCATCGGCAAGGGCGGCCTCGATGCCCGCGCGGCGGCGTTCTGGCTGTTCGTCGGCGTTCCGCTCGCTTGGGGCGTGTGGATCACGCTGCAGAACGCGATGAAGATCTTCTGATCTGGAGCAGACTTGCGGAACGGCGGTCTGCCGCCGTTCCGCTCTTCATGTGATAAAGTCGTTTCCGCGACGCCATTTCATTGCACTGCACCGATTGCGCCGCAGCGAATGTTCATCGCGATTCGCTCGCAATCGTTCTTCTCTCCCGAAACGGATGTGATAGCGTCTCCCCACCGGCGTCCTCCGCTGGTGACGATCCGACGCGAACCGTTCCAACTAATAAGAATCAGAGCGGCCGGATCGGCCGCCGAGGGAGTGAACGCGATGACATCGGTCTTCACACGATCCGTTGTTGCCTGCGCGATTGCATTGTCGGCCGCCGCGATCTCGCAGGCCGGCGCGCAGGGCCTCAAGAAGTACGAATCCGGCAGCAAGGAATTCTGGACCAACCCGCCGCCCGACTGGTTCCTCGGCGACGAGACCGAAGCGCAAAAGGGGCTCGCGCCGCCCGCCGGTCCGCCGACCGGTTCGTCCGACGCCGAACTGGCCGCGACCATCAAGAAGATCAAGTTGCCGCCGGGCTTCAAGATCGAGGTCTATGCTTCGGGCGTGCTCGCCGCCCGGCAGATGGCTTGGGGCGACAACGGCACGCTGTTCGTCGGCTCGTTCGGCCTCGGCAACGTCTACGCGATCACCGATAAGGACGGCAAGAAACAGGTCAAGACCATCCTGAAGGGCCTGAAGATGCCGACCGGCTTGGCGTTCCAGAACGGCGCGCTGTACGTGATCGATATCGACAAGCTGATCCGCTACGACAACGCCGAAGCCAATCTCGACAATCTCGGCCAGGGCAAGGTCGTGTACGACGACATGCCGTCCTACGTGGCGCACGGCTGGAAGTATCTGGCCGCCGACAAGGACGGTTGGTTCTACGTGCCGTTCGGCCCGCCCTTCAACATCGGCATTCCGCCGACCTCGGTGTCGCAGATCCGCCGGGTCGATCCCAAGACCGGCAATGCGGAGATCGTCGCGCTCGGCGTGCGCAATTCGGTCGGCGGCGACGTCGATCCGCGCACCGGAAAATACTGGTTCACCGAGAATGCGCGCGACTGGATCAGCGACGACATGCCGAGCGACAAGCTCAACATGATCAGCAAGATGGGCGAGCATTTCGGCTATCCGTATTGCCATCAAGGCGACATGCCGGATCCGAAATTCGCCATGGGGCATCAGTGCTCGGAGTTCACTCCGCCGGTACTGAATCTCGGTGCCCACGTCGCTCCGCTCGGCATGAAATTCTACACCGGCGATCAGTTTCCGGCCGAATACAAGAACAACATCTTCATCGCCGAACACGGCTCGTGGAATCGGCACAAATACCAGGGCGCGCTAATCAAACGGGTGATCGCCGATCCGGACGGCAAGAACGCCAAGCAGGAAGACTTCGCCACCGGATGGATCGAAGGCGACCAGGGCTATCTCGGCCGTCCCGCCGACATCGTGCTGGCCAAGGACGGCTCGATGCTGGTGGCCGACGACTGGGCCGGTGCGATCTATCGCATCAGCTACAGCAAGTGAGCCCGAGCTGAGTCCACACACCTCGTTCGTCAATCCGGGGCGTCGCGCGGCGGCGTACCCGGAGTCCATACTCCCCTTGCCGTTTGTTAGGCACGACCACCGCCTTCGTGATTCACCGCGAGCACAGTGATCGTGGATTCCCGGCCTTCGCCGCGGCCAGCTGCGCCGACCGCGACGAATCCCGGAATGACGAACGCCAATCATAACTCTGAGCCAACAGAGGCCCCTGCATGTCTCGCCTGCTCGCTGCGCTGTCGTTCTGTTTCGGTTTGCTTGCTTCCCCGCTTTTCGCCGGCGATATCGAGGCCGGCAAGGCCAAGGCCGGAGTGTGTACCATCTGCCACGGCGAAAACGGCATCTCCAAGATGGAGTACACGCCGTCGCTGGCCGGGCAGCCCGATCTCTATATCCAATGGCAGCTGGTGTTCTTCCGCGCCGGCACCCGCGAGAACGCCAACATGCGCTCGGTGGTGGAGGACCTCAGCAACGAGGACATCCGCAATCTCGGTGCGTATTTCGCATCATTGCCGCCGATGAAGAATCTGAAGCCGGACGAAAAGCCCGAGCTGTCGCGCAAGGGGGCGGAGGCTGCGGCGGGGCGACGCTGTGCGTCCTGCCACACCGACAATTTCGCCGGCACCAAGGCGACCGCTCGGCTCGCCGGTCAGCGCGAAGAATATCTGATCAAGGCGCTGAACGAATTCAAATCCGGTCAGCGTTCCGGCGGCGCCATGGCGGCGATGGCCGACGTCGCCTATCAGCTCAGCGAAGAAGAGATCTACGCGCTGGCGCATTACCTTGCGCATTTGAATTAGGGCGGCATTGGGAAGCTCGCAAGCGGCGCCGTCTCACCGTCGTCGGGAGGCCGAGTACGCGCCAAAATGGTCATTCCGGGGAGCGCGTGAAGCGCGCGAACCCGGAATCTCGATTTAGCGGATCGCCCCACGATAACCTCTGGATTCCGGGTTCGCTCACTGGCGTGAGCGCCCCGGAATGACGGTGCGGGTTCTTCGCCTTGGTGCCCCATCCTCGTCTCATCCCAGGAACCAATCCGCCTTCTCGCCGTAGTCACGGCGGCGGACGACTCTCGCGCACCAGTTGGATCGATACGGCCGCGACGGTTTCGATCGCCGCGAGAGCCAGACTCGCCGCCGAACGACTCATTCTTCCGTGTGCGAGGACCCATGGCTAACAAGCATCCCGAATTGAAGTCCGCCAAGCTTGCAGACGCGTCGATCAAACGGCGTGCGGGAGGCGAGACCCATCAGGTCGCGGAGGGCGAGATCGCGGCGCTGACGACGCGGCAGGGCGTGCCTGTCAGTGACGACCAGAACAGCCTCAAGCTCGGCCAGCGCGGCCCGACGCTGATGGAGGACTTTCACTTCCGGGAGAAGATCTTCCACTTCGACCACGAGCGGATTCCCGAGCGCGTTGTCCATGCGCGTGGCTTCGGCGCTCACGGGTTCTTCGAGACCACCGAGTCGCTCGCCGACGTCACATCTGCCGACATCTTCCAGCGTGCCGGAGAGAAGACCCCGGTGTTCGTGCGGTTCTCCACCGTTGCCGGCAACAAGGGCTCGGCTGATCTGGCGCGCGACGTCCGTGGCTTCGCGGTGAAGTTCTACACCAAGGAAGGCAATTGGGATCTGGTCGGCAACAACATCCCGGTGTTCTTCATCCAGGATGCGATCAAGTTCCCCGACCTGATCCACGCCGCCAAGCAGGAACCGGATCGCGGCTTTCCGCAGGCTCAGACCGCGCACGACAATTTCTGGGACTTCATTTCGCTGATGCCGGAATCGATCAACATGGCGCTGTGGATCATGTCCGATCGCACCATCCCGCGCTCGTTCCGGTTCATGGAGGGTTTCGGTGTCCACACCTTCCGGCTGATCAACGCGGCCGGCAAATCGACCTACGTCAAGTTTCATTGGAAGCCGAAGCTCGGCATGCAATCGGTGGTGTGGAACGAGGCGGTGAAGCTGAACGGTGCCGATCCCGATTTTCATCGCCGCGACCTGTGGGATGCGATTCAGTCCGGCGACTACCCGGAGTGGGAGCTTGGGCTGCAACTGTTCGACGACGCGTTTGCCGATAAATTCGAGTTCGACATTCTCGACCCCACCAAGATCATTCCGGAAGAGCGCGTGCCGATCCGCCGCGTCGGCCGGCTGGTGCTGGATCGCACCGTCGACAATTTCTTCAAGGAGACCGAGCAGGTCGCGTTTCAGACCGGCAACATCGTGCCCGGCATCGACTTCACCAACGACCCGCTGCTGCAGGGGCGCAACTTCTCTTATCTCGACACCCAACTGAAGCGGCTCGGCAGTCCGAACTTCAACGATCTGCCGATCAACTCGCCGAAATGCCCGTTCCACACCTTTCAGCAGGACGGGCACATGACGCTGACCAATCCCAAGGGCCGTGCCAACTACGAACCGAATTCATGGGGTGCCGACGGCGGCCCGCGTGAGACCGCGAAGGGCTTCCGCACCTTTCCGGCCGAAGAGAGCGGCGAGAAGCGACGCGCCCGCGGCGAGCTGTTCGCCGATCACTACAGCCAGGCGCGGCAGTTCTACATCAGCCAGACCGAGACCGAGCAGACGCATATCAAGGACGCATTCACCTTCGAACTCAGCAAGGTCGAGACGCCGGCGATCCGAACCCGCGTACTGTCGCATCTCGTCAATGTGGACAAGCAGCTCGCCAAGATGGTCGCCGACGGCCTCGGCATGAAGCTGCCGGCCGCCGCGACGCCGGCCCGCGAGGTGATCACCGATCTGCCGCCGTCGCCGGCGCTGAGCATCGTCAAGAACCCGCCGGGCAGCTTCAAGGGCCGCAAGCTCGGCATCCTGGTCAGCGACGGCGCCGACGCAGCGCTACTCGCGGCGCTCGAGAAGGCCGCCAAGCAGCATGGCGCCGTGGTCGAGCTGGTCGCCCCGAAAGTCGGCGGCTTCACCACCTCGGACGGCAAGCAGCGTCCCGCCAAGCAGAAGGTCAATGGCGGCCCTTCGGTGCTGTACGACGCGGTGGCGATCCTGGTCTCGGCAGAGGGCGCCGCGCAGCTGCAGCAGGAAGCGACCGCGCGCGATTTCGTCGCCGATGCGTTCGCGCACGCCAAGTTCATCGCCACCAGCGAGGATGCGATGCCGCTGCTCGAGAAGGCCGGTGTCGAGCCCGACGGCGGCGTGATGACTCTGGCCGGGCCCAAGGACGCCGGGGGCTTCCTGGAGCTGTGTACGCAGTTGAGGTTCTGGGAACGCGAACCGGAGGTTCATGCGGTGTAAGTGAGCCCGGTGCGTTGATCGATCCAGCGCCGGGGAGGTGAGCCTGGCTGTGACGACGGGAAGCCGGCGGCGGAGTGAGCAACTCCGCCGCCGCATTCCATTTGCCGGAATACAACAAATACTCGCCGTCGCGACGCGGTTGTTCTACACAACCAGACCATGACAGAGCTTCGAACACCGGCTGCGTCCCGGACGATTGCTGCGGTCGCCGAACGCATCGCGCGTTGGCGGGCGCTGACCGCTGATCGATCCGGCGATCCGTTCGCGCCGATGGCGCAGGCCGGGCTGTTAGAGATCGGCCTTCCCGGTGACGACGTGGCGCTCGACAGCTACGGGGCTATCGCGCAGGCCGAGCAGGCGATCGCCGCAGCGACCGGCGAACTTGGTCTCGCCACGGCGTTCGCCGGCCGGCAACTGATCGCGCGGTTCTTCATCGGTGGCTTCGCGGATGCTGCGCAGCGCGGCGAGCTGTTGCCGCGGATCGCTGCGGGTCGTGGCTGGGCCGCGGTGGCGATCTCCGAGCCCGGCGCCGGTGCGCACCCGAAACATCTGCAAACGACTGCCGAGCTGCAGGGTGACGCCTACGTCATCAACGGCCGCAAGGCGTGGATCACCAACGGGCCGGTCGCCGATCTGTTTCTGGTGCTGGCGATCACCGATATCGATCAGGGGCGCAAGCGCTATGGCTTGTTCCAAGTGCCACGCGACACCGCGGGGCTGACGCTGACCCCGATGCCGTCGCTTGACGTGCTGAAGCCGGCGTCGCATTGCGAACTGAGCTTTGTGAACTGCACCGTGCCGGCCTCGGCGCGGATCGGCACGCTGCCCGACGCTTATCCGGCGATGGCGCTGCCGTTCCGAGACATTGAGGACACGGTCGCGACCGCCACCACTGTCGGCTTTCTCGACTGGCTGCTGCACACCGTCGCGGCGCGGGTCGAGCGCAGCGAGGATCACGCGCTCACGCTCGGTCGCCTCGCCGGGCTGTTGTCGCTGGCGCAGGCGGCAAGCGCAGCCGCGGTGCGGGCGCTCGACAGCGGCGAGCCGCCGAATGGCGCGCGCGTGATCGGCGTTCGCAGCCTGGCGCGCAATCTCGTCGATGAGGTGCGTGCGCTGCTGCCCCCGGACCGCATCGACGACCAACTCACCCGATCGCTGGCGGCGTTCGACGTGCTGGCCAGTGTCGCGCGCGAGCCGCGCAAGCAGCGGCAGATCGCCCTCGGCCAATCTCTCTGGAGCAATCAAAAGCAATGACTGCGAATCTGCCGATGCAATCCATCGAAGCCGTGACTGCTGGGCTGGCGTCGGTCGGCTACATCGCCAGCCGCCAGATCGCTACCGCCGTGTATCTGGCCGAAAAGATCGAGAAGCCGATCCTGGTCGAAGGGCCTGCCGGTGTCGGCAAGACCGAACTGGCCAAAGCGCTGGCGAGCTGGCGCGGCCTGCAGATGATCCGGATGCAGTGCTACGAGGGGCTGGACGAAGCCAAGGCGCTGTACGAGTGGAAATACGCCAAGCAACTGCTCTACACCCAGATCCTCAAGGACAAGCTCGGCGAGGTGCTCGGCGGCGCGCAGACCCTGTCGGATGCGCTCGGCCGGCTGCACGACTTCGGCGACGTGTTCTTCTCCAAGGAATTCGTCGAGCCGCGACCGCTCTTGAAGGCGCTGGAGCAGCCGGAGGGCTGCGTGCTGCTGGTCGACGAAATCGACAAGTCGGACGCCGAGTTCGAGTCGCTGCTGCTGGAAATCCTGTCGGACTACCAGGTGACGATTCCCGAGCTCGGCACCATCAGCGCCACGGTGAAGCCGCTGGTGCTGCTGACCTCGAACGGCGAACGCGATCTGTCGGACGCGCTGAAGCGGCGCTGCCTGCATCTGCACATCGGCTTCCCCGAACAGCGGCTGGAAGAGCGCATCGTCGAAAGCCGCGTGCCCGGCGCCGGCGAAACGCTGCGCCGCCAGATGGTCGGCTTCATCAACCAGATTCGCGCGCTCGATCTGAAGAAGCTGCCGTCGGTCAGCGAAACGATCGACTGGGCGCGGGTGCTGGTGCTGCTGCAGGCGAGCGAGCTCGACCACCAGACCGTGAAGGACACCCTCAACGTGCTGTTGAAGTACGAAGCCGACATTGAAACCGCGCTGCCGCAGGTCTCCGGCTTCGTCGCCAAGGCCGGGCGCGAGGGCGTGTTCGGCTGATGCGCGAGGAGCTGCACCGCTTTTTCCGGGCGGCGCGCGGCGCCGGCGTGCGGGTGTCGCCGGCCGAGAGTATCGACGCGATGCGGGCGGTGTCCGAGGTCGGCTTCGCCGATCGCGGCCTGCTGCGTGACACGCTGCTGGTGACCCTGGCCAAAACGCAGGACGAAAAGCAGGCGCTGGCGCAGTGCTTCGACCTGTTCTTCAGCCGGCCCGAGCCGAAGACCAACACGGATGCGGCCGACGACGCCGATCAGCAGGCAGACAACGCGACATCACCCTCGCAGCCGAGCGGCAACAGCGCGCCGGGGCAGGGCGGCGGCGAGGGCTCGGCGCCGCCGGAACTCGGCGAGCTGGCGCAGATGCTGCTCGCGCAGGACCGCAGCGCGGTTGCGGCCGCGCTTGCCGGTGCGGCCAACGAAGCGTCGCTGGCCAACATCCGGTTCTTCACCCAGCGCGGCCTGTTTCAGAGCCGGATGATGGAAGCGCTCGGCGCCGGCCGGTTGCGCGACGATCTCGATCGGCTCAAGGCCGACGATCCGGCGCAAGCCGAACGGCTCGCTGCCGCGCTCGACGGCCTGCGCGACAGCGTGCGCGAAATGGTGGCGCAGGCGCTGCTGCTGTACGGCCGCGAGGAAGCCGAGAATCTGCGCCAAGAGGTGCTGCGCAACGCGCCGATGATGCGGCTGGAGCGGCGCCAGGTCGAGCAGATGAAGGAGCTGATCCGCGCCATCGCGCGGCGGCTGCGCGAGCGCTACAGCAAGCCGCGCAAGCGGCAGCGCCGCGGCCATCTCGATGTCCGCCGCACGATCCGGCGCAACGCCGCCTGGGGCAACATCCCGTTCCTCACCGCCTGGAAGCGGCGGCATCGCGACAAGCCGCAGATCGTGGCGCTGTGCGACGTGTCCGGCTCGGTGGCGCAGGTGTCGGACTTCTTCCTGCTGCTGATCCACAGCCTGCACGAAGTGGTCGACGACGTCCGCTCGTTCGCGTTCTCCGGCCACCTGATCGAGGTCAGCGATATCCTCGACAAGCAGGAGCCGGAAGCGGCGATGCGCGAGATCATGTCGAAGGTCGGGTTCGGCTCGTCCGATTACGGTTCGTCGCTGGCGGATTTCGAAAAGCGCTGGCTGCGCGCGGTGACGCCGAAGACCACGGTGATCGTGCTCGGCGACGCCCGTAGCAACAATCTCGATCCGCGCACCGATATCCTTCGCACCATCTCGGAGCGTGCCAAGCGCGTGGTCTGGCTCAATCCCGAAGGTCGGATGGGCTGGGGCTGGGGCGATTCGGAAATGTTCCGCTACGCGCCGTTCTGCAACGTGGTCCGGCAGTGCGCCACCGCCAAGCAGCTCGAACGCGCGGTCTCGGATATCGTCGCGGCCTATCAGTAGCCGCTGGACGGCGCCGGCCTGTCTTGCGCCGACAGGCTGCATGGCCGGCTCAATTTCGCGATAGTTAGTTGCGCCGCACAAGATGCGGCGATTGACTTCGCGCTGGTCCACGATTTCACTTCCCTCGTCGAGACGGCCAACAAGAGCCGCCGGCTTCCCGAGGGAGAAACCCATGAGCTTCGCTTACTTCGACTGGATCGCCCATCACGCCGAGGTCCGCCCCGAGCAAATCGCGGTGATCGATCTCGCCAGCAGCCGCAAGATCAGCTACCGCACGATGGACGAGCGGATCGACCGGCTGGCGACGCATCTGTCGACCCTCGGCGTCGGCCGCGGCGACCGCGTCGCGGTGTTGGCGCTCAATGCGGCCGAGACGCTGGAGGTGCAGTTCGCATGCTTCCGCCTCGGCGCGATCTTCGTGCCGCTCAACGTCCGCCTCACGGTGCACGAACTGTCCTACATCGTCGGCGATGCCGCCCCGCGGGTGCTGGCGCATGACGACGAACTAGCGCCGATGGCGACCGAGTTGAAGGCGGCCTGCAGCGTGCCGCATCTCTTGGCGTTCGGCCCGGCCTATGAGGCCGCGCTGGCGGCGTCGCCGCGGCTCGGCGCCGCCGAGCCGGTGACGCTCGATGACGTCTCGACCATCATGTACACCTCCGGCACCACCGGAAAGCCGAAGGGCGCCATGATCACCCATGGCATGACCTTCATCAACGCGGTCAATCTCGGCATCCCGATCTTCGTGTCGCAGCGAACCGTATTTCTCTGCGTGCTGCCGCTGTTCCACACCGGCGGGCTGAACTGCTATACCAATCCGGTTCTGCATGCCGGCGGCACCACGCTGTTGATGCGAACCTTCGATCCCGGCGCGGCGCTGTCGATCATCGGAGATCCGGCGGTCGGTTTGACGCATTTCTTCGGCGTGCCGTCGATCTATCAGTTCATGTGTCAGCATCCGGCGTTCGCCACCACCGATCTGTCGCGGCTGCAGATCGCCGGTGTCGGCGGGGCGCCGATGCCGGTGCCGCTTCTGAAGATCTGGCAGGAGCGCGGGTGTGCGTTGGTGCAAGGCTACGGCATGACCGAGACCAGCCCGGCGGTGCTGATGCTCGACGCCGATGATGCAGCCCGCAAGGCCGGCTCTGCCGGCAAGCCGGTGCTGCATGGCGACCTCAAGATCGTCGGTCCCGACGGCGAGCCGGTGAAGCCCGGCGAGATGGGCGAACTCTGGGTGAAGGGGCCGAACATCACGCCCGGCTACTGGAATCGTCCGGACGCCAATCGCACCTCGTTCACCGACGGCTGGCTGCACACCGGCGACGCGGCGCGGGTCGACGACGAGGGCTTCTACTACATCGTCGACCGCACCAAGGACATGTACATCTCGGGCGGCGAGAACGTCTATCCGGCCGAGGTCGAGGACGTGCTGTATCAATTGCCGGAGATCGCCGAGGCCGCGGTGATCGGTGCGCCCGATCCGCAATGGGGCGAGACCGGAGTGGCCGTCGTGGCGCTGAAGCCCGGCTTCGAACTGAGCGAGGCCAAGCTGCTGGCACATTGCCGCGAGCGCCTGGCGCGGTTCAAATGTCCGCAGCGCGTCACGTTTGTTGATGCGTTGCCGCGCAACGCCACCGGCAAGGTGCACAAGCCGACGCTGCGCGAACGCATCCTGGTGCGCGAGACGGCCGATGCCTGACCCAGATCCTCAGCGGATGCCGGCGCGCAGGAAACTCTGAATGAAGGCGCGTTGGAACAGCAGGAAAGCGAGCATCAGCGGCGCCGAGGTCATCAGCGCGGCGGCGCAGATCACCGACCAGTCGATGCCTTGATCGACCGAGGCGAAGACCTGCAGGCCGACGGTCAGCGGACGGGTCTCGGTCGAATTGGTGACGATCAGCGGCCACAGGAAGTTGTTCCAATGGTAACTGATCGACACCAGGCCGTAGGCGACGTAGACCGGCCGTGCCAGCGGCAGATAGACCCGCCAGATCGTCTGCAGCGTGCTGGCGCCTTCCAGCCGGGCCGCGTCGTCGAGCTCCTTCGGGATCGACTTGAAGGTCTGGCGCAGCAGGAAGATGCCGAAAGCGGACGCCACATAGGGTAGCCCGACGCCGGTCAGCGTATCGATCAGGCCGAGCTTCTGCAGCGTGCGGTAGTTCTCCATGATCAGCACGTCGGGCGTGACCATCAGTTGCACGAGAATCAGCGCGAACAGGATTTCGCCGCCGAACAGCTTGCCGCGCGCCAGCGCGAACGCCGCCAATGTGCAGATCACAAACTGTCCGATCATGATGCCGATCACGAGCATCACGGTATTGAGGAAATATCGGGCGAACGGCGCCGCTTCCCAGGCCCGGATGAAGTTCCCGGTCGTGACAGGCGCGCTGATATCGAAATGCGTCGCGAAGGCCGAGGGATGAAACGCCGCCCACAGCGCGTAGAGCAGCGGCAGCGCCCATACCAGGCCGAACACCCAGGCGCCGAGGGTGGAGAGCAGTCGGAACAGGCGATCGGACACGGCGACCTCAGCGATAATGAACGTTGCGGCCGAGCAGTGCGAATTGCAGCATCGACACCAGGCCGAGCAGCGCCAGCAGCAGTGCCGACAGCGCCGCCGCGTAACCGGTGTCCCAGAAGCTGAACCCGACCTGATAGATGTAGAACAGCAGCAGCGTCGTGGCGTTGTTCGGGCCGCCTCCGGTCATCGCGATCACCTGATCGACCACCCGGAACGCGTTGATCAGCGCATTGACGGCGACGAACAGGGTGGTCGGCATCACCAGCGGCCAGGTGATGCGGCGGAAGATCGTCCAGCGCCCGGCGTTCTCCATCCGGGCGGCTTCGTACAGCGTCGGTGACACCTGTTGCAGCGCCGCCAGATAGAAGATCATGAAGAAGCCAGCCTCCTTCCACACCGTCACCGCCATCAACGCCGGCAGCGCGGTGGACGGATCGCCGAGCCAATTGACGCTGCCGCCGCCGAACGCGCGGGTGATCTGGTTGAGCAGGCCGTAGTCCGGCGTATAGAAGAAGATCCAGATGTTGGCTGCGGCGACCATCGGCAGGATGGTCGGGGTGAAGAACGCCAGCCGCAGCGCTGAGCGGCCTTTGATGCGGCCGGCGACCCACAGCGCCATGGCCAGCGCCAGCCCGATCGACAGCGGCACCGTGATCAGGGCGTAGAGCAGATTGTTCTTCAGCGCCGTCCACGCGATCGGGTCGGTCCACATCGTCTGATATTGCGCCCATCCGACGAACGCCGCCGGCCGCTTGCCGTGCGGCGTGGCGTAGAAGCTGTCGAAGATGGTGGCGATGCCGGGAATATGCGTGAACGCCGCCAGCAGCACGATCGCCGGCAGCGCCAGAAGCCAACCCTGGATGTGGACGTTGATGGTGCGTGCTTGGCGGGGCGGGTGTGGCGACATGTCTCGATCAGTCGATCGTCATGCCCGCGACAGGCGCGGGCATGACGGGTGCGGGTGTTGCTGCGGCGGCCGAAGACAAGGCTCCGGCAGCCGCGGGTGATCGATTAGTGCTGATAGGCCGACAAGATCCGGGTCGCCTCGGCTTGCGCCTGATCCATCGCGTCCTTGGCCGGCTTGGCGCCGGTCAGGACGGCCTGCAATCCGTCGTTGAGCGCCTTGGTGACGCGCTGATTGTCGTGGGTCGACAGCTCCGCGACCGCGTCCTTGAGCTGGTCGCGGGCCACCGCTGCGGCCGGGAAATCGGCGACGTACTTCTTCATCGCCTCGGTCTCCCAGGCGTCGGGCCGGGTGGCGACATAGCCGGTGGCGATGCCCCAATCTGCCGCGCGTTCCGGAGTCGACAGGAAGCGCGCGAATTCCAGCGCCGCCGCCGTCTTGGCCTTGTCGCCGGTCTTGAAGATGTAGATGTTGCCGCCGCCGGTCGGCGAACCGCCACGGACCTTCTTCGGCAGCGCCGCCACGCCGAATGCGAATTTGGCGTTCTTGCGCACGTTGGTGAGGTTTCCGGTGGTGGTCCACATCATCGCGGTCTTGCCTTCGAAGAAGTCCTTCGGCGTGGTCCCCCAATCGATGATGCCCTTCGGCATCACGTCGTATTTGCGGCTGAGATCGGCGAAGAACTGCGCCGATTCGACGACCTTCGGATCGTTGTAGGCAACCTTGGTGCCTTCGGGATTGGCGAGGATGGCGCCGTTCTGCGTCGTCAGTGCCTGGAACAGCCAGTAAGGAAAGCCCGAGGATGGAATTTCGAGCCCCCACTGCGTCACCGTGCCGGAGTCGTCGCGCTTGGTCAGGGTCTTGCCCATCGCGACCATCTCGTCCCAGCTCCCAGGCGCCTTGTCTGGATCCAGCCCGGCTGCCTTGAAGGCATCCTTGTTCCAGTACTGCACGATGGTCGAGCGTTGGAACGGGATTCCCCAGGTGTGGCCGCCGGTCTGGCTGTTTTCCATGAAGGCCGGATAGAACGCCTTCAGCCACTCGTGGTCGGCTTCGGATTTGGCCAGCGTGTCGATCGGCTCGATCAGGTCGTTGTCGATCAGCGTGAACATGTCGGTCGACAGCAGGATTGCGATGTCGGGGGCGTTGCCGGCCTTGGCGGCGGTGATCGCCTTGACCACCGAGTCCTGATAGCTGCCGGTGTAGACCGGCTTCACCGTGATGTCGGGGTGCGCCTTGGTGAATTCGGCTGCGTATCCGTCGATGATCTTGGTAATCGGTCCACCCACCGCAACCGGGTAGTAGAACGTGACCTCTGTCGCGGACGCGGCCGAGACGCCGAATGCCGAGATCGCGAGCGACGCTGCGATGGTGAGCCGGGCGATGGTGTTCATGCGCAATTACTCTCCTGATTGGTGGCGGTCCGGAGCTGAAGCGGCCGCGAAACGGTGCCGGTCTGAATCGAAAGGCGGCGCCCGCTCTCGGCGTCGAAGACGTGGCCGGCGGCTGCGTCCCAGCCGAGCCCGACACGGGCGCCGACTGGTGGCGCACCGTCGCCGCGGGTGCGGGCCTGCAATGAACGTCGGCCGATCGCGCAGGTCACCACCGCCTCGGCCCCGAGGTATTCGACCGAGGTGACAGTGGCGTGAAACCGGTTGGGGCCGTTGATGCCGTGGACGCTGACATCCTCGGGGCGCAGGCCGAGCACACGTCCACGGCCCGGACCTTCGAACACCGCGTGGCCGTCGGCCTCGGCCACCACGGCGCCATGCGGGCCGTCGTCGAGATCCAGCAGGTTCATCGGTGTGGCGCCGATGAAGCCGGCGGTGAAAAGCGAAGCCGGTTGCTCGTAGAGCTGCGCGGGGGAGCCGTGCTGCTCGATCTGTCCGGACCGCATCAGAATCACCCGGTCGGCCATGCTCATCGCTTCCGACTGGTCGTGGGTGACGTAAATCATGGTGATGCCGAGCCGCTGCTGCAGCGCGCGGATCTCGCGGCGTAGTTCGAGCCGGAGCTGGGCATCGAGGTTGGACAGCGGCTCGTCCAACAGGCAGACCGGAGCTTCGGCGATCAGCGCGCGGCCGAGCGCGACGCGTTGCTGCTGTCCGCCGGACAGTTGCGACGGTTTACGCTTCAGCAGCGGCTCGAGGCCGAGCAGCGACACGATACGCTCGAGCCGTTGGGCGATGTCGCGCTTCGGCACGCCGCGCACCGACAGGCCGAAGGTGATGTTGTCGGCGACCGTCAGATGTGGAAACAGCGCGTAGGATTGAAACACCATTCCGACGCCGCGGGCCGCGCCCGTCAGCCCGCGCACGTCCCGGCCTTCGATCGCGACGACGCCAGCGTCGGGGTCTTCCAGGCCGGCAATCATCCGGAGCAACGTGGACTTGCCGCAGCCGGACGGGCCGAGCAGCACCAGAAGATGGCCGCGCTCGACCGAGAACGAGACGTCATCGACCGCCCGCATCGTGCCGAACGACTTGCTGACCGACCGAACGTCGACGCTGTGCATGATTGCGAACCGGTGCTGGAGGCGTGTCCGGTTCTGCCTAAGAATGTTTTGCAAAACTTGTGTGACACGGCCGCAAGTGGTGCCGGGCCGCTTCGGCATTGGGCTCGTTCACCGGTTGCAACTTCCGACAACGGCGCGGGGGCGGGCCGATGTGGTCACCGCCCTTGCGCAAACGCATCCTTGTGCGCCAGATCGCCCGCACCAGATCGCCTCGCGCCGATCGCACCGATGGCGTCGCTTCCGCAGCGGGAGCGGTGCTTAGCCTGCTACGGTGCGCCGGTTCCCCGGCACACCGCCAGATCGTGATCTATCGCATCGGCGCGGCTGTGCCGCGCTAGCCTCTTGTTCGTCGGGACCTGCTCTGGCGAGCCGGTTCTCAGTTTGCCGGAAAGCGCGCTAGCCCTTGCCGGCGTACAGACGGCACCAGCCGTTTTCGCTGATCGGGCTTTCGACCGTGACGCATCCGCTCGGGGGGCGAAACTGCCGGCAGGTGCCGCAGCGCTTGGCGCCGTTCGGCGATTCCTGATAGCCGGCATCCTTGTGCGTGGCTTTCTTGGTGACCTGAGCGGCCGTAGTGGCGACACCGGCGCCGAGCAGCGCGGCGACTCCAGCGGCGCTGGCGCCGGCTTTCAGCAGGTTCCGCCGCGACAGCGGCTGGTCGGTGGGCTTGTGCGTCATCGTTGGTCGTCCTCCCGTTGTTGATTTCGAGTTGCCGTGACCGGCGGCCTCGCAGCGGGCCGCCGGATGTTCACCACTTCGCGTTCAGCGAGATCTGGAGATACTGCGCTTCGTAGTTCGGATTGGTCGCGCCCATGTCGATCATCCGCGCCAGCGTGGTGTCGACCAGATACAGATACGGCGACATCAGATCCTGCTGCCAATTGTCGACGCTGTTGCGCTCCCAGATGTAGCGCGCCTTGACGTAGACCTCGCCGGTCCAGCCGAGTTTCGCCACGATCGATGGATCGATAGTGTGCTTGAGCGAGGCATCGACGCGCTGATAGTTGGTCGAGACCGTCGGGAACGGCCGGTAGACCGTGCCACCGGCATTCGCCAGCATCGCGTAGCCGTTGTAGGGGGCGTAGTCCCAGTCCTCGTGCGAGAACGAGATCGCGTAGCCGAGCTTGAAGTCGAGCACGCCGGGAATCAGCTCCAACGTGCTCGAGATCAGGATGGTCTGCACCTTTTCGAGCGTGTTGCTGCCGAACGCATTGATCGGGACGGCGTTGGGCAGACCTGTGGCCGAATTGGTCAGCGTGCCGCTGCCGACCTGGAAGCGGTCATAGGTCTCGTACAGGTAAGACGCCTGGATCGCGGAGCCGGGAGAGAAGGTGTAGGTGACGTCGATGCCGGCATTCCAGGTGTTGCTCTTCTTCAGACCGAAGAACAGCGGATCGTCCGGATAGTCCTCGAACCGCAGGCCGGCGGTCGGCGACACCACGAAGTCGCGGAACACGCTGCCGCTCGGGCCGGAGATGTCGAGGAAGGCGTTGGCCTTGGTCTGGTTGCGGTTGGCCATGTCGAACTTGCGCATCAGCAAGTTGGTGCCGTTGTTGGCGGTCGCGCTGTAGTAGGTTTCGCGCGCCATCGCCAGACCATCGTAATTGTCGTAGCGGCGCTCGGAATATTGGCCGCTGGTGCGCAGCGTCGCGATGTCGTGCACCCTGAAGTCGGCGGTGACCTTGCCAATGAATTCGTTGGTGACGTTGGCGTCTCGGCGGGTGCGATCCCACTGCTCCCAGCCGAAGCTGCTGCCGAGCGTCACCCATTTGGCCGGCCGCCATTGGACCTCGCCGCTCGCGTTCTGCTTGGTATAGGACATCGACAGCGACCGGCGCGGGATGCCGGCGGCGATGCCGGTGGCGGACGAATCCTCCACCACGTAGTTCGGCATCAGCAGTTCGGGCGTCTGGTTGTCGTTGTCGTAGTAGCGATAGCGCGTAGTGGTGCGGAATTCGGGCGTCCACTGGGTGGTCGCGATGGTGTTGTAGAGCGCGGTGTTGACCTCGCCGTTGAGGCTCGAGGCCGGCAGCGCGAAAGTGGTGATGCTGGGATTGGCGGTGAACGGAATGAACGGATCGTTTTGCCGCATCGTGGTGTATTGCAGCGTGCTGTTCCAGCGCGTCTTGAAGGGCAGGTCGATGCCGCTGGTGACTGACGTGTTGTAGGCCTGATTGCTCGGCATCAGGCTGATCCGCGCGGCCGGCGAGAACACCCGCGGGTTGGCCGGTTCGTAGAACGGATTCTGCACCGTGAAGGCGTTGTAGCTGTTGTCGTAAAGCGAGAATCCGCCGCCGAGCTGGACGTTGTAGCGTCCGCCCCACGGCGTCGCCCCGAAATACTGGCCGCTCAGCTTGCCGATCTGGGTGGTGTCGTCGATCGGGCGCGGCGCCTGCATCTGCTGCAGCCCGGTGCCGGCGAGGCCGCCGATCGGGAAGCCCGCGATCTGGGTGCCCTCGCGCTTCTCGTGCGAGTAGACGGCCTTGACGTCCCAGTTCGGGTCCGGAGTCCAGCGATAGGCGGCCGAGCCCTTGCGACGGTCGATGCCGACGTCGATGATGTTGGTCTTGCCCGCCAGCGCGTTGGTGACGGCGGCGCGCTGCGCTGGGCTTGTGGTGGTCGCCGGGGCGACCACCGACAATCCGCTCCCCGGAATGGTGACGGGCGTGGTCAGGTTGGTGGTGCCGACGCCGTTCCAGATGCTGAGCGCGCTGGTGGTGTAGAGATGCGGGATCTCGTCCCAGCTCAGCGTCAGATAGTGTTCGCCGGCCTTGGAGAAATCGAAGACGTAACGCTGATTGTTGTTGCCGATATTGTCGGCGCGCAGCTCGTTCCAATAGGTGCCGTCCTTGGTCTGCAGCGTCACCCGCAGATATTCGGCGTACAGTCCCGGTGCGACCCGGCCGTATTCTTCGAATTTCGAGCGGTTGTTGCGGTCTCCGCCGCCGAACGGATTGGTCGGGGAGACCCAGGGCGTCGCCGACTTCGGTGGGCGCTGGGTGAACGATCGCCATCCGGCTTCGAATTCGCCCGAATACGACCAGCCGCCGTGCGCTGCGTCGAAGTCCTCGGCCGAGCGCGCCGGCTCCTCCTTCGCCGCCGTCTCGGCGGTCGCGCTCATCGGCATTGCGGTCATCACCGAGATCGCAGCGGACGTCAGCAGAAATTGCCTCAACGTCATATCAAAAGCCCCCTTCGCGACGAGTCGTTTCCATCACCTTCCGCGGCTTGTTGGTGTGGCGAGCGACGGGGGCCGCAGCCGTCGCTGTCCCTGGCACCGAACTATCGGTGCCAGCGCGATCCCGACGGCGAGTTCGAGCCGTGGATGTTGTTGTGGCAATTCTGGCAGGCGTTCCCGACCGCCCAGCGTGCTGCGGTCGGCAGTCCCGGCTGGTTGTGCGGGTTGGTGTGGCACTGCTGGCAAAGCCGCTGCCGCGCGACGATCAGCAGCGACTCGTGATTGGAGCCGTGCGGTTCGTGGCAGTTCAGGCAGTTCTCGCGCACCGGCGGATGTTCGAACAGGAACGGTCCGCGCTTGTCGGCGTGGCAGGTGTAGCAGGTGTCGTTGACGGTCGCTTCCTTGAGCAGTTTCTCGGTCGCGCTGCCGTGCGGGTTATGGCAATTGACGCACGTAATCTTGGTCTCGCGCAGCGGCATGTGCGAGGTCCGCTGCACCTGTGCCTTGCGATCCTTGTGGCACTGGAAGCAGGTATCCATCACCTGCACGGTCTTGAGCTGATTGCGCGGCGACACCTTGCGCATCACGGTGTGGCAATTGACGCAAGCGAGGCCGCGAGTCTCGTGCTGCGAGCCCTGCCAATAGGTCTGATCGCCCTTCTCGTGGCAGCTCAGACAGACGCTGTTGGCCTCGGCGACATCGAAACCGCGGCTGTCGGTTGGGCGGAACGAGCGGATCCCGCCCTTCTCGCGGCCGCCGCCACCGTTGACGTGCGCCGAGCCCGGGCCGTGGCAGGTCTCGCACTCCATCTTGCCTTGCGGCGTGACCTTGCCGGACTTGATGTTGCGGCCCATCACGGTCTGCTGGAATTCGTCGAACAGGCCGGCGTGGCAGGTCTCGCAAGGCTTGGAGCCGACGAAGTAACGGCCGTCCGGATCGCCCGGCGCCGGCGCCACCATCGGCGCGCGGCCGTCGGCCGCCGCCTTCGGTTCGCGCTTTGCGACCATCAGCACGGGGCGCGTATCGTCGGTCTTGGCGGCGAGGATCTCGATGAAGCCGAACCGCTGCGGTTGCTCCGCCGCGTCGTCGAAATTCTCCAGCGCCACCCAGGTGGTCACCATGGCGGCGTCGCGGACCACTTCCGGCATCTGCGCCACGTAGTCCGGCTCGCGTGCAAGTCGTGCCGCCAGCGTGCGGCGGGTCTCGTGCGAACGCAGAATACGCTTTTCGCTGAGTGTGGTGAGGCGCAGCGAGGCCGCAAACCGCAGGTTCTGCTCGAGCTGCGGGCCGCCGTCGATCTGGGGAAGCGCCAGCAAGACCCCGGCCGCGCCATGCCCGGCAAACCGCGTGTCGAACCGCGGGCCCGCAGCGGTCGCACCCTGCGGCGAGCCATGCGGTGAACCGTGGGGAGAACCATGCGCGGAGGCCCCGTGGCCCGACATGCCGCCATGCCCGCCGCCGTGTCCGTCACCGAGCGCGAGGCCGTGGGACGGCACCGGCGTGAAGTTCTGGTCGGTCTTGCCGGCGCTCTGCAAGCCGCGCACATAGTCGACCAGCGCATTGACCGACGGATCGACCGCGCCGACTTGGCCGTCATGCGGTAAGGTGGTGTGTTCGACCATCGCCGGTTCGGCGCCGGCTGGCCAGGTCCCCCAGGCCAGCGCGATCGATACGAACAGCGACGAGATCCAGCTCCGGCGGCCGCGCCGATTTTGGTCGCGCGCAGCCGCCGCCCCCTGAGAGCCCCCCATTGCGTCCCCCGCAAGTGCTCAAAGCACGATGTTTTTGTCAGCCATCATCGATCGCCGTCCGCGTGTCGCGGGCGACGTCGAACCAAGATCGTTTCAGTTTGAAAAAGTCCGTTGGTGCAGGTTCAGCCTGCATCGCGACGCTTGCCGGATTGGTCCGGGAAGTAATTAGTGACCATCTGTCATCAAAATTCACATGCCGTACTAAAATACGTATTTGATCGAGATCAATTATTCACATCTGTTAGCATATGCAGCGAGCGAGTAAGTCCGCGGTGGTTGAGTAGTTGTCCTGGCGTCGCCTAACTCGTGATTTGAACTAATCAAATTGCACTTCGCGCAATGCGGTGGTGGTGCGGATCGCGGTGCTCTGGGGTGATTTGTTGTGTGGCGTTCTGTCGCAGGCGTTGAGCGATGCGCCGGTGTGCAGTGGTCTTCATCGATTGGTTGTTACGGCAACATGATACTTGTTGGTACGATTAGCCGCGTAGTTGTGCCGAGCGATTGATTGTCATTGTCGAAAAAACGATGATTTCGATGTCATGCAAAGTGCTCGGCGGTGTCGCGGGGCACTTCTCCGTAGTCAAGCTGCGTAGAGGCAGGAGGCCTGCCGGGCTCCCGTCCAGCAGCCGCATGGTCGTTGGATTCGTCGCTTGGTAAGTGCTCGCGCGGCTTCGGCGCATCAATCAGACAGGCCGAACTCTCGCGGCCGTCCGGTCAGCAGGATGCGTTGCGCAACCGGACGAGCCAAGGCCTAGCGATCGGCGAAGATGCGGTAGCGCTGAGGCTGCAGACCGATGTGGTCTCCGACCTTGAGCGAGTGATCGCGCGGGGCGTCGATCTCGATCAGGATGTCGCCGCCGAGGCCGCCCAGCACGATATCGGCGCGCTGCATCGGGCCGAACGCACGCACCGCCTTCACGGCGCCTTCGAACACGCCGCTGCCGCTCGGACCCACCGCGACGTCGTGGCGGCGGACGAACAGCTTCGACGGGCCGGCGGCAGCGTCCTGAGCGATGAGATCGAGGTCGCGGTCGCCGAGCCGAACCCGGCCGTCACGCACCTCGACCGGCAGCACGATCGACTCCCCGATAAAGCCGTGCACGAAGGCGGATGCCGGACGCTCGTAGACGTCGCCGGGCGAGCCGATCTGTTCGATTCGGCCCTTGTCCATCACCACGACGCGGTTGGCGACTTCAAGCGCTTCTTCCTGGTCGTGCGTCACGAAAATCGAGGTGACGTGGATCTCCTCGTGGAGATTGCGCAGCCAGGCGCGCAGCTCCTTGCGGACCTTGGCGTCGAGTGCGCCGAACGGCTCGTCGAGCAGCAGGATGCGCGGCTCGATCGCCAGCGCGCGGGCCAACGCGATGCGCTGACGCTGACCGCCGGAAAGCTGACTGGGATAACGGTCGGCGAGCCAGCCGAGTTGCACCAGATCCAGCAGATTGCCGACCCGCTTCTTGATCTCCGCTTCGCTCTTGCGGATCTTGCGCGGCTGCACCCGCAGGCCGAACGCGACATTCTCGAACACGTTCATGTGCCGGAACAGCGCGTAGTGCTGAAATACGAAGCCGACATGGCGCTCGGCCGCGCCATGGGCCAGCGCGTCTTCGCCGTCGATCGTCACCACGCCGGAGTCCGGCCATTCGAGGCCGGCAATGATCCGCAGCAGCGTGGTCTTGCCGGAGCCGGACGGACCGAGCAGCGCCATCAGTTCGCCGGTCTCGACCCGCAGGTCGACATTGTCGAGCGCACGGAAGCTGCCGAATTCCTTGACGATGTTGCGGACTTCAATGGTCATCGGGATGCAGCCCCTCTTCGATGCGGCCTTCCAGCACGGTCTTGACGATCAGCGTCACCAGCGCGAGCAGCGCCAGCAGCGAGGCGATCGCGAATGCGGCCACCATCTGGTATTCGTTGTAGAGAATTTCGACCAGCAGCGGCATGGTGTTGGTCTCGCCGCGGATATGGCCCGAAACCACCGACACCGCGCCGAACTCGCCCATCGCGCGGGCGTTGCAGAGCAGCACGCCGTACAGCAGGCCCCATTTGATATTCGGCAGCGTGACGCGCCAGAAGGTGGTCCAGCCGCTGGCGCCGAGCGATATCGCAGCTTCCTCTTCCTGCTGGCCCTGCTCCTGCATCAGCGGGATCAGTTCGCGCGCCACGAACGGGAAGGTGACGAAGGTCGTCGCCAGCACGATCGCCGGGACCGCGAACAGGATTTGGACGCCATGCGCCATCAGCCATGGTCCGAACCAGCCTTGCGCGCCGAACAGCAGCACGAAGACGAGGCCGGAGATCACGGGCGAGACCGAGAACGGCAGATCGATCAGCGTGATCAGGAAGGTCTTGCCGGGAAAGTCGAATTTCGCAATCGCCCAGGCGGCGATGACGCCGAACACCAGATTGAGGCCGACCGAAATGCCGGCCGCAATCAACGTCAGCTTGATCGCCGCCAGCGCTTCGTCGTCGGCGAGCGCCGACAGATAGAACGCGACGCCTTTCGCCAGGGCCTCGGAAAACACCAGGATCAGCGGCAGCACCACGAACACGGTGAGGAAGGTGAGGGCGAAGCCGATGATCAGCAGTCGCACCCATGCCGGCTCGGTGTGGGCGGACCGGCGCCTGACGGCGGTTGGCGCGGCGGCGTCTGCCGATGCGATCGGCGCACGCCTGACTTGACTGGTCGCAACCATCGTCATGGCGTCACGCCGTGGCCAGCGACCGGGACTGCGCCCAGTGCTGGATCCGGTTGAGGACGAAGATGATCAGGAACGAGAATACCAGCATCACCACCGCGATGGCGGTAGCGTCGGCATAACGGAATTCCGACAGCCGGATCACGATCAGCAAGGGGGCGATCTCCGAAACATTGGGCAGGTTGCCGGCGATGAAGATCACCGAGCCGTATTCGCCGACCGCGCGCGCGAAAGCGAGGGCGAAGCCGGTGAGGAGCGCCGGCGTCAGTGAGGGAAGAATGACGCGCCAGATCGTCTGCCAGCGCGAGGCGCCGAGGCATTCGGCCGCTTCTTCGAGTTCGGTGTCGAGATCGAGCAGCACCGGCTGCACGGTGCGCACCACGAACGGAATGCCGATGAAGATCATCGCCAGGAAAATGCCGAGCGGTGTGAACGCCACCTTGATACCCAGCGCCGCCAGCGGCGCGCCGAGCCAGCCCTTCTGCGCGAACAGCGTGGTCAGCGCGATGCCGGCCACTGCGGTCGGCAGCGCGAATGGGATGTCGACGATCGCATCGAAGATCCGGCGGCCCGGGAACCGATAGCGCACCAGCGCCCAGACGATCAGCAGCCCCGCGATCAGATTGACGCAGGCTGCGGCGAAGGCCAGGCCGAACGAGATCTTCAGCGCATGCAGAGTGCGGGGCGCCGTCACCGTGGACCAGAATTCGGCGAAGCTCAGCTCTGCGGTTTTGACGAACAGCCCCGCCAGCGGGATCAGGATCATCAGTGACAGCCAGGTGATCGTCAGCCCCATGGTGAGCCCGAATCCCGGCAACGATCGCCGTTGCGCAACAGCGGTCATGGCGTCACCTGTGTGAAGCGTCCATGCAGATCGGCATGCGTCAACACACCATCGCCGTCATTGCGAGGAGCGAAGCGACCAAGCAATCCAGCCTTGTGCACGGAGCTGGATTGCTTCGCCGTCGGCTCACAATGACAGGTGGAAGCACTGACGATCGCACACGCGAACTCGGACTCGTTGAGGCGCCTCATCACTCCGACCCTCTCCCCGAACGTGGGGAGAGGGAGCGCGCTGTCAGCTGTGCGAGGCATCTTACCCACCACTCCGGTCTGCGATTGCTCGCGCTCAGTTCTTGTAGATCTTATCGAACACGCCGCCGTCTGCGAAGTGTTCGGTCTGCGCCTTGGTCCAGCCGCCGAACACGTCGTCGATCGTGAAGAGATCAACCTTTGCAAACGTGCCTTCGTGCTTCTTGGATACCTCCGGATCGCGCGGACGGTAGAAGTTCCGTGCGGCGATTTCCTGGCCGTCCTTGGAATACAGGTACTTCAGATAGGCCTCGGCGGTGGCGCGAGTGCCCTTCTTGTCGACGACGGTATCGACGACCGCGACCGGCGGCTCGGCGAGGATCGATACCGATGGTGCGACGATCTCGAACTTGTCGGCGCCGAATTCCTTCACGGCGAGATAGGCTTCGTTCTCCCAGGCGAGCAGCACGTCGCCCACGCCGCGTTCGACGAAAGTGACGGTCGAGCCGCGCGCGCCGGTGTCGAGCACCGGAACCTGTTTGTAGAGTTTGGCGACGAAGTCGCGCGCCGCCTCCGGCGAGCCGGATTTCTTCAGCGCGTAACCCCAGGCCGCGAGGTAGTTCCAGCGCGCGCCGCCCGAGGTTTTCGGGTTCGGCGTGATCACGCTGACGCCGGGCTTGAGCAGATCGTCCCAGTCCTTGATCGCCTTCGGATTGCCCTTGCGCACCAGGAACACGATGGTCGACGTGTAGGGCGAGGAATTCTCGGGCAGCCGCTTCTGCCAGTCCTTCGCGATCAGTCCCTTGTTGGCGATGGCGTCGATGTCGTAAGCGAGCGCCAGCGTGACGACATCGGCTTGCAGGCCATCGATTACCGAGCGCGCTTGCGCGCCGGAGCCGCCGTGCGACTGCTTGATGGTGATGCGATTGCCGGTCTCCTTTTGATAATCGGCGGCGAACGATTTGTTGAGGTCGGCGTACAGCTCGCGTGTCGGATCATAAGAGACGTTCAACAGTGAGACGTCAGCAGCGTGTGCGGTGGTCGCCACCAGCAGGCCGGCGACAATCGGAAGAAGACGGCGAAGCATTGATAGTCTCCATTGGGCTTGACGACGTTTTGGTCGTCGGCGCGGAGAAGCGAAGGTCACGAACAACGTGCGTCAAGTCAACGAAACGGCATTCCAATGTTCGCGCCGTTGCGACCGCAATGTCCTATGAAGTCTTCATCGTGTGAATGCCGCATTCCGTCTTGCTTCTGCCGCGCCAGCGCCCGGCACGCGCATCTTCGCCGGCTTCCGCGCGGCTGGTACACGGCATGCAACCGACCGACAGGAAGCCCGAAGCGAGCAGCGGGTGCGGTGGTAGTTTCGCCGTGGCGTAGATCGCGGCGATCTCGGCCGATGTGACATTGGCGAGCGGATTGAATTTCAGCCGCTTGCCATCGGCTTCGACCACCGGAATGTCGGCGCGCGCGCCGCCCTGAAAGCGCTTGCGGCCATTGATCCAGCCGTCGAACGGTGCCAGCGCGCGCTTGAGCGGTTCGACCTTGCGGATCAGACAGCATTTATCCGGATCGGAAAACCACAGCTCGCGTGCCGCGTCGTCGCGATTGAGATCGGCGTCGAGCGGCTTGATCGCGCGCACGTCGCGCAGGCCGAGCTGCTCGGTAAGTGTATCGCGGTAGGCGAGCGTTTCTTCGAACAGCCAGCCGGTGTCGAGAAAAATCACCGGGATCGCCGGATCGACATCGGCCATCACTTTCAGCAGCGCGGCCGACTCGGTGCCGAACGATGACACCGCCGCGAGTCTGTCGCGGCCGATCTCGCGTAGCGCCGTAGCGACGACCTCGGCTGGCGAGGCGGTCCGTAGCGCAGCGTCGAGCGTCTGCGCACGCGCCTCCACCCCGGAGGGGGCGGGAGCGGAGGAGGAAAGAGTTTGCGCCAGCTCGTTCATTGGTCACTGCGTCCTGATTATCGCGACGTCCATTCCGTCGTGATCCGCATGGGGCGATCGACGAAGAAGGATTGACTAGAAATATTTTCTATCTATGTATCTGACAAGCGCTGCAGAGAGAAAATTATTTCTTCTATTTGCGGCATTCGAAATAGAAATTTCATCTCCGTTTTGCGCGCTGCAGAGATGGCCGTTCTCCCGTGCTTCGGGCGGTCGCTTCGGCGAGCAGACACGACCGGCTCCGTGATGATCGGGGCCGCCAATTCGGGAGCTTGTCATGACGCTCGCTGCGCGAGAAACCGCCACCCTGGTTTCGGTCCCTGAGCGGAGCTTGGTACCTGAGCCGCCGCTCGCGGATCAGCTCCGCGCGATGGATCACCTCGACGCGCTGGAGGCGCAGAGCGTCTATATTTTGCGTGAGGCGTTCGCGCGGTTGAAGAAGCTGGCGCTGTTGTGGTCGCTCGGCAAGGACTCCAACGTGATGATCTGGCTGGCGCGCAAGGCGTTCTTCGGCCGGGTGCCGTTCCCGGTGCTGCACGTCGATACCCAGAAGAAATTCCCCGAAATGTACGCTTTCCGCGAACATTACGCGAAGGAGTGGGAGCTCGACCTCCGCGTCGATTTCTGCCCGCCGATCGACAGCGTCGATCCGACGTTGCCGCCGGCCGCGCGCTCTGCTGCGCGCAAAACTGAGGGCCTCAAGCTCGCGCTCGCCAAATACGGCTTCGACGGACTGATCGCCGGCATCCGCCGCGACGAAGAAGCCACGCGCGCCAAGGAGCGGGTGTTCTCGCCGCGCGGCACCGAGGGCGGATGGGACGTCCGTGATCAGCCGCCGGAGTTCTGGGATCAGTTCAACGCCTCGCCGCCGCCCGGCGCGCATCTGCGCATTCATCCGATCCTGCATTGGACCGAGGCCGACATCTGGGCCTACACCAAGCGCGAAGGTATCCCGATCATTCCGCTGTATCTGGCGCAAAACGGCAAGCGCTACCGCTCGCTCGGCGACCAGGACATCACCTTCCCGGTGGCATCGAACGCCGCCTCGATCGACGAGATCCTGCTCGAACTCGAGACCACCAAGGTACCGGAGCGCGCCGGCCGTGCGCTCGACCACGAAACCGAAGACGCATTCGAGCGGCTTCGTGTCGCCGGCTATCTGTGATCCGCACCCGTGAGTGACGCCATGACCATCGCTGTTCCGCCCGCCTCGCTCGCCGCAGACGCCGTCCGTCCGCTGGTGCGTATCGTCATCGTCGGCCATGTCGACCACGGCAAGTCGACGCTGGTCGGCCGCCTGCTGCATGAAACCGGCTCGCTGCCCGAAGGCAAGCTGGAGATGCTGAAGGCGGTCAGCGCCCGCCGCGGCATGCCGTTCGAGTGGTCGTTCCTGCTCGATGCGCTGCAGACCGAGCGCGACCAGGGCATCACCATCGATACCACCCAGATCCGCTTCCGCACCCACGCGCGCGACATCGTGCTGATCGACGCGCCCGGCCACGCCGAATTCCTGCGCAATATGATCACCGGTGCTTCGCAGGCCGACGGTGCGGTGCTGATCATCGACGCGCTCGAGGGCGTGCGCGATCAGACCCGGCGGCACGGCTATCTGCTCCAGCTGCTCGGCATCAAGCAGGTCGCCGTCGTGGTCAACAAGATGGACCGCGTCGAGTTCTCGGCGACGCGCTTCAACGATATCAGCGCCGAGATCACCGCGCATCTGACCTCGCTCGGTGTGACGCCGACCGCCGTGATTCCGATCTCGGCACGCGAGGGCGACGGCGTCGCCGCCCGCACCGAGAACATCGCCTGGTATCTCGGCCCGACCGTGGTCGAAGCGCTCGACGGTTTGACGCCGGCGCCGCCGCTCGACGCGCTGCCGCTGCGGCTCGCCGTGCAGGCGATCTACAAATTCGACGATCGCCGCATCGTCGCCGGGCGCATCGAGTCCGGATATCTGCAGGCGGGTGACGACATCGTCATCATGCCGGCCGGCAAGATCGCCAGGATCAAGACCGTCGAAGGCTGGCCGGTGACGCCGCTCGCAGGTTCGTTCGGCGCCGGCCGTTCGGTCGGCATCACGCTCGACCGCGAGCTGTTCGTCGAACGCGGCGACGTGATCGGACATGCCGGCACCGCGCCGCGCGACACCCGCCGGCTGCGCGCGCGGATTTTCTGGCTGCACGATCAGCCGCTCACCGCTGGCGCTTCGGTGCTGGTGCGGCTCGGCACCCGCGAGACTCGCGCCAATGTGGTGGCGATCGAGAAGGCGGTCGACCCCGGCGATCTCGCCAGCGAGGCAGCGACCGAGATCAAGCGGAACCATGTCGGCGAAATCGACCTGTCGCTGTCGCAGCCGGTGGCGGCCGATCCGGCGGACGATAATCCCCGCACCGGGCGGCTGGTGATCGAAATCAACGGCCGGATCGCCGGCGGCGGCTTGGTGCTCAGCGTCGACAGCGGCCAGCGTGCCGCCACCGCCGATATCGTGCCGGTCGAGTCGGCGCTGCAGCCGGGCGAGCGCGCCGTGCGCTACCGCCACGAGGGCGCGGTGCTCTGGTTCACCGGGCTGCCGGGCTCGGGCAAGTCGACGCTGGCGCGTGCGCTGGAGCGGCGGCTGTTCGATCGGGGTGGCTCGCCGATCCTGCTCGACGGCGACACGCTGCGCGCCGGGCTGAACAGCGACCTCGGCTTTTCGCCGGCGGACCGGGCGGAGAACATCCGCCGCCTCGCCGAGATTGCGGCGCATCTGGCCGCCAACGGCCACGTTGCGATCGTGGCGGCAGTATCGCCCGCGCTCGCCGACCGCGCCGCGGCGCGGCGCATCGCCGGTGATCGCTTCCGCGAGATTCACGTCGCGACCTCGGCCGATGTCTGCGAACAGCGCGACCCCAAGGGGCACTACGCCAAGGCGCGCGCCGGCGGCCTGCAGAATTTCACCGGAATCGGCAACGACTATCAGCCGCCGATCGCGAGCGAACTGGTGCTCGACACCGCCGGTCTGTCTGTCGGCGAAGCGGTGGCGCAGGTCGAAACCATGCTGGCGCAAACCGGCGTGCTGATCGAAGACCTGGCCGACCTCGCGGCGCATATCTGACGGATCGAAGGGCCGGCCGCGTCCTCAGCCGACCGCCGCGGCCGGCTCGGCCAGGATGCAGCGCGCCATCCGGTCCGGGCCGAGTGCGACTTCGGGCGGCAGGCCGGCTGAGCAGCGCGGCTGCGCATGGGCGCAACGCGGTGCGAACGAGCAGGCGACCGGCTTGGCGTCGAGCGACGGCGGCGCGCCGGGAATCGTCTCCAGCCGCGCGCCGCGCTTGGCGCCGTGCACGGTCGAGGCGAGCAGGCCCTGCGCGTAAGGATGCTGCGGCTCGCGGACGATGTCGCGCAGCGAGCCCTGCTCGATGGTCTGTCCCGCATACATCACGGCGACGCGGTCGCAGATCTCGATCGCCACGCCGATGTCGTGGGTGACGAAGATCACCGACATGCCGAACTCGCGCTGCAGTTCGCGCAGCAGCAGCAGGATCTGGATCTGCACGGTGGCGTCGAGCGCCGTGGTCGGCTCGTCGGCGAGCAAAATCTTCGGCTTGCAGGCGAGTGCCAGCGCGATCATCGCGCGCTGCCGCATGCCGCCGCTCATCTCGTGCGGATAGGCGTCGAGCCGCCGCTTCGCCGACGGGATGCGGACCACTTCGAGCATCTCCAGCGCGCGCGCCATCGCCTCGCGCTTGCTCTTGCCCTCGTGACGCATCACCGACTCGGCGATCTGATCGCCGATGGTGTAGACCGGATCGAGCGCCAGCGCCGGCTCCTGGAAGATCATCGACACGGTCTGGCCGCGGAACGTCGACAGCGCCTCGTCGTCGAGCGCCAGCACGTCCTGTCCGGCGACCCGGATGCTGCCGGTGATCGCGGTGCGCTTCTTTGGCAGCAGCCGCATCAGGGCGCGCAGCGTCACGCTCTTGCCCGAGCCGGATTCGCCGAGCAGGCCGAGCACCTCGCCCTGGCCGAGCGACAGGTTGAGATCATTGATGGCGTAGACCGTCCGCTCGCCGGTGAAGCGGACGTTGAGATCGCGGATGTCGACCAGATTGCTCATCTACAGCTCCGGACATTGTCGATGGAAATCGGTGGCGCGCTGCCAGCCTGCGCCGATCCGCAGCAGCACCGCCTCGTCGAACGGGCGGCCGATCAGTTGCAGCCCGATCGGCAGGCCGGCTTTCGAGAAGCCGCAGGGCAGCGCCAGCGACGGCAGGCCGAGATAGTTGATCGGCCGGGTGAAGCGGGTCAGCCGCTGGATCACGGCCTCGGCGTTCAGGCTGTTGCCGACGTCGCTCTCGGCGATCGTCGGCGCAGGCACCGGCGACACCGGCGCCAGCACCGCATCGACGCCGGCCACCGCCGCGGCGAACTCCGCGAGAGCGACGCCGCGCCAGCGCATCGCTTCCAGATAAGTGACGGCCGGAATCGCCAGCGCGTTCTGCAGCCGCATCAGCACCTGCGGGCCGTAGTCCTGCGGACGTTCGCGCATCCATTTGCCATGGAAGCCGGCGGCTTCGACCGCGAGCACGAGCTGTGCGGCGGCGCTGAGCTGGCGCTGATCCGGCAGTTCGACTTCGACGACGCGCACGCCTTCGCGCACCAGCGCCGCCTTGGTGTCGTCGAGCACGCGCGCGACCTCGGGGTCGAGATCGTCGACATAGAACGTCTTGGGAATGCCGATGCTGACGCCCTGCAATGATCCCTTGGTGGCGGCCAGATAGTCCGGCACCGGGCGGTGCGAGACGGTCAGGTCGGCCGGATCGGCGCCGGCCATCAGGCCGGTGATCAGCGCACAGTCTTCGGCGGTGCGCGCCAGCGGGCCGACGGTGTCGAGCGAGTGCGACAGCGGCATTGCGCCGGCGCGGCTGACCAGTCCCACCGTGGTCTTCAGCCCGGTGACGCCGCAGAAATGCGCCGGCATCCGGATCGAGCCGCCGGTGTCGGAGCCGAGCGCCGCAAAGGTCAGACGCGCCGCGACCGCCGAGCCGGAGCCCGATGACGAGCCGCCGGTGATGTGATCGAGGCCCCACGGATTGCGCACCGCGCCGTAATGCGCGTTGTGTCCGGTCGGGCCATAGGCGAACTCCGACATCTGCAGGGAGCCGAGCCGCACCTGGCCGGCGTCCTTCAGACGCTGCAGGGCGGTCGAGGTGGTGGTCGCGGCGAAGTGGCGGCGGATCTTCGAGCCGCAGGTCACCACGAAGCCGGTCTCGTAGTACATGTCCTTGTGGGCCAGCGGCACGCCGTGCAGCGGTCCTTTGCGTTCACCCTTCGCGAGTGCGGCGTCGGCTGCGTTCGCTGCGGCGAGCGCGCTGTCCGGCTCGATCGCCATGAAGGCGTTCAGCTTCGGCTGCGCCAGGGCGATGCGATCGAGGCAGGCCTCGGTGACCTCGCGGGAGGACAGCTTCTTGGACGCGATGGCTTCGGCGACTTCGGTCAGCGTCAGCAATGCCGGATTGCTCAGGCTCATCGTGCAGCCTCGTTCTGCGCGACGACGTAGGTCGAAGGCTCGAGGTCGAACGGCAATTTGCCCGCGACCGGCGTGAACCCTTCGAAGGCCGGGCCGATCGAATTGGCGATTCGCTTCGCGACGTCGTCGTCGACCGGAAGCCCGGCGATCTCCGCCATGGCCTTGATGGTTGCGGGATCTGGCTTGATCACTGCTGATTTCTCCTTACGGGGCGCGGCTGTGGCCGGAGCCGGGGATCGCCATGAAGCACGCGGCCTGATGGCCGCTGTCGCCGATCGGCGACAGCTTCGGTTTGGCCTGCGAGCATAGCGCCTCGGCGAACGGACAGCGCGGATGAAATCGGCAGCCGGCCGGCGGATCGATCGGGTTCGGCGGATCGCCGGTGATCGGCGGGACCTCGGTGCGGCGATCGGGATCGGACGACGGCATCGCCGCCAGCAGCGCCCGCGTATAGGGATGCGCCGGCTGATCCCACACGTCATCGACCGGACCGAGTTCGACGACTTCGCCGAGATACATCACCAGTACACGGTCGGAGATGTAGCGCACCACGTTGAGATCGTGGCTGATGAACAGATAGGTGAGGCCGAATTCACGCTTCAGGTCGGCGAGCAGATTCAGCACCTGCGCCTCGACCGATTTGTCGAGCGCGGACACCGACTCGTCCAGAATCACCAAACGCGGTGACAGCGCCAGAGCACGCGCGATATTGACGCGCTGGCGCTGGCCGCCGGAGACTTCGTGCGGATAGCGGTGGGCGAAGTTTTCGGGCCGCAGCCCGACCTTGCCGAGCAGTTCGCGCGCCAGCGCACGGGCGCTGGCGTCGCTCATGCCGTGAACCTTGGGACCGAACGCGATCGACTCTTCGATCGTCAGGCGCGGATTGAGCGACGCGTAGCTGTCCTGAAACACCATCTGCATGCCGCGGCGCAGCTCGCGTAGGCTGAGTTCGCGCCCGACCTGCCGGGCGTCGAAGATGATCTCGCCTGCGGTCGTCGGCATCAGGTGCATCAGCAGCCGCGCGGTAGTCGACTTGCCGCAGCCGGATTCGCCGACGATGCCGAGCGTCTCGCCCTTGGCGATCGAGAAGCTGACGTCGTCGACCGCCCGCACCGTCTTGGCGCCGCCGAACAGTCCGGTGCCGCGCACCGGGAAATGCTTGGTGAGACCGTTGACGTGCAGCAGCGGCTGGGCAGCGCCGCCGATGTCTTCGATCGGCTCAAACTTTTCGACTTCTGCGATTGCGGAAACGGCTTTGCTCATCGCCTCAGTTCCTGATGTCCATGGCGCTGCGCATCGAGTCGCTCAGCAGGTTGAAGCAGATCGACACCGCGAAGATCATCACGCCGGGCAGCGCCGCCACCCAGGGGTTGACGTAGATCGCAGTGCGCAGCGTGTTCAGCATCAGGCCCCATTCCGGCTCCGGCGGCTTGGTGCCGAGGCCGAGAAACGACAGGCCGGCGGCCAGGATCATCGACACCGAGATCAGGCCGGTGGCGTAGACGAAGATTGGTCCGAGCACGTTGCCGAGCATGTGCACCCGCATGATGGTGAAGGCGCCGGCGCCGGAGGCGCGCGCGGCCTCGACGAAGTCCATGTTGCGGACGCTGGTGGTGACGCTTTCGGCGACGCGGGTGATCTGCGGCACGAACACCACGGTCAGCGACACGATCGAGTTGGTGATGCCGGCGCCGAGCGCGCCGGAGATCGCGATCGCCAGCAGCACCGAGGGGAAGGCGTAGAACACGTCGATCGTCCGCATGATCGCGGTGTTGACCTTGCCGCCGACATAGCCGGCGACGAGGCCGAGCGAGGTGCCGATCATGAAGGCGAAGATCACCGGCAGCACGCCGATGAACAGCGACAGCCGGCCGCCATAGATCAGCCGGGCCAGCATGTCGCGGCCGAGTTCGTCGCTGCCGAGCGGATAGTTGGCTGTGCCGATCGGCTTCAGCCTTCGGATCATCGAGCCCTGATACGGGTCGGCGAGATGCAGCCAAGGTGCGAACACGGCCGCCAGCACGATCAGCAGCAGGATGATGCCGCAGGCCACCGCGATCTTGTCGCGGATCAGACGCCGGCCGACATTGGCCCAATAGCCGCGGGCTTTGCCGGCGGGGGCGGTCTGCGGCGCGGCGTCGGAAGCGGTCAAACTCATCGTCGGTGCTCCCATGACATCAGGCCCGCTTGATCCGCGGATCGATCAGCGCCTGGGCGATGTCGACCGAGAGATTGAGCAGCACGAAGAACAGCGCCAGCACCAGGATCGTGCCCTGCAGCAGCGGCAGGTCGCGCTGGAAGATCGCCGAGTTGAGCAGCAGGCCGGAGCCCGGCCAGGAAAACACGGTCTCGACCAGGATCGAGCCGCCGAGCATGTAGCCGAGCTGAAGGCCCATCACGGCGAGCGCGGTCGGCGCCGCATTCTTGATGACGTGACCGAACACGCCGGTCTCGCGCAGCCCCTTGGCGCGCAGCGCTTCGACGAAATCCTGCGACAGGATATCGCCGGTCAGCGCACGTACCGTGCGGGTGACGATGCCCATTGGAATCACCGAGGTGGTGATCGCCGGCAGGATCAGGAAGCGGATATGGGCCCAGTCCCAGGCCCATTGCCCGGAGCCGCCGGGGCCGGCGCCGACCGCGGGCAGCCAGTTGAGCTGCACCGAGAACACGATCACCAGCACCATGCCGAGCCAATAGTGCGGCACCGAGACGCCGGCGATGGCGATGCCGGTGGCCATCTTGTCGATCCAGGTGTCACGGAAGTAACCGGCGATCAGGCCGAACAGCAGGCCGAACGAAAATCCGATGATCGCCGCGGCGATTGCCAGCGTCACGGTGTTGCTGACCGCACGCATCACCTCGGCCAGCACCGGGCGCCCGGTGGCGATCGACGTGCCGAGATCGCCGTGCAGTGCCTTCCACAGCCACAGCCCGAACTGCACCGGCAGCGGACGGTCGAAGCCGTAGGCAGCGCGGAGCTGCGCCGCGAGCTCCTGCGATGCGTCCGCCGGCAGCACCGCAACCAGCGGATCACCGGGCGTGATGTGCACCAGCATGAAGCACACCAGCGCGACGCTGAGGACGATCGGAACGACATAGACGATGCGGCGGGCGATATAGGCGAGCACGGGACTCTCACTCGAACGAGGATGCGGTCAGTCGGATCGAGACGTCTCCCCCGTCATTGCAAGCGCAGCGAAGCAATCCAGTGATCAGTGCACTGGGCTGGATTGCTTCGTCGCTTCGCTCCTCGCAATGACGGGGTGGGGTTTCAGCAGTGCCTCTTACGGCGCGATCGACACCGGGGAGAAGTCGACGAACCAGCTCTTCGGTTGGACGAAGCCCTTGATCTTCGGGCTGAGCGCGCGCGGGCCGACGTCGTGGGCGACGTAGAGGAACGCGGCGTCGTCGATCGAGGCGGCGTTGAGCTCGGCGAGCACTTCGTCACGCTCCTTGTCGTCGAAGGTGGTGCGCGCCTTCTTCACCAGCTCGTCGAACTTCGGGTTGTTGATGTAACCCCAATTGTTCGACACCGGCGGCGCCATCGACGACTGCAGGAAGCGCACCAGCGCGAAGAACGGATCCATCGCCGCGTAGGTGACGTTGATCGCATCCGAGCCGTTGGCCGACGGATCCTTGACGCCGCGGCGCCAATTGGTGAACAGCGTGTTCCACTCGATCACGTCGAGCTTGACGTCGAAGTAACACTCCGCCAGCGCCTGCTGCAGATACTCGTTCATCGGCAGCGGCAGCATCTGGCCCGAGCCGGACGCCGAGGTCTGCACCTTGACGGTGAGTTTCTTGGTCGGGCCGTAGCCGGCTTCCTTCATCAGCTTCTGCGCCGCGGGCAGATCGTACTTGATCTGGAACTGCGGCTTGCCGCGCCAGGGGTGCCCCGGCTCGAACGTGCCGGTCGCCGGCACCATCAGGCCCGACAGCAGCCCGTCGCGCATGCCTTCGCGGTCGATACACAGATTGGCGGCGCGGCGGACGCGGATGTCGTTCCACGGCGAGCCTTCGATCCGCGAGAACTGCCACGGCCAGACGTGCGGCTGTTCGTTCTTCTCGATCTTGAAGCCGCGGCCTTCGATCTCCTTCACCGCATCCGGCGCGGGCGCTTCGATCCAATCGACCTGACCGGAGAGGAGTGCTGCAGTCCGGGCATTGGCTTCCGGCATCGGCAGCAGCACCATGCGGTCGACGTGCGGGATGCGGTTCTTGTCCCAGTAACCGTCGTTCTTGGTGAGCTCAAGCCGTTCGCGCGGGGTGAATTTCGCCATCTTCCACGGGCCGGTGCCCGACGCGTCCTTGGCGAACGCGGCCCAGGCGGCGGTCGACTTCGCCTTGGCGTCGGCGCCCTCGGCCTTGTCGTACAGCGCCTGCCACTTGGTCGGGCTCGCCATGAACAGGTTGGTGAGGTTGATCGGCAGGAAGCTGTCGGGCTCCTTGGTGGTCAGCTCGACCGTCAGGTCATCGATCTTCTTGGCCGACACCAGCGTCGGCATCCGCGATGCGGTCACGCCGATCTGGCTGGGGTCGTATTGAGGTGCTTCTTTGTTGAGCACCTTGTCGACGTTCCACACCACCGCGTCGGCGTTGAAGTCGCTGCCGTCGTGAAACTTCACGCCGGGCCGCAGCTTGAAAATCCACTTTGTGTGATCATCGTCCTTCACCTTCCACTCGGTGGCGAGGCCGGGGATGACCACACTCGCTTTGGTTGCCGACGACAGGTCCCACATCGTCAGGCCGTCATACATCGTCAGTCCGGTGAAGCGATTGCCTTCGAAGCCCTGATCGGGTTGGCCCAGCGTGCGCGGAATATCCGCGGCGGTCATGCCGATGCGCAGCACGGATTCGGCGGACGCCAGCGACGGCATCATGAAGACGCTTGCCATCGACAGAGCGAGCAGTACAGCGCGGCGGTTGTTAAGACGAGAATTACGCATTCGACGAGAGTCCCTTCGCAGTGACTAATTGGCAGGCTGGTCAATGCAATGCATGTGCCAGCCAAAGCGGCAGGCTGCCGTCGCGTGCATCCGTCATCCGAGTCAGCGACTGTGAAAACTCGCGCAGAGCCGCAATGCAAAACTGCGGGGCGGGCGTGGCGCGCCCATTGCAAGCGGTTCGCCCATCGTCATGAGGAGATCAGTTGATGGTGCGGCTTAAGAGTTCATGGGTGCTGGGCGTGTTGTTTGCCGCAGCGAGTGCGATCGGCGCGGCGCGCGCGGAGACCGTGGTGCGTTACGGCATCTCGATGGCCGATATTCCGCTGACCACGGGGCAGCCTGATCGCGGCGCCGGCGCGTATCAGTTCACCGGCTACACGATCTACGATCCGCTGGTGGCGTGGGAGATGAACGTCGGCGATCGGCCCGGCAAACTGGTGCCGGGGCTCGCGACCGAGTGGAAGGTCGACGATGCCGACAAGACCAAATGGCGCTTCACGCTGCGCAAGGGCGTGAAATTTCACGACGGCAGCGACTTCAACGCCGATGCGGTGATCTGGAATCTCGATAAGGTTCTCAACGACAAGGCGCCGCAATTCGACAAGCGGCAAAGCGCGCAGGTGAAGACCCGGCTGCCGTCGGTGAAGAGCTACGCCAAGATCGACGATTCCACCGTCGAGATCACCACCAAGACGGTCGACTCGTTCTTTCCGTATCAGATGCTGTGGTTCCTGGTGTCGAGCCCGGCGCAGTATGAAAAGGTCGGCAAGGATTGGGACAAGTTCGCCGCCAATCCGTCCGGCACCGGTCCGTTCCTGCTTACCAAGCTGGTGCCGCGCGAACTCGCCGAGCTGACGAAAAACAACGACTACTGGGACAAGTCGCGGCTGCCGAAGACCGACAAGCTGGTGCTGATCCCGATGCCGGAAGCGTTGACCCGCACCAACGCATTGCTGGCCGGCCAGGTCGATCTGATCGAGACGCCGGCGCCCGACGCGGTGCCTCAGCTCAAGGCTGCCGGCATGAAGATCGTCGACAACGTCACGCCGCACGTCTGGAACTATCACCTCAGCGTGCTGCCCGGCTCACCCTGGACCGATGTCCGCCTGCGCAAGGCGCTCAATCTCGCGATCGATCGCGACGCGGTGGTCGGCCTGATGAACGGCCTCGCCAAGCCTGCGGTCGGTCAGGTCGATCCGTCGAGCCCGTGGTTCGGCAATCCGTCGTTCAAGATCAAATACGATCTGGCCGAAGCCAAGAAGCTGGTGAAGGAAGCCGGCTACTCGCCGGAGAAGCCGCTGAAGACCACCTTCATCATCGCCAACGGCGGCACCGGCCAGATGCTGTCGCTGCCGATGAACGAGTTCCTGCAGCAGAGCTTCAAGGAGATCGGCATCGACGTCGAGTTCAAGGTGGTCGAGCTCGAGGTGCTGTACACCGCGTGGCGCAAGGGGGCGGCCGACGAATCCAATGCCGGCATCACCGCCAACAACGTCGCCTACGTCACCTCCGATCCGCTGTATGCGATCGTGCGGTTCTTCCACTCCGGGCAGGTGGCGCCGGTCGGCGTCAACTGGGGCGGCTACAAGAATCCGAAGGTCGACGCGCTGATCGACGAGGCCAAGACCACGTTCGATCCGAAGAAGCAGGACGAACTGCTGGCGCAGGCGCATTCGCTGATCGTCGACGATGCTGCGCTGGTGTGGGTGGTGCACGACACCAATCCGCATGCGCTGTCGCCGAAGGTGAAGAGCTTCGTCCAGGCGCAGCACTGGTTCCAGGATCTGACCACGATCGGACTGCAGTAACCAACAGCTCAGGTCCACTCGCCGACGGAGCTGCGCATCAACGTGCGCAGCTCTTTTTTTGCGCCGAGTGCCGCATCTTATCGCGACCGAAAGCTGAGCTTATCGACTTGCGCGATACATGCCCAACATTAGGGCGGCAATTGCCTAATGCCGATGCCTTCCGTCATCGCAGCTTGAGCGGATCGCTAGTCCGGGAAGTCGCGGGAGGTCAGCTGCCCGTCGCCGTCCTTGTCGATCGCTTTCATCCACGCCGCGCTGCCGTCGATGAATTCGGCGCGCGACACCCGGCCGTCGCCGTCAGTGTCGTTGCGCGGCAGCGTCAGGCCATCGGCGATCTGCCGAATCTTGACCTGCTCTTCGGCAGAGAACCGCGCGATGCCGGCATCGCGCACCTTGTCGAAGCGTGCATATTCGTCGCGATCGAGATAGCCGTCGGCATTGGCGTCGAACGCATAGAACCGCTGCTCGCGTCCCTGCTTGATCTCGGCCAGCGTGACGACGCCGTCATTGTTGCCGTCCCATTGCTCCAGGAAGTGCGAAAGGCTGATCGAGTCGGCGGCGATCGCCGGCGCGGCAAGCAAGGCGGCCGCGATGGCCGCCAGAAGAAGGCGTTTGGTCATATCGTATCCTTGCTGGTTGATCAGAACGACGCCTTGATGCCGGCGTAGAAGCCGCGGCCGTCGCCAGGCAGGAAGGCCGCCTGATCGGGGCGCGCCTGATCCACCACCAGCGAAGTGGCCGCATAGGTCTTGTTGAACAAATTGGTGATCTCGCCGAACACCCGGAATGTCTTGTTGATCCGGTATTCGCTGCGCAGATCCACCACCGCGTAGGGATCGGCATACAGCGTATTCATGTTGTCGACCGGCACCTCGGCCGGGCTCCAGCGCACCGCGCCCTGCACCATCCAGGCGTCGGTCGCCTGCAGCTGCAGCTGCGCGTAGATCAGATGCGGCACCGCGCCGCCGAGCTTGTTGTTGCCGCGTAGCGGATCGTTGACGAAGCGGAAATCCTGATAGGTGTAGGCGAGCCGGCCGGAGAGCCTGTCGGTGAACTTCATGCCGGCGCCGAGCTCGATGCCGAAATGCGTGGTGCGGTCGGCATTGATCGCGCCGATCGAGGCGCCGGTGACGTCGCGCAGGTTGAGCAGCTCGTTGTCGACCCACGAGTAGTAGGTGACGACGTCCCAGGAGAACCGGTCGGCCCGGCCGCGCCAGCCGCCTTCCACCGTCACGGCGGTCTGCGCCGACAGGTTCGGCGTCGCGAACGCCGCCGCAACCAGATTGGGATTGGGCGGCGTCGGGCGGCCGGGGCTGGAATTCGGCGTGCCGTTGATGGTGGCGATCAGGTCGTCATGGGTCGGCGGCTCGAAGCTGTGGCTGCCGGCGACGAAGAAGGTCTGCGTCGCGTCGGGCCGATACGACAGCGCCAGGCTCGGATTCCAGCCCGAGTAGGAGCGCGCGTAGCTGTTGGTCTGGGTCGGCACCGATCCGTTCGGCAGCAGCACATTCGGCTTGGCCGGATTGTACGCGATGGTCGGCCGCGTCGCGGCGGTGTAGCGGTCGTCGTTGTCCCGCGTCGCATAGGCATATGAGATCGCCGGTGACACCGTCCATTGCTGCCACACCGGCACATTGGCGCCGGCGAACAATGACAGCGTCTGTGCGTCGAGCCGGTTGCTGCCGAACTGCGCGCCGGTCATGCCGCTCTGGTTGAGATAGTAGTCGCGATCCGCCGAGCCGACGCTGTACTGCGCGGTGGTTTCGAACAACGGCAGCAGCGCGTCCGCCGGGTTGTAGGCGTAGCGCACCAGGCCGGTGAAGTCGCCGCCCTTGGTGGCGCGCACCCCCGAAGAGATCGGAAACCGGAAGGTGTCGTCGGTGTAAGTGTAGCCGAGCGCGATGTCGATCAGATGGGCATCGAACGTCGCGGTGGTGCGGTTGCCGATCATGAACTGGCTGGCGTCGCGCCGCGGCTTGTCGCGCACGGCGTTCGGCCCCGGATTGATCGCGACGCCGTTCACCACGGTCGGTCCGGTCGCCGTCTGCCGCGGATTGGCGTACAGCGCGTCCTTGTTGATCGGACCGGCGACGTCGAATCCGAGGTCGGTGTAGCCCAGGAAGAACCGGGTCTTGACGTTCTCCGACAGCGCGATGCCGACATTGGCGTTGAGGCTGGTGCGGTCCGACGCATTGTAGTCGCGGAAGCCGTCGCGCCGGGTGGTGTCGAACTGCAGGAAGGCGTCGACGTTGTCTTTCTTGGTGCCGATCTGGGCGCTGCTGTTGATCTGGCCGAAGCTGCCGCCGCTCACCGACATCTGCACGCCGGGCTGGCTCGATCCGGTCGGCGAGATGAAGTTGATCGCGCCGCTCAGCACCGTGGCGCCGAGCCGGTTGGCCATGTAGCCGCGATACACCTCGATCGCTTCGGCCTGCCGCGGATTGGCGAAGCCGACGATGTAGGAGCCATCGGCACGGTTGATCGGCAGGCCGTTATACAGCACCAGCACGCCGCGTTCGGCCGGGTTCTGCTGCGCCGAACCGCGCATCTGAATCCGCGGCTGGTCGTTGGCGCCGAGGAAATTCTGGATAATCAGCCCGGGCACCCCGGACAGCGTGTTGGCGAGCGTCGGGTTGCCCGCGTTCTGCATGTCCTTCTGCGACACCAGCGCGACGCCGCCGGCCAGCACGTTGAAGCGCTCGCGCACCAGGTCCACCGTCTGAACGGCGGAAGCTGCCGGCGCAGCGCTCGGTGTCGCGGCAGGAGCAGCGCGGCGCACCACGGAGCGCGGCCGCGCCGGCGCGCGGACCGTTTCGCGCCGCTGCTCGACCACGATGGTGTCGAGCGTGATGGTGGCGCCGGGCGCTGCCGATTGGGCAAAGCAGAGCTGGCTGCTCGAGGTCAGCAGGGCCGCCAGCGTGATGGTGCGCAGCGGCCGGCGTGGTGCCGCCGCAAGCGTCTTGCCGATCAGGCTGCGTGTGTCCGGATGCGCATCCGCTCTCATTGTTCGATCCCGTCCATTCGATCATCGCCCGCCTTCTCGGCGTGCGGCGCGGCGATGGCTCGCCGTCCTTGCGAATGAAAGGTCGCGCCCTTGCGGGCCGCGACAGCCGGCGCAGGCCCGCGTCAGCGACCGCGATCACGACCTTTCGGTTCTGATCTCGATGGCAATCGGGCTTTCTCGATCGGCGCCGACCATAGCGAGCGCCTCGCCGCGGCTTTTTGCTTTCGAGCAAACAACGTCGGCCGCGGGCGCGGCGGCCCCCTAGAAAAGCTCGCGACTGTGACAATTATTCACGGGCCGATTAGAGGCCTTCAAAACCACAGCGGCCAGCGCCGCTGATAGGAAGGCGCCGTAGGAAACGCCCGCTGATAAACGCCGCAGGGTCGCAAGGTCGATGATGGAAAAGGGTGTCCTACGCGCCGCCGCCACACGCAGCGCGCTGTTCTCGCAATTGCCGCCGGCGGAGACGTCGCGTCTGCTCGACGCGTCGAGCCTGCGGCAATTTCCGGCCGGGCAGGCGCTGTTTCACCAGGGCGACGTGCCGGAGTATCTGTTTCAGATCGTCAGCGGCCTGGTCCGCGTCACCCAGCTCAACAGCGAGGGCGAGCAGATCACGCTGCGGATCATGCGGCCGGGCGATCTGTGCTGCGTGGCGGCGTTTCGCCAGCGCTCCTATCCGGCGACCGCGACCGCGATCAAAGCCACCTCGACGTTGGCATGGCGGACCGGCGCCTTCGTCGCGCTGACCCAGCAGAGCCCTACGAGATTCACACATCTGGCCTTAGCTTCCAGCCTGCGAGCATGGCTCTGAGGGATTGGAGGCCGTGGAGGATCACGATGGGGCCTGGCTTGCCGTAGTAGCCGGTCCATCCGCCAAGGCGGG
>NZ_QUMK01000018.1 GCF_010907035.1 Rhodopseudomonas sp. BR0M22
GATCTACACCCATGTGGTCGAGGAGCGGCTGAAGAGCCTGGTGCGCGACCTGCACCCGCTCGGCGAAGGCCGCTGAGTCGCGTCAGCTCTCGGAAGCTCGGCCGGTCATCCGCGACAGCACTTCGTCGCGCTTGACGAATTGATGCCAACACACCGCGGCGAGATGCAGCGCCAGCACCGCCCCCAGCACCCAGGCGCCGCGGTCGTGCAGCATTTGGCCCCATTCGGAGAGGGCATGATCGCGCGGCACCAGGCGCGGCCACTGAAACAGCCCGAACCACGGCAGCGAATAGCCGCCGGCGCCGGAGAACAGATAGCCGCTGAGCGGCATGAACAACATCAGGCCATACAGCGCCAGATGGCCGGCTCGGGCGGCGATCTCCGTCAGGTGCCCGAGCGGCCGTCGATACGGAGGCTCGCCGCTGATCAGCCGCCATGCGATGCGGACGACGAGCAGCGCCAGGATGGTGAAGCCGATCGATTTATGCAGTTCGAGCAGGCCCTGGCGCGGCTGCTGGCCCGACGGGTAGTAGGCCGCGACGATGCCGAGCCCGATCGCGGCGAAGATCAGAATGGCCATCGACCAGTGCAGCCAGCGCTGGGCGCGCCCGAACATGAAGCGATCGGTCGAATGGGGAGCGTCGTCTGAGGCAGTCATGTTGGACTTTCTGGTGAGAGCAGGGGCGGCGCTGAGCCATCAGATCGGCGGCTGAAAATCAAATTACCGACGCGTGATCGGTTCGGCCGGCAGCCGGCTAGCGATCGTGCCGGTTCTGCCGCCTGCTTCTGGCTCCCCGGCCCAAGGAGCTTCGTCGTCTGCGGTGGGGGCGGCGCTGCGGCACTTGTCCCAGCCGCTTGACTTGGCTCACGGATGGCTTGAAAAGCCGGGCGGCCATATCGGCCGCAGCTTTCCTCCCCATATCGCTCTAGTCATGTCCGGGCCCATGCGCAGCTATCTCGACTTCGAAAAGCCGGTGGCGGAACTCGATTCCAAGATCGACGAATTGCGCACGCTCGCGGCGTCCGGCAGCGACATCCACGAGGAAATCGAGAAAATCGAAGAGAAGGCGCAGCAGGCGCTGCAAGATCTCTATGCGGCGCTGACGCCGTGGCAGAAGACCCAGGTGGCGCGTCATCCGCAGCGGCCGCATTGCGTCGACTACATCGAAGGACTGATCACCGAGTTCACACCTTTGGCTGGCGACCGCAAGTTCGGCGACGACGAGGCGCTGGTCGGCGGCTTCGGCCGGTTCCGCGGCGAGAGCGTCTGCGTTATCGGCCAGGAAAAGGGCTCGACCACCGAGACCCGGCTGCGGCACAATTTCGGCATGGCGCGGCCGGAAGGCTATCGCAAGGCGGTCCGGCTGATGGAAATGGCCGATCGCTTCGATCTGCCGGTGCTGTCGCTGGTCGACACCGCGGGCGCCTATCCGGGCATCGGCGCCGAAGAGCGCGGCCAGGCCGAGGCGATCGCCCGTTCGACCGACGCCTGCCTGCAGCTCGGCGTTCCCAATGTGGCGCTGGTGATCGGCGAAGGCGGCTCCGGCGGCGCGATCGCGATCGCCACCGCCAATAAAGTTCTGATGCTGGAGCACGCGGTCTACAGCGTGATCTCGCCGGAAGCGGCGTCCTCGATCCTGTGGCGCGACGGCACCAAGGCGCAGGAAGCGGCGAATTCGATGAAGATCACCGCCCAGGACCTGCTGAAATTCGGGGTGATCGACCAGATCCTGGCCGAGCCCAAGGGCGGCGCGCATCGCGATCCGGAGGCGATGATCGCGACCGCCGGCGACGCAGTCGCTGCCGCCTTCGCGGAGCTGAAGGGCCAGGGCCGCGATGCGATCCGCGCCCAGCGCCGGCAGAAATTCCTCGATATCGGCCGCAAGCTGGCCTGATCGGGCCCGCCTGAGGCCGGCGCGGCACATTGATCAAATCTTAACCAAATCCGCACCGCTGCTCCGGGATTTGGCGCTCGGCCGCAGTTTCGCCGCGCGCCCGCGATTCAATGTTCCTTGACCATGATCTCCGGACCGCCCTGCCGCCGGCCTGATCGGCTTGCGACCCCAAGGGCTTAAGGATAATCTTGTCGGACTGCACACAGCACCAATGCGTTGGCGCGGACGTGGTGCAGAGTTTGGTAAATGCGAGCGGTCGAATCCGCCGGATCCTGCAAGATTCGGTGCCGGACAGGCCGCGCGGAAGCTGGACGGCCGAGCTGCTCGAATGTGGGGTGCGGGTTTGCCGGTCGTCGGGGGAGCTTCGTTGTGACGAAAAGCCCGCTTTTACGCGCGCTGATGCTGACTGCCGCGCTGGCCACGATGCCGATGCTCGCCGGCTGCAACAGCGATCAGATGGCGCTTGCCACCAACGCCAAGGCCAACCAGCCGGTGCCGCCGAAGCTGGTCGCGGCGATTCAGGAAAAGAACATGGACCTGCAGTCGCCCATCCTGGTGCGGCTGTTCAAGCAGGAAGCCGAGCTCGAGGTCTGGAAGCAGGACCGCACCGGCGTTTTCCAACTGCTGAAGTCCTATCCGATCTGCCGCTGGTCCGGCGACTTGGGTCCGAAGATCCGCGAAGGCGACCGGCAGGCGCCGGAGGGGTTCTATTCGATCTCGCCCGGCCAGATGAATCCGCAGTCGTCGTATTATCTGTCGTTCAACACCGGCTATCCGAACGCGTTCGACAAGTCGCTCGGTCGCACCGGCTCGCAGCTCATGGTGCACGGCGACTGCTCGTCGCGCGGCTGCTACGCAATGACGGACGAACAGATCGCCGAGATCTATGCGCTCGGTCGCGAATCGTTCTTCGGCGGCCAGCGCGCCTTCCAGCTCCAGGCGTACCCCTTCAAGATGACGCCGGTGAACTTCGCCAAGCATCGCAACAACCCGAACATGCCGTTCTGGAAGATGCTGAAGCAAGGCTACGATCATTTCGAAGTCACCCGGCAGGAGCCGAAGGTCGACTTCTGCGAGCATAAATACGTGTTCGACGCCGCGCCGCTGCCCGGCGCGACCCGGCCGCTGCAGTTCAACGCTTCGGCCAAATGCCCGGCCTACGAAGTCCGGCCCGACATCGCCGAAGCGGTGCGCGAGAAGGACAAGCAGGACAACATCAAGATCGCCGAGCTGATCGCCAAGGGAACGCCGGTGGCACGCCTCAACACCGGCATCGACGGCGGCATGAACCATGTGTTCGCCTCGAAGATCCCGGACGCATCGACCGGGCTGTCGGATTCCATCGAGGACAAGTCGCTGTCGGTCGCCTCGTTCGATCGCGCGCCGGGCACCATCCCGCCGACCGTCAATCCGCCGCGGCCGTCCGACAACCTGCTGCGCGCCGCGCCGGCCGAGCCCAGCGTCGCGGTGGCTTCGACCCCGCCGCGCGCGCACGTCGCCTCGGCCGCGAAGGACGAAATCGGCGGGCTTCTGTCCAGCCCGGCCCATCGGAGCGGTGAAGTCACGGCCTCGACCCGTCGGGCCGCCTCGGCGCCCAGCGTCTCCGGCCGGCACGAACCGGCGCCGCGCCCGCACGCGTCGGTGCCGAAGGTCAACGAAGCGAAACAGCGGCCGTCGCTGAAGCCGAGCGTCGATACGGCCGAGACCACCTCGTCTGCCGCGGCCAGACCGTCCGGGACAATCGCGGGCGGCGCGCCGGTGGTGTCGTCGAATTCGTTCGACAACCGGTTCTCGGCGTTCCGCTGAGGCGGCTCGCTCCGTCTTCGGAGAGCTATCATTCCGTCATTCCGGGGCGCAGGCGCAGCCTGCGAACCCGGAATCTCGCCGTTCGGGACACCAGCAGGATTTCAACAATCTCCGGATTCCGGGTTCGCGCAGCGTTGCTGCGCGCCCCGGAATGACGGCTGCGGGTTTGAACTTCAGACAGCAAAATGCCCGGCGCGAGGCCGGGCATTGCCGCGTGTCTTGATCGGGCCTGCGGCGGTTACGCGTAGCGGCCGTGGCAGTGCTTGTACTTCTTGCCGGAGCCGCACGGACAATCCTCGTTGCGGCCGACCTTGCCCCAGGTCTCGGGCTTGTTCGGATCGCGCGCCGCCTTGTCGGCCGGCTGCGCCGGCGCCAGGGAGACGTTGGCGAACGCCATCTCGTCCTGTCCGGTGTCGGGGTCCATCTTGTGGACCTCCATCGGCGGCAATTCCTGCGGCTGATCCGGCGGAATGATCTCGACCCGCATCAGTTGCGCCGTCACCGCCTCGCGCAAGTGAGAGCTCATCTCCTGGAAGAGATTGAAGGCTTCCGACTTGTACTCCTGCAGCGGATCGCGCTGGCCGTAGCCGCGCAGGCCGATCACCTGGCGCAGATGATCGAGCATCACCAGATGCTCGCGCCACAGATGGTCGAGCGTCTGCAGCAGGATGCTCTTCTCGGCGTAGCGCATCACGTCCGAGCCCCACTGACCGACCTTGGCGGCCATGTGCTCGTCGAACACCCGCTCCAGACGGGTGATCAGCTCCTCGTCGGCGATGCCTTCTTCCTTGGCCCATTCGTCGACCGGAATGTCGAGGCCGACGACGCGGTTGAGTTCGTCCTTCAGGCCGGTGACGTCCCACTGCTCGGCATAAGCGTGCTCGGGCACATGCTTGCCGACCAATTCCTCGATGAAGGTGTGGCGCATGTCGGTGACCGTTTCGGCCACGCTCTCTTCCTTCATCAGCTCGACGCGCTGATCGAAGATCACCTTGCGCTGGTCGTTCTGGACGTCGTCGAATTTCAGCAGGTTCTTGCGGATGTCGAAGTTGCGGGCCTCGACCTTCTGCTGTGCCTTTTCCAGCGCCTTGTTGATCCAAGGATGGATGATCGCCTCGCCTTCCTTCAGGCCGAGCCGGGTCAGCATGGTGTCGAGCTTGTCGGAGCCAAAGATCCGCATCAGGTCGTCTTCCAGCGACAGGAAGAACTTGGAGCGGCCCGGGTCGCCCTGACGGCCGGAACGACCGCGGAGCTGGTTGTCGATGCGCCGGCTCTCGTGGCGCTCGGAGCCGATGATGTACAGGCCACCGGGGCGCTTGGCGGTCTTGGCCGGCTTGTTGCCCTTGGCGGGCTCGATCTCGATCTCGTCCTCGGCTTTCAGAACGATGTCGCGGAAGCGCTCGATGTCGGCCTTGATCTCGGCGATCTTCGCAGCCTTCTCGGCTTCGTCGGTGATGTGAGCGGCTTCCTGCTGAAGCCGCATCTCCAGCGAGCCGCCGAGTTTGATGTCGGTGCCGCGGCCGGCCATGTTGGTGGCGATGGTGATTGCGCCCGGAACGCCGGCTTCGGCAACGATGTAGGCTTCCTGCTCGTGGAAGCGCGCGTTCAGCACCGCGAACAGCTTCGCTGGCTTGCCCGCGCGGGCGGCCGCGTACAGCTTTTCCATCCCCTTAGGGTCGGTGAAGTCGATCTGCTTGTAGCCGTGCTTGAGGAGATAATCGGCCAGCACCTCCGACTTCTCGATCGATGCGGTGCCGACCAGCACCGGCTGCATCCGGGCGTTGGCGCGCTCGACCTCGGCCAGGATCGCGGCGTATTTTTCCTGCTGGGTGCGATACACCTCGTCGTCCTCGTCGAGACGCGAGATCGGCAGGTTGGTCGGGATCTCGACCACTTCGAGCTTGTAGATGTCGAAGAACTCGTCGGCCTCGGTGGCCGCGGTGCCGGTCATGCCGGCGAGCTTGTCGTACATCCGGAAGTAGTTCTGGAAGGTGATCGACGCCAGCGTCTGGTTTTCCGGCTGGACCGTGACGTGTTCCTTGGCCTCCAGCGCCTGATGCAGGCCTTCCGAATAGCGGCGGCCCTGCATCATGCGGCCGGTGAACTCGTCGATGATCACCACCTCGTCGTTACGGACGATGTAGTCCTTGTCGCGCTGGAACAGGGTGTGGGCGCGCAGCGCCTGGTTGACGTGGTGCACCACCGAGACGTTCTCGACGTCGTACAGCGACTCGCCGCGAAGCTGGCCGGCGTCCTTCAGCAGTGTCTCGATCTTCTCCATGCCGGCTTCGGTCAGCGTCACGGTGCGCTGCTTCTCGTCGACCTCGTAGTCGGATTTGTCGAGGCGCGGAATGAAGGTGTCGATGGTGTTGTAGAAATCGGAGCGGTCGTCGAGCGGGCCGGAGATGATCAGCGGGGTACGGGCTTCGTCGATCAGGATCGAGTCGACTTCGTCGACGATCGCGAAATAGTGCCCGCGCTGGACCATGTCCTCCAGCCGGTACTTCATATTGTCGCGCAGATAGTCGAAGCCGTATTCGTTGTTGGTGCCGTAGGTGATGTCGCAGGCGTAAGCCGCCTGGCGCTGGGCGTCGTCCAGCCCGTGCACGATCACGCCGGTGGTCATGCCGAGGAAGCCGTAGATCTGCCCCATCCAGCCGGCGTCGCGGCTCGCGAGATAGTCGTTGACGGTGACGACGTGCACGCCCTTGCCGGCGAGTGCGTTGAGGTACACAGCCAGCGTCGCGACCAGCGTCTTGCCTTCGCCGGTCTTCATCTCGGCGATGTCGCCCTCGTGCAGCACCATGCCGCCGATCAGCTGCACGTCGAAGTGTCGCTGACCCAGCGTGCGCTTGGCGGCCTCGCGCACGGTGGCAAAAGCCGGCACCAGCAGATCGTCGAGGGTCTTGCCGGCAGCGAGCTCGGCGCGGAATTCGGCAGTACGGGCTTTCAGCGCCTCGTCGGACAGCTTGGATAGCTCCGGTTCGAGCGCATTGATCGCAGCAACCCGAGACTGGTAACCCTTGACCCTGCGGTCGTTAGCGGAGCCGAAGAGTTTGCGGGCGAGCGCGCCGATCATGCCAGCTTCCTGTTGTTGCGCTGTGACTTAGCAGCCGTGATGCCGTTCGCTCGAGCCACTATCAACTCATCGTGACGCTCGGGCACCTATCAGGATACAGGTGCGCGCGCGAAATGATTGGTAATCCAGCAATCCGAGAGCCGGCCGCCCGGGCGCGGTCGCGCGACGACCGCCCGACCCGAGCCTGTGGCGGCACAGATATGGCTGGGCCTGGGGGTTGTCAACGCGCCGACCTTTCAAGGATTTCATCATTTTGACAGAGTTTTCGCGTTGCCAAGGCACTGCGATTGGGTGACTGTCTCGCCGCCCCGACACCCCGGCTTTCAACACAAGGATTTTCCATGACACCTGCGTTCAACGCAGTCACATCCGGCCTGCGCGCCGGCCTCGTCAACGCGGCTGTGACAGGTTGTCTCGCATTTGCGCTTCTGGCGGCCCCTGCCGCGCGCGCCGAGGATGCGAACCCCGTGCTCGCCAAGGTCAACGGCGCTGAGATCCGTCAGAGCGACGTCGATCTCGCCGAGCAGGAGCTTGGGCCCAGCCTCGCCCAGCTCGATCCGGCGACCAAGAAAGAGAACGTCCTGGCCTTCCTGATCGACATGAAAATCGTCGCCAAGGCCGCCGAAGACAAGAAGATCCAGGACACGCCGGAGTTCAAGAAGCGGCTCGAATTTGCCCGTGCCCGGCTGCTGATGGACGATCTGCTCGCCGCCGAGGGCAAGGCAGGCTCCTCCGACGAGGCGATGAAGAAGGTCTATGACGAGGCCGCCAAGCAGATTTCCGGCGAACAGGAAGTCCACGCCCGTCACATCCTGGTCGAGACCGAGGACGAGGCCAAGGCCGTGGAGGCCGAGCTGAAGAAGGGCGCCGACTTCGCCGAGCTGGCGAAGACGAAGTCCAAGGATCCGGGCGCCTCCGACGGCGGCGATCTCGGCTTCTTCACCAAGGACCAGATGGTGCCGGAGTTCTCCGCCGCCGCCTTCGCGCTAGAGCCGGGCAAGATCTCCGAGCCGATCAAGACCCAGTTCGGCTGGCACATCATCAAGGTCGAGGAAAAGCGCAGCCGCAAGCCGCCGAGCTTCGATCAGGTCAAGGCGCAGATCGAGCAGTACGTCACCCGCAAGGCGCAGTCGGACTACGTTGCGAAGCTGCGCCAGAGCGCCAAGATCGAGCGCATGGACCAGCCGGCCGCGAAGCCGGATGCGGCCAAGCCGGCGGATGCGGCGAAGCCTGCCGATGCGGCCAAGCCCGCCACCCCGGCGCCGGCCAAGAAGTAAGTCTTCTCAAAGAGTTGTTGGTGAAATGGCCGGGCTCGTCCCGGCCATTTTGCTTTTCCGGCGCGCTTATCCCTCAGTCCGAAGAATGGGTTGAGTGGCAGCGAACCCATCTGATCCGTGCTGGGCCTTGATGGGTTTCGCGTGCGCTCAACCCATCCTCCGATCTACGATCCCGGCAGCTTGGCCTTCAGGGCGTAAAGCGCCTCGAGCGCCTCGCGCGGGGTCATCTCGTCGGGATGCAGCGCCTTGACCGCGTCGATCAATTGCTCGGCTTCGCTCGGCGGCGCGGCCTCGGCCGGTGCGCGGGCCGTGATGGCGAACAGCGGCAGATCGTCGATCAGCGTCTTGGGCTGGCCGCGATCGTTGGCTTCGAGCTTGGCCAGCACCGCTTTGGCCCGGTTCACCACCGAGGGCGGCAGGCCGGCCAGCTTGGCGACCTGAATGCCGTAGGAGCGGTCGGCCGAGCCCGGCAGCACCTCGTGCAGGAACACCACCTCGCCGCGCCATTCCTTCACCCGCACGGTGGCGTTGAACAGCCGCGGCAGCTTGGCCGACAGCGCGGTCAGCTCATGGTAGTGCGTGGCGAACAGCGACCGGCACTTGTTTTGTTCGTGCAGATGCTCGATCGCCGCCCAGGCGATCGACAGGCCGTCGAAGGTCGCGGTGCCGCGGCCGATCTCGTCGAGGATCACCAGCGCGCGCTCCGACGCCTGGTTGAGGATCGCGGCGGTTTCGACCATCTCGACCATGAAGGTCGAGCGGCCGCGGGCGAGGTCGTCGGCGGCGCCGACGCGCGAGAACAGCCGGTCGACGATGCCGATCCGCGCCCGGCTCGCCGGCACGAAGCTGCCGACCTGGGCCAGCAGCGCGATCAGCGCGTTCTGGCGCAGGAAGGTCGATTTACCGGCCATGTTCGGGCCGGTCAGCAGCCAGATCTGGCCGCTGGTCTGCGCCGGGCCGGGGGACAGGTCGCAGGCATTGGCGATGAACGGCTCGCCGGCCTTCTTCAGCGCCTGCTCGACCACCGGATGCCGGCCGCCCTCGATCGCGAAGGAGAGCGATTGATCGACTTCGGGGCGCACGTAATTGTCGTCGGAGGCGAGCTTGGCCAGGGCGGTAGCGACGTCGAGCAGGGCGAACGCGTGTGCGGCGGCGCGCAGGTCTTCGCCGGCGGCGTCGATCGAGGCGGCAAGTCGGTCGAAAATCTCCAGCTCGAGCCCGAGCGCGCGGTCGCCCGCATTGGCGATCTTGGCCTCGATCTCGCCGAGCTCGGCGGTGGTGAAGCGGACCTGCCCGGCCAGCGTCTGACGATGGATGAAGGTCGCGTTCAGCGGCGCCGCCATCAGCTTGTCGCCGTGCTGCGCGCTGACCTCGACGAAGTAGCCGAGCACGTTGTTGTGCCGGATTTTCAGCGCCTTGATGCCGGTGTCGTCGGCGTAACGCGCCTGCATCGACGCCACCACCAGCCGCGAGGCGTCGCGCAGCTTGCGGGTCTCGTCGAGCGCGGGCTCGAAGCCTTCGCGAACGAAACCGCCGTCGCGCTTCTGCAGCGGCAGATCGTCGGCCAGCGCGCGGCCGAGCTCGGCGCACAGCTCGCGCGACGGCCGCTGCAGCGCCGCCATCGCACCGGCGATCTCGTGCGGCGGGCTCGCGAGCTGCGCAAGCTGCACCAGCACCTCGTCGGCGGCACGGATGCCGTCCCGCAAGTTCGCCAGATCCCGCGGTCCGCCGCGGCCGAGCGAGAGCCGCGCCAGTGCGCGGGCCATGTCGGGCGCCGCCCGCAGCGAGCTGCGAATTTGTTCGCGAAGCCCGGAATCGCCCACGAAGGCTTCCACTGAGTCCAGCCGCCGGGCGATCGTGGCATCATCGGTGAGCGGCGCTGCGAGCCGCTGCGCCAGCAGCCGCGATCCGGCGGCCGTCACCGTGCAATCGATCGCGTCGAGCAGCGAACCGCGGCGTTCGCCGGCGAGTGTGCGGGTAAGTTCGAGGTTGGCGCGGGTCGCCGGGTCGATCGCCATCGTGGAGCCGGTCGCCTCGCGCGACGGCGGCGCCAATGGCGGCCGTTTGCCGAGCTGAGTGCGGTCGACATAGGTGACGCAGGCCGCTGCCGCGGTCGCCTCCAGCCGCGACAGCACGGCGAGGCCGTCCATGGTGGCGACGGCGAAGTAATCGCAGAGCCGCCGTTCGGCGGTGGCCGAATCGAACACGTCGCGGGTCAGTGGCGTGACGGCAGCCAGTTCGCGCAAGGTGGGCGCGAGCTCGGCGTCGCCGTACAGCGCATCCGGCACGATCGCCTCGTTCGGATTGATCCGGGCCAGCGTTGCGGCCAGCTCAGCGGTCGAGCACTCGGTGACGCAGAACTCTCCGGTCGAGATGTCGATCCAGGCCAGCCCGATCCGATCGGTGCCGGCCGAGCCGCGGGCACGCGCGATCGCCAGCAGATAGTTGTTGGCGCGCGCGTCGAGCAGGGTGTCTTCGGTCAGCGTGCCGGGCGTGATCAGCCGCACCACGTCGCGCCGCACCACGCTCTTGCGGGCGCGCGCCGCCGCCGGGTCTTCGGTCTGCTCGCAAACCGCGACACGGTGGCCGAGCGCAATCAAGCGGTGCAGATAGTCCTCGGAGCGTTCCACCGGCACGCCGCACATCGGAATGTCGGCGCCCAGATGCTTGCCGCGCTTGGTCAGCGTGATGCCGAGCGCCCGGGAGGCGATCTCGGCATCCTCGAAAAACAGCTCGTAGAAATCGCCCATCCGGTAGAACAGCAGCAGTCCCGGATTGGCGGCCTTGATCTCGTGATACTGCTCCATCATCGGCGACATTTTCGCCGGCGCTTCGGCGGGTGGCGCGGCGGCGGGCAGCGGAGCAATGTCGGGGCGGATGGTCATGGCCGATGCATAGCAAAATTCGCCCCTTGGTTCCTACCTCGGGCGGCGAGCCATGCACGGGTTTCAACCGCGCCCGCGGCGATCTGCGACACGTTGACCTGTTCGGCGGCGCTTCCTACAAACCGGCTTCAAGTCCGGCGCCCCAGCCCGGATCGGCAAAACAGGGAGAGTTTCGATGGCCGACGTGTTTGTCTGCGACGCGGTGCGCACTCCGATCGGCCGTTACGGCGGATCTCTCGCCAAGGTGCGGACCGACGATCTGGCCGCGGTGCCGATCAAGGCGCTGATGGCCAAGCACCCCGACATGGACTGGAGCGCGGTGGACGAGGTGTTCTTCGGCTGCGCCAATCAGGCCGGCGAGGACAATCGCAACGTCGCCCGCATGGCGGCGCTGCTCGCGGGCTTGCCGGACTCCGTGCCCGGCCAGACTCTCAACCGGCTGTGCGCCTCCGGCCTCGACGCGGTCGGAGCCGCGGGCCGTGCGATCCGCGGCGGCGAGATCGATCTGGCGATCGCCGGCGGTGTCGAGTCGATGACCCGCGCGCCGTTCGTGCAGGGCAAGGCGACCGAAGCGTTCGCCCGCACCGCCGACATCTTCGACACCACGATCGGCTGGCGTTTCATCAATCCGCTGATGAAGCAGCAATACGGCGTCGATTCGATGCCCGAGACCGGCGAGAATGTCGCCGAAGAGTTCCAGATCTCGCGCGCCGATCAGGATGCGTTCGCGATCCGCTCCCAGCAGCGTGCCGGTGCGGCGATCGCGGCCGGCTACTTCGCCGAGGAGATTGCGCCGGTGACGTATTCGGGCGGCAAGGCCGGCCCGATCACCGTCGACAAGGACGAGCATCCGCGCCCCGAAACCACGCTCGAAGGCCTCGCCAAGCTGAAGCCGATCGTGCGCAATCCGGGCACCGTCACGGCCGGCAACGCCTCCGGTGTCAATGACGGCGCCGCCGCGTTGCTGATCGCATCCGCCGCGGCGGTGAAGAAGTACGGCCTGACGCCGCGCGCCAAAATCCTCGGCCTCGCTTCGGCCGCGGTGCCGCCGCGGATCATGGGCATCGGCCCGGTGCCGGCGACCCGCAAGCTGATGGAGCGGCTCGGGCTGAAGATCAGCGACTTCGATCTGATCGAGCTGAACGAAGCGTTCGCCTCTCAGGGCATCGCCTGCATGCGCCAGCTCGGCGTCAAGGACGATGCCGACTTCGTCAATCCGCACGGCGGCGCGATCGCGCTCGGCCACCCGCTCGGCATGAGCGGCGCCCGCCTGGCGCTGACCGCGGTGCACGGCCTGGAGAAGCGCGGCGGCAAGCTCGCGCTCGCCACGATGTGCGTCGGCGTCGGCCAGGGCGTCGCGATGGCGATCGAGAAGGTGAACTAAACCACTCTGAAAGGAGGTGGCCAAAACGAGCGCCTCGGACGAGTTTGATTAGTCACTCTGGATCGACTTGATAGCCAACTGGACCGAAGTGGAATTGATACTCGACACGATTGAGGATCAATCGATTTATCCCAACGACACGAACGCGGCCGTCAGCGATCGGCCGCCCGAAGATTGCAATGTTTGGAATCGTCTTTGACCTCTCCCGATCAGCCAGTTCGGGAATTTGCCGATGAGAGATTCCAAACACTGTTTCGAAGGGCATGCCTCCGGTACGGAGCAAGCTAAAATACGACGGGTATACGATGCCATCAAACCCTGCCGTGCGTGCCGCTAGAGCAATCTTGCGCGTCAAATCATAGGAGTGCTTGCCCGCTAAGAAGAGCATATGCACCGCCATGTCTAGGCTCTCAAATTCGGTAACGTCCTTTTCGAATAGGAGACTGGTCAGATCGAGCAATCGCAGGTCGGTTGACGGCGTGAGTGTCGCTACAAACAGTTCGTCCTCGGCCGTCACCCGACACTCGTGAATGCAGACCTCCAGATCTTGAGAAGCATACATCACTTGTAAGCCTGGGGCATCCAATCGTCCGATGCCGCCGCAACCTAGCGGAGGGCTGTCGTATTCGCTTTGTTCAGCAGGCGCTTTTGGCGCTATCCGTAGCCGGTAAAATAGCTCGTCGGCTTTCAGTGGTGCCGCAGGATACTCTGTTGTAATTCTCTTCAAGATTGACGTTTGGGTGACGGGGCTACTTAAGTCCTTCAGGGGCTCAACCTCGCCAACCATCCACAATCGAGGGCCGTAATAGAAAAAGCCAACCCCCAAGACTCTTTCAATCAACCGCAAGTCGGATTCAAACCAAGGAGATGCTTCTATCTCCGTGTTCCGCTGTTGATTGAATTGAATGATCGGAGCTGCCCCGTACTCGCAACGATGTAAGGTTCCCCAAACAAAGAAACGATGCGTGAGAGCTTCAAGCTCCTCTCGACCCAGTTTTTTGCCCGACGTGGAATTGCAATTCCTGCATACGGATCGATCGTTTACTCCAAGCATCCTCGCATCAAGCTTTATTCCCTGATTCTCGAAACACTCAGAGCAAAGAAGGGGCTTCGCTCTTCGTCTGCGGAAGATGGACTGCAGGAAGCTCCCTATTCCGCCCGAATTGCTTGCCTTGTCGTGTGGAAATACCTTCCCCATAAGCAGCCTTCCATCTTCATCGCAACATTTGATGCGCTGATGCCCAGAGCCTTTTGGGCCGTTGGGCGCTGCAGGGCGGCTGAACCTATATCAGTGATTGGGAAAATAAAACACGATCGGCAGGGGGCAGCCTGATCGATTGGCTAGTGATGATTACTCCATCACCGCCGCATGATCCGCTGCGGCTTCGCCCTGCTTGCGCAGCGCTGCTTTGGTCGAGCCGATGATGATCGCCATCGGCACCGCAGCGGCGGTGAGGAACATCACCATCGCGTAGTCGTGCGAGAACGCGATGATCTGCGCCTGCATGGTGACGATCGCGTCCATCATCGCCTTGCCGGTGGTGGTCGACAGATCGATCATGCCGGTGACGTTCGGCATCTGCAGCGCGTCGTTGAACGGGTTGATGTGCTCGGTGAGGATCGCGTGCGCCGTGGTGGTGCCCGACGACAGCTTCGCGATCACCACTGAAATCCCGACCGAGCTGGCGACGTTGCGCACCAGCGTCAGCATGGCGGTGCCGTCGGTGCGGAGCTGTCCTGGCAGGGTCATGAACGCCACCGTCGACAACGGCACGAACACCAGACCGAAGCCGAAACCCTGAACGATGCTGGTGACGACGACGCTCGACACGGTGGTCTGGTCGGTCCAGGCGGTCATCACGTAAAGCGACGCGCAGGTCAGCGACAGGCCGGTGGCGATCAGGGTGCGCGCCTCGATGTGGCGCATGATCCGGCCGACGATCATCATCGCCACGAAGGTGCCGCAGCCGCGTGAGGCGAGCAGCAGGCCGGCCGTCATAATCGGATAGCCCTCGACATTTTGCAGAAACGGCGACGACAGTGCCATCGTCGAGAACAGCACCAGCCCCATCACCGTCATGAAGATGACGCCGCCGATGAAGTTGCGGTCCTTGAAGATCGCGAACTGGATGAACGGCCGCTTGGTCGTGAACGAGTGGGCGAAGAAGTAATAGAACCCGATCACCGACACGATCGACTCGATGACGATCTCGGACGAATTGAACCAGTCGAGCTGTTCGCCGCGGTCGAGCGCGAGCTGCATCGCGCCGATGCCGACCGCCAGCGCGGCAAAGCCGAACCAGTCGAATTTGAGCTCCTGGTTCTGGTCGGTCTCCTCCATGAAAAGCGCCAGGCCCAGCACCGTGATGGCGCCGAACGGCAGATTGACGAAGAACACCCAGTGCCAGGAGTAGGTTTCGGTCAGCCAGGCGCCGAGGGACGGGCCCATGATCGGCCCCATCATCACGCCCATGCCCCAGATCGACATCGCCTTGGCGCGCTCGTGCAGCGCGTAGCTGTCCAGCATCACCGCCTGCGACAGCGGCACCAGCGCCGCGCCGAACACGCCCTGCAGCAGCCGGAACGCCACCATCTGGGTGATGTCCTGGGCAAGGCCGCACATCACCGATGCGGCGGTGAAGCCGGCCGCGCAGATGATGAAGATGCGCTTGCGCCCGAACCGGTTGGCGATCCAGCCGACCGGCGCCGTCATGATCGCGGCCGCCACGATATAGGACGTCAGCACCCAGTTGATCTGGTCCTGCGATGCCGACAGCGAGCCTTGCATATAGGGTAGCGCCACGTTGGCGATGGTGGTGTCGAGCGCCTGCATGATCGTCGCGGTCATGGCGCAGATCGTCACCATGTTGCGGCGGAAGCCCGGAACCGCAGACGAATGAGCGGCGCTCGACATCGCTTACCTGGCCTCGTGCGCGTCGTCGTCAGCCTGCGCGGCCTTGGCGGGGCCGAAGCCGAGCAGGCCCGCCAGCGAACGCCGGTGATTGGTGTCGATCGACACGTTCACGCTCATGCCCGCCTTCAACCGGCGCACCATCGCGTCGGTTTCGTCGAACGCGATCCGCAGCGGCACGCGCTGCACCACCTTGACGAAATTGCCGGTGGCGTTCTGCGGCGGCAGCACGGCGAATTGCGCGCCGGTGCCCGGCGAGAGCGACGTCACTCGGCCCTTGAAGGCATGATCGGGGAAGGCATCGACGTCCAGCGTCACGGTCTGCCCCACCGCCACATATGTGAAATCGCTTTCCTTCGGATTGGCATCGACCCAAGGATGCGAGGTGTCGATGACGCTGAACACCGGCGTTCCGGCGGCGACGAAGCGGCCGAGCTGAATGTTGTCGACCTGGGTGGCGGTGCCGCGCATCGGCGCCCGCACCGTCGCCAGGCGGAGGTTGCGCTCGGCGTCCTCGAGCGCCGCTTTGGCCTGGGCATAGGCGGGGAATTTCTCCAGCGGCAGGGCGGGGTCGCCGAGCAACTGGTTGAGGGCCGTCGACTGCTGTTGCTTGACGAGCTGCAACTGCGCCTGCGCGGTCACCAGCGCGGCGGTGGAGTTGTCGAGATCGAGTTGCGAGCCGGCACGGCTCTGCACCAGCGAGGTCTTGCGTTCGACGTCACGCTGCTTCAACGCGATGCCGGCATCCACCAGATCGACCGTTTTGCCGTACAGCTCGACGTTGGCGACGAGGTTGTCGTGGCTGGTCTTGGCGTCCGCCAGCTTGGCCTGGGCCTGGGCCACAGCGAGGCGGAACGGCACCGGATCGATCTGGAACAGCTCGTCGCCGGGCTCGACATGCTGGCCTTCCTTGACGGTGACCTTGACGATCTTGCCTGCGACGTCCGGCGTGATCAGCACCTTCTGGGCGCCCACATAGGCGTCGTCGGTGGTGACGTAGCGACCGCCTTCCAGATAGAAGGTGATGCCGCCGATCAGCGCCAGCAGCGGCAGCACGATCAGCAGCAGCGGCCGGCGATAGCGACGCAGCGCGCCGCCGACACCGCTACGCGGTCCCGAGCCGGCGGTGGCGGCCGGATCGGTCGCGGGTTCCTTCTGCTCGGTCGGAAATTTCAGGGCCGGTTCAGCCATAGCGCTCTTCCCGTCTTGTCTCTTCGCGTTGGCAGTGGTGCTGGAGGGCGCCACGCAAATTCTCTTTGATGATCTGCATCTGCCGCAGCAGGCGCTGCGCATCGTCCGGCGTGAGGCCGGCGAGCGCGGTGGCGGTGAGTTCGGCGCGGAGTTCGGCCAGCTTGCCGAGCAGCGGCCGGGCCGCCTCGCGCAGGTGCAGCCGCTTGCAGCGCCGGTCGGTGTCGTCGCTCCGGCGTTCAAGCCAACCGTTGTCGCACAGCTTGTCGATCAGCCGGGTCAGCGTGATCGGCTGCAGTTCCATCTGCTCGGCGAGTTCGGACTGCTTCAGCCCCTCGGCGCGCTCCACCTTCGCCAGCACCGCCCATTGGGCACGCGTGATGCCGTGCCGCGACGCCTGCTTGTCCGCATAGGCGCGGATCAGCCGCTGCACTTCGGCAAACACGAAAATGATGTTCTGGTCGCCCGGACCGTTGGACATTGGGGCAATCTCCTAAGCATCCGATAAAATAAGCTAGCTTATTATTTCACAAGATGGGAAGTCGCATATGTCCGATCCAGTTGCGCATGCCTCCCAGGTGCCGGTGGCTTGCGAGACGAGACTGAATCCCCAGTGTAGGATGGGCCAACGAAGCATGAGCCGGCTTGGCGCCGGCAAGTGAGTGGTGACGTTCGATGACCGCACTGAAGCCGACCTTCCCCGCGCCGGGGCACGACCACGAGCGTTGCTCGGCCGAGGGGTTGGAGCACGCGGAGCGCGTCTGTGCCGATCGATCGCAGAATCTGACCCCGATCCGCCGGCAGGTGCTGCGTGCGCTGCTGTCGAGCCATCGGCCGCTCGGCGCCTATGAGCTGATCGACGAGCTAGCGCGGGTGATGCCGCGGCCGGCGCCGATCACGGTGTATCGGGCGCTGGATTTTCTGATGCAGAATGGCCTCGTTCACCGGATCGAGAGTCGCAATGCGTTTCTCGCCTGCGGCCACGACCACGACGACGCGGCGACCGTTGCGTTCCTTATCTGCGAATGCTGCGGCTCGGTGGCCGAGGTCCCCGCCTCCGAAGTGACGCAGCGTCTCAACGAAGCCGCGCGTCAGACCGGCTTCACACCGAAGATGTCGGTGGTCGAGATCACCGGCTTGTGCGGCCATTGCCAAGCCGCCTGACGCGGTTTACGCCTTGATCCATGGGAGGAGCGTGGCGCGCCAGCGCCCGCCACAACACGGCGAAAAGCCGGAGGCACCATGTCGATCAAGACGTTACGCCCGACCAGGGCGATTTCCTCGAACCCAATCACTCTGCCCGCACGACCGCTGCGGTGAGCGGCACCATGGGGCGTCCGCTGAGCGCCGGCGCGATCGCGCTGATGCTGGTGTGCTGCTTCAGCTGGGGCTTCAACCAGATCGCCGTGAAGCTGGTGCTGCCGGAAATCCCGCCTTTCCTGCAGGCCGGAATCCGCTCCAGCGTCGGCATGGTGGTGCTGCTGATCATCGCCTGGGCTCGCGGCGTCAAGCTGTTCCAGCGCGACGGCACGCTGAAGGCCGGGCTGTTCGCCGGCCTACTGTTCGGGCTCGAATTCGTGCTGATCTATCGCGGCCTGATGCTCACCACTGCGACCCGCGGCGTGGTCTTCCTGTACACCGCCCCGTTCATCGTGGCGCTCGGCTCCTACCACTTCCTCGGCGAGCGCCTGAGCGCCCTGCAATGGTCCGGATTGGCGCTGAGCTTCGCCGGCGTCGCGCTGGCGATCGGCGTGCCGCAGCCCGACGTCGACGCCAAAGTGCTGCTCGGCGACCTGATGCTGGTCGGCGGCGGCGCGCTGTGGGGGGCCACCACCCTGATCGTCAAGGCCAGCCGGCTGCAGAAGGCCCCGGCCGAGAAGGGGCTGGCCTACCAGATCGCGGTCTCGATTCCGCTGCTGTTCGGCGCGGCCCTGATTTCAGGCGAATCCATCGCCAAAATGCCGAGCCCTGGCGCCATCACCCTGATGGCCTACCAGTCGGTTTGGGTGGTCGGCCTGACCTTTTTGCTCTGGTTCAGCCTGGTGAAGACCTATTCGGCCAGCAAATTGTCGGCTTTTTCATTCATTACCCCTTTATTCGGGGTGGTGGCGGGCTATGTCATCATGCACGACCCGCTGACCCCGGCCTTCGGCTTCGCGGCGCTGCTGGTGATTGCCGGCCTGTACCTCGTCAACCGCCCGGCGAAGACCGCTTGAGGCCGCCATGGCCGGGTTCCTGCGCCGATTGATCGATTGCTGAATGTCATCGAAACCTGATATTTGGACCCCATGAACAAGCTCGAAAATCCGCTGCTGAACGACGTCGCCGGCCCCGCGCCGCGGCATAAAACCACCCAGGTCATGGTCGGCGACATCGCCGTCGGCGGCGGCGCGCCGATCGTCGTGCAGTCGATGACCAACACCGACACGGCGGATATCGAGGGCACCATCAAGCAGGTCGCGGCGCTGGCTCGGGCCGGCTCCGAAATGGTCCGGATCACCGTCGACCGCGAGGAGGCCGCCGCGGCCGTTCCGCACATCCGCGACGGTCTGCGCAAGCTCGGCCTGACCACGCCGCTGATCGGCGACTTCCATTACATCGGCCACAAGCTGCTGGCCGAATACCCGGCCTGCGCCGAGGCGCTCGACAAGTACCGGATCAATCCCGGCAATGTCGGCTTCAAGGCCAAGCGCGACACCCAGTTCGCCGACATCGTCGAGATTGCGATCAAGAACAACAAGGCGGTCCGGATCGGCGCCAATTGGGGCTCGCTCGACCAGGAGCTGCTGACCCGGCTGATGGACGAGAACGCCGCCAGCGCCAATCCGCGCGACGTCCGCGCCGTCACCCGTGAGGCGATGGTGCAGTCGGCGCTACTGTCGGCCGCCCGCGCCGAAGAGATCGGCCTGCCGAAGAACAAAATGGTGCTGTCCGCCAAGGTGTCGGCGGTTCAGGACCTGATTGCCGTGTATCAGGATCTCGCCTCGCGCTCCGACTATGCGATCCATCTCGGCCTCACCGAAGCCGGCATGGGCTCGAAGGGCATTGTGGCGTCGTCCGCCGCGCTCGGCATCCTGCTGCAGCAGGGTATCGGCGACACCATCCGGATTTCGCTGACGCCCGAGCCCGGCGGCGATCGCACCAAGGAGGTGCAGGTCGCGCAGGAACTGCTGCAGACCATGGGCTTCCGCACCTTCGTGCCGCTGGTGGCGGCGTGCCCCGGCTGCGGCCGCACCACCTCGACCACGTTCCAGGAGCTGGCGCGTTCGATCCAGGACTTCATCCGCGACGAGATGCCGGAATGGCGAAGCCGCTATCCGGGCGTCGAGAACCTCAACGTCGCGGTGATGGGCTGCATCGTCAACGGCCCGGGCGAAAGCAAGCACGCCAATATCGGCATCTCGCTGCCCGGCACCGGCGAAACTCCGGCCGCCCCGGTGTTCGTCGACGGCGAGAAATTCCGCACCCTGCGCGGCGAGAATATCGCGGCCGACTTCAAGGCGCTGGTGATCGACTACATCGAACAGCGCTACGCCGCGACGCCGAAGCCCGGCGCCGCCCAGATGGTGCCGGCAGCGGAGTAAGTCCGCCGCGGCACATCCTCTCATTCGGAACGAGTGGGATCGCGTCTTGCGGTGTTGCGGACGCTGAGGATGACGACTTCATCCTTGGCTTCGTCCACCTTGTGAAAGATCACGAACGGATAGCGGACCACGGATAGCGCACGGACGGTCGTCAGATCGGTCTTGTGGCCGGCCAGAGGAAACTCGCCCAAGAGGCGAGTTCGCTCCCAAATCAGGTTCGCAACCGCTCGGGCGGCGGATGCGTTGCGCTCAGCAATGAACGATAGGATCTCGTCGAGTTCGTGGACCGCGTTCTCGGACCAGCGAACCTTCATGCCCGAAAGCGATTGAACAGCGCGGCCACAGTTTCATCACTGGCAAGCCGGCTCTCTCGAAGGTCCGCCAAGCCGCGTTCGACGGCAATCCGATCACCATCGCTCAACCGGTAAACGAGATCGTGGCGGGACTCGATTTCGGCGATGGAGTTCAGCAGATCCTGCTGGGCGGCCGAAGGCCACGCCGCGACCCGGTCGAGCAATAGTTCCAGCTCAGGTTTCATCATGGCTGCAGATTAGCACGATTTCGACGTTCCGGCAGAAGCTAAGCCGGGCAAGGTCACTGGAGGACGCCCTTACAGCGGCCCCGGCGCCGCCTCGCGGTTCGCGAGGCTCGCCTCTTCGAGGTCGAGGTCGCGCTCGATCCGGCGTCGCGCCTCGTCGGTGATCTTGCCGGCGCGGAGCTGGGCGTGGATGAATTTGCGCTCGACCGCGATCAGCTCGCGCACCAGAGCGATGCCGACCGCGGAGGCCTCATGGTCCGGCGAGCCGATCGGATCGGGCAGCAGGCTGGCGCGGGTCTGGTGCCTTGCGTGCAGCAGCTTGAGCACCTCGTCGGTCAGTTCGCGATTGTCGGTGATCTTCTTCAGCGAAGCCTGCGCGGCGGCCAGCGCTTCGCGCCGCGCGACGATCTCGTCGTCGTGTTCGGCGATCTGCTCCCGATGGCCGACATGGGTGATGCCGAGCAGCCTCACCACCGCAGGCAGCGTCAGGCCGAGCCCCACCAGGGTGATCAGGATCACCCCGAAGGTGACGAACAAAATCAGATCGCGATAGGGGAATGTCTCGCCGCCCTGCAGCGCATAAGGCAGCGCCAGCGCGGCGGCGAGCGACACCGCGCCGCGCACGCCGGTGAATCCGATCACGAACACCGTGCGCCACGACGGGTAGGGATCGCGCGCCCGCAAGCTGCGGCTGAGAAGCCGCGGCAGATAGAACGCCGGATACACCCAGACGAAGCGTGCGGCGATCACGATCGCGGCGACCAGCAGCGTGGCTGTGAGGATGTCGCCGAAGGCGAACTCCTTGGACCGTTCCAGCAGCGCGCGGAGCTGGAAGCCGGTGAGCAGAAACAGCATTCCTTCGATCAGGTAGATCACCAGGTCCCAGAAGAAGATGCCCTGCAGCCGAGTCGCCGCCGAGATCAGCAAGGGGCCGTTCCACGAGATGTAGAGCCCGCAGGCGACGGTGGCGATCACGCCCGATCCGCCATGGTGTTCTGGAATCCAATAGGCGATGTAGGGCGTCAGCAGCGACAGCGTGATCTCGATCTGCGGATCGCGCACCCAATGCCGTAGTCGCAGGCTGAGCCAGCCGACCGCCACGCCGAAGGCAAGTTCGCCGGCCATGATCGCCACGAAGGTTCCGGACGCCTTGGTCAGCGAGAATGCGCCGGTCATGATCGCCGCCACCGCGAAACGGTAAAGGATCAGCGCGGTGGCATCGTTGGCGAGCCCTTCGCCCTCCAGTACCACCACGATCCGGCGTGGCAGGCCGAGCTTGCGGGCGATCGCGAGCGGCGCCACCACATCCGGTGGTGCGACGATTGCACCGAGCAAAAACCCGACCGGCCAGGGCAGCCCGATCAGATAGTGCGACGCGGCCGCGACCGCGCATGCGGTAAAGATCACACAGCCGATCGCGAGCAGGCCGATCGCCCGCAGGTTGGCGCAGAACTCGCGCCAGCTCATGGCCACGCTCGCCGAATAGATCAGCGGCGGCAGCACCAACAGCAGGATCAGATCTGGCGGCAGTTCGATCGCCGGCATGCCGGGAATGAACGCCAGCGTGATGCCGGCGATCAGCAGCAGGATCGCCGGTGCGATATTCACCCGCCGGGCCAGCAGCGCCGTTCCGGCCAGCACCGCGAGCAGCGTGAGAAAGATCTGAAACTTGGCTTCCACGTCACCACGCTGAATTCGTGTGGGCTCGCCGGCAAATGCTTGCATCGCTCGGATGCTGCGGGCGGTCAAGCGGTGTCCGAATGCCCTTCGGAGCCAGCACTCGTAGGATTACGTGCGACTTTCGTCTCAAACCCGTGCCGACCAACTAACCAGCGATTCACCGTCGCTGTGACGGTCTGGTTGTAATTATGCTTTTGGCAATACTCCCCGCGTTTTGTTCAAGGTTATGGGGGTAGTCTCGGTCATCAGAACGGTTGATCTGTTGGAGCCACCGGCGTGCGGCAACGCGCCGGGGGCTGCGGACGATCACGACCTGTCGCAGGGCAAAGCTCGGCTGACGCTGGCGGCGTTCATGGCGATCGATATCGGGCTCGCGCTGATCTCGCCGGAGGGCGAGATCGTGATGACCAATCCGACGTTCGATCTCGCCTTTGGTACGATTCCGTCCAAGCAGCTGCTGTCGCGGTTCGGCTTCGACCCCAGCTACGACGGCGGCAAGGCGTCGCGCCCGATCATTTTCCCGGACGAACGGATCTACTGGATCGACATCACGGGATTTCCCGACGGCTGGCTGATCAGCGCCGCCGATATCAGCGAGCGCCTGCGCCAGGGCATCGCCGGTGTCGAGCTGTCGCGCATCGATCGGCTCACCCAATTGGCGAACCGCCTGGTGTTTCACGAGCGGCTCGCCGATCTGCTGACGCAGCCGGCGGACGTTCGTTGCGACGCCGCGGTGCTGACCATCGATCTCGATCGCTTCAAGGCGATCAACGACACGCTCGGGCGCACCATCGGCGATGCGCTGCTGTGTCTGGTGGCCAAGCGCATCAGCTCGGCGCTGGCGCCGAGCGACGTGCTGGCCCGGCTCGACGCCGACGAGTTCGGCGTGATCCAGATGGGGCGAGATCAGCCGGAAGCCTCGGTGACCCTGGCCAAACGTCTGGTCGACTTGCTCAGCCGGCCGTATCTGCTCGAAGGCCAGCTCATCAATGTCAGTGCTTTCGTCGGCATCGCGCTGCTCGACGACGCCGACATCGACGTCGACGGGGTGCTGAAGAACGCCGATTTGGCGCTGCATCGCGCCAAGCAGGAACGCTACGCCGGATATCGCGTGTTCGAATCCGCGATGGACGAGAGCATGCGGGCGCGGCGGGCGCTGGAGACCGATCTGCGCCGCGCTCTGGCGCTGCGCGAGTTCTCGCTGGTGTATCAGCCGCAGGTCAATCTGCAGAGCCGCCGGGTGGCCGGCTTCGAGGCGTTGCTGCGCTGGCGCTGCCCGACGCGCGGTCCGGTGTCGCCGCTCGATTTCATTCCGATTGCGGAAGAAACCGGGATCATCGGTCCGATCGGCGAATGGGTGCTGCGCACCGCCTGCCGGGATGCTGCAAGCTGGCCGGGCGACTACATGGTCGCGGTCAACATTTCGGCGATCCAGTTTGCCAACCGGTCGCTGGTGGCGACCGTGGTGTCGGCGCTCGCCGACAGCGGGCTCGATCCGCGGCGACTGGAGCTCGAGATCACCGAAAGCGTGATGCTCGATTCGCGAGGAAATGCGCTCGGCGTGCTGCAGCAGCTTCGCGGACTGGGTGTCCGGGTATCGCTCGACGATTTCGGAACCGGCTATTCGTCGCTCGGCTATCTGCGCAGCTTTCCGTTCGACAAGATCAAGATCGATCAGTCGTTTGTGCGCGAAGCCTCCGAGGATCCCGGTAACCGCGCGATCGTCCGCGCAATCGCCTCGCTCGGCGCCAGCCTTGGCATGGCGACGGTTGCCGAAGGGGTCGAAACCGAAGATCAGCTCGCGCGGGTCGCAGCCGACGGCTGCACCGACGTGCAGGGCTATCTGATCAGCCGGCCGATCCCTCCGGGAGAGATCGAGCATTTTCTCGCCGAGAGCCGCAACGTGATCGACGCGGCGACGGAAGTCAGTCTCTGACCGGGAGCATCGCAGATGTCGAGCGAGCTGTATCGCTGCGTGTACTACAGTAGAAACCTGATTGCCGGAGGGCCGGCGCGAATCGCCGAGGAGATCGAGTCGATCCTGGCGGCCGCGCGCCGCAACAACCCGCGGCTCTCGATCACCGGCGCCTTGCTGTTCAACCGCGGTCTTTTCGCCCAGGTGCTCGAAGGGCCGTGCGAGTCGGTGGAAACGCTGTTCGAAAAGATCCTGCGCGACGAGCGCCACGGCGACATTCAGGTGCTCGCTTTCACCGCCTCGTCCGGGCGGCTGTTCAGCAACTGGTCGATGGCGTTTCTCGGCCGCTCGCGCGAGGACGAAAACCTGTTCGGTCATATCGGCCGGCAGACCGGGTTCAGTACCGAGCGGATCGCGGGCGATCGTCTGCTCGAGATCGTCCGCCATCTCGCTTACGAAGAAGAAGCTCGCGCGGCCTGAGCGGCGCCTGCGAACAGCAAGTCAGATCGCGCTCGCCGCGATGTTGACCATCAGTGCCACCAGCGCGGTGTTGAATACGAAAGACGCCACACCGTGCGCGGTCGCGGTGCGGCGGATGATCTTGTCGGTGATGCCGACATCCGACACCTGCGCGGTCATGCCGATCACGAACGAGAAATACACGAAGTCCCAATAATCGGGCTCGGCGTGCGCCTCGGCGCCCGGGAACGCCAAGCCGCCTTCGCGGTCGCCGCGATAATATTCGTGGGCGTAATGCAGCGCGAAGGTGGTGTGAACCGCCGCCCATGACAGCGCGATCGTGAAAGTGGCGAGCGCCAATTCGGCGGCGCCGCGATGCGCGTTGCCGAGTTCGGAGACGATCGCCGCGATGCTGGCGAAGGCGCCGAACGCCGTCACCATCAGGATCAGGAAGCGGCCGTCGTCCTGCAGCACCGCGTTGCGGCGGATGTAGGCGATGCTGCAGCGTGCCATCATCGCAAAGGCCAGCACCAGATAGACGACGATCGACACGTCCCAGCCGATCAGCGCCCGCGTCACCGGCCGCAGCCACCCCGGCAGCAACAGCGCCGCGGCGATGCCGACCGCGATCGAGGCGAACAGCCGCGGCCGCGAATACACCAGCCGGACGACGCGCGGCAGCTTCCGAAACCGAAGCAGACGCACATCGTCGTCCGGATGATGGGGCATCGGTCGATCAGTTCTTCCGCTCGGCGACGAAACGGGCGGCGGCGCGCAGCACGTCGCCGCGGTCGCCGAACGGCTCCAGTGCCTGGTCGGCGCGCGCGATCAGGTCGCGCAGCCGCTGCTTGGCGCCGTCGATGCCGAGCTGGGTGACGAAGGTGGTCTTGCCGAGCGCGGCGTCGGCGCCGGCCGGCTTGCCGAGCGCTTCGGCGTCGCCTTCGACGTCGAGCAGATCGTCGGCGATCTGGAACGCTTCGCCGAGCGCGCGGCCGTAATCGTCGAGCGCGCGATACTGGTCGGCGTTGGCCTGACCGAGGAGCGCGCCGGCGACGCAGCCGTAGCGAAGCAGCGCGCCGGTCTTCATCTGCTGCAGCCGCGCAACGTCGACCGGTTCGCGATCACCGAACCGGCCTTCACCGGCGAGATCCAGCATCTGGCCACCCACCATGCCGCCGAGCCCGGCGCAGCGCGCCAGCACCCGCGTCAACATCAAGCGCACGGTCGGGTCGTTGTGCACTTCGTCGCGGGTGACGATGTCGAATGCGAAGGTCAGCAGCGCGTCGCCGGCCAGAATGGCGGTGGCGTCGTCATAGGCCTTGTGCAGCGTCGGCCGGCCGCGGCGCAGATCGCTGTTGTCCATCGCCGGCAGATCGTCGTGGATCAGCGAGTAGCAGTGGATGCACTCGAGCGCGGCGCCGACCAAGAGTGCAGCCGCGCGATCGATGCCGAACACCGCAGCACTCTCGACCGCCAGGAACGGCCGCAGCCGCTTGCCGCCGCCGAGCGTGGAGTAGCGGATCGCCTCCATCAGCCGGCGCGGCCGGGCGATCTCGTCGGACATCAATTCGTCGGACAACAGCCGGCCGAGCAGCGCTTCGGTATCCTCGGCGGTGGTGTCGAGCCGCTTGGCAAAGTCGATCGTGGAAGTGCCGGTGGCCATTCGGAAGTGCTCCAGATAAAATTCGGCCGGACCATTCATCATGGCACCGGCTTCGTCAATTCGGCGGAGGGCAAGGGGGCCACGCCATCACCGGGAGCGATCGTGTCTGATCCCGCTGCGTTTGCGCCTCGCACCAAGCGTGTGGTTCGCATTGTCATCCTCGTAGGGCTCGCGCTGCTGGCCCTGCCTTATCTCCTCACCATCCTGTATGGCGGCGGCCAGCCGGTCTCGACGCTGATGCTGTGGCGCTGGGCCACCGGCGCGCCGGTCAGCCGGACCTGGATCGACATCGAGACCATCGCGCCGGCGCTGCCGCGCAGCGTGGTGGCGGCCGAGGACGCCAAGTTCTGCAGCCATCACGGCATTGACTGGGATTCGGTGCGCGACGTGATCGACGACATGCAGGACGGCGAGGCCAGCCGTGGCGGCTCGACCATCACCCAGCAGGTCGCGAAGAACCTGTTCCTGTGGCCGGGGCGCAGCGTCATCCGCAAGGCGCTGGAGGCACCGCTGGCGCTGTGGATCGACTTCGTGCTGCCCAAGCAGCGGATTCTCGAAATCTACCTCAACATCGCCGAATGGGGCCCGAGCGGCCAATTCGGTGCGATGGCCGGCGCCGATTACGCCTTCGGCCGCTCCGCCGCGCAATTATCCGCCAAGGAGGCGGCGCTGTTGGCGGCGATCCTGCCGAACCCCCACATCCGGAGCGCCAAGACGCCCGGCCCCGGTGTCCGGCGGCTTGCAGCTACCTATGTGGCGCGGGCCCGATCGGCCGAGCTGCGGCAGTGCTGGCGGGAAAATCGCGAATCTCGCCACTCACTTGGCGGCATTTTGACCGCCGACCGCCCTAGCAATCCCATCCAGCTTCCGTTATAAGCCCGGCCTTACGCATTTCGCCTGCGCGCAAGCGGGCCGTCCGAGTGTGGACGCCGACACCGATTTCGCCAGGGAACCTCCGTTAAGGATTACCGATATGGCCGTTCCGAGAAGAAAAACTTCGCCCTCGCGGCGTGGCATGCGCCGGTCCGCGGACGCGATCAAGCGCCCGACCTATGTCGAGGACAAGGATTCCGGCGAACTGCGCCGCCCCCACCATCTCGATCTCAAGACCGGGATGTACAAGGGCCGCCAGGTTCTGAAGAAGAAGGATTCCTGAGCTTTCTGCTCGGATCCGGTCGGCGCGGCATGCGTGTCGCTCCGACCCTCAGGGTGCACGCGAGCGCGAGCCGCATCTGTGCGGCAGCATCGTGAATGGCCCCGACCGATGTCTGAATTCGTGCCAAGTGTTGCGTTAACGCGTTGACGTTCGCGTCCGGACGAAGGCCCGCTCGCGTCTGGTTGTCGTGAACCACAGGCTTCGCCGATGTCGATTATCGGTTTTCCGCTGCTGCTGATTCCAGTCGCGATCTGCAACATCATCGTGTTTCTGATGCCGGGGCTGAGTTTCGACGCCCCGCTTTGGAGTCTTGCGCTTCCGTCGGGAGCGGCCTGGGCGATCCGGCTCGGCGACGTCCTGGTGGCCCTCGGCGTGTTGTTGCTGCTGCCCGAGGTGATGAAGGCGGCACGACCCGGCGCCAAATACCTCACCGATCATTTGCTGTCTTTGCTGGTGCTCGGCGGCACGGCGGCCGAATTTGTGATGTTGCCGCAGTTTGCCAATCCGACCGTGTTTCTGCTGGTGATGCTCGCGCTGGTCGATTTCCTCAGCGGCATTGCGTTGCGCAGCCGGCATCGGAAGGCCGCGCGTGCAGCTCGTCAGGTCGCCGCAAGACCGGACCAACCATCCTCGGCCAACGCTGTTCAACCGTCCGAGAAGGTCGAACACGCCGCGCCCGCGCTGCCGTCGGCCGCGATGGCGCCGCAACCGGTCGAGCCGGCCTCTGTGTCCGCCGCCGCTGCGGCGTCGATTGCGGAAGCAGTTTTACTCGACCGACCGGAGCCGGTGAAATCCGCCGAGACGCCAGAGGACACCGATAAGTCGCCTGCCCGCTGAGCTGCTTCGGCTAGGTGATCACGATGTCCGTTGAGTTCGGAAGCCGGACGGCGGGGGGCTGAAGGCGTGGCCCGGCGCCGCGCGGTAAGCGGCATTGGCCTGGCCCGGCTCGGCCCGATGGCTGTCGCGGGTCTGCGGATAGCCGCCGTCAATTGCCATCAAATGTGCCACGAAGTTCGAAGACGGCCGCACCTGCCGATCGGTGTAGCGGGTTCGCATCGGCGGCGGCGTCACCGGGATCGGCAACGGCTCGATCAGTTCGCCCTCTTCGCAATCCGGTTCCGCCGAGGCGCCGTGGACGTCGCTGCCGTCGTCGATCCAGATATTCGCCATTCTCGCACCCGCGTTCACTTGTCTCGTTTCGGAACGGGTGACCCCGTCCTGATGCCGTCTTCGCAAGTCGTGTGCCGGAGGCTCGTACCTCGTAATATACCTAGGTCCGGGCATTCGTTCCTGTCCTGGAATCGGACTTGGTTTCCGAATTCTTAATTGAATCGACCTAGCGTGCGGAGGGTCTGCCGACCTATCCTGCACAGGAGAATCACCTGACAGCGTCCCGAAACGAGGCAGTCGTGTCGTCCGCCGTTCCTGCGCCCCGCCCATCGACCGCGCAGATCGCGAGCGATCTTTTTCCGTCGTCGATCCTGTCGCTGCTCGGGCAAGCGGCCTTCGTGTGGGATCTGGCCACCGACGCGTTGGCCTGGACCGGGGCGGTCGAGGATCTGTTTCAAGACATTCCGGCGTCGACGCTGGCCACCGGAGCCAGCTTTTCGACGCTGCTCGAGCCATCGCGGAGCGTTCGTTCCGACGCGCTGCTGAACGCCGCTGCGGCCGTAGGACCCGGCTGCGTGCCGTACCGGATCGAGTATGGCATCCGTGTTTCCACCGCCGCGCCGGTTTGCTGGATCGAAGAAACCGGGGTTTGGTTCGCCGGTCCCGATGGCCGTCCGTCGCGTGTTCAGGGCATCGTTCGCATCAACAACGAGCGGCATGCCTGGGACGAGCAGCTCCTGAAATTGTCGCAGCACGATCCCCTGACAGGCGAGCTCAACCGCGCTCATCTGATCGCGGCGCTCGCCGAGGCGATTGAAGAGTCCGCGCGGTTTCGCACCAGCCTGTCGTTCATGCTGGTCGGCATCGACCATTTGGCGCGGGTCAACGATTCGTTCGGATTCGACGTCGCCGACGAAGTCATCTCGACGATCGCCGGGCGGATCCGCAGCCGGCTGCGTGCCGGCGATCAGCTCGGTCGGTTCTCTGGCAACAAATTCGGATTGGTTCTGAAGAACTGCTCCATCGACGATGCGCAAATCGCGGTGGGGCGATTTCTCGCGGCGGTCGGTGGCGAGATCGTGCCGACGCGGTCCGGCCCTGTGTCGGCCACCGTGTCGATCGGCGCGGTGAGCGCGCCGCGTCACGCGCGCAATGCCGAGGAAGCGATCAACCGCGCCCAGGAGGCGCTGGCCGCCGCCAAGCATCGCCGCAGCGGCTCGTTTTCGATGTGGCGACCGAACGTCGAGCGCGACACGCAGCGCCGGGTCAACATCCGCGTCACCGACGAGATCGTTGCCGCGTTGAATGAGCGGCGCATTGTGCTGGCCTACGAGCCCGTCGTCTCGGCGTCGTCCCGAGAGCCTGCCTTCTACGAGTGCTTGGTGCGGATGAGGACCGACGACGGTCAGGTTCTGCTCGCGCCCGATATCGTCCCGGTGGCCGAGCGATTAGGGTTGATCCGGCTGGTCGATCATCGTGTGCTGGAGCTGGTGGTGGCCGAGCTGTCCGCCGCTCCGGACGTCTCGCTCAGCCTCAACATCTCGCCCGATACCACGATAGATCCCGACTGGTGGGCGGGGATCGAATCGCTGATGCTTGCGCATCCCAGCCTCGCGCAGCGCTTGATCGTCGAGATCACCGAGACCGTGGCGATTCCCGACCTCGACGAAGTCCGCGGGTTCGTCAACCGGCTCAAGAGTCTCGGCGCCAAGATCGCGATCGACGATTTCGGCGCGGGCTACACCTCGTTCCGCAATCTGCGCGCGCTCGGGGTCGATATCGTCAAGATCGACGGTGCCTTCGTGCAGAACATCGCGCGCTCGGCCGATGACCGTGCCTTCGTACAGACGCTGATCGATCTGGCACGACGGCTCGGTATCAAGACCGTGGCCGAATGGGTGCAAGACGAAGAATCCGCGCAGCTGTTGCGCGACTGGGGATGCGACTACATCCAGGGACGGTTGATCGGACTGGCGTCGCAGCGTCGGCCGTGGCCGATCGCCGCCGCAGCGGCTGCGAGCCTCGCCGGTCAAGCGGTCTATTAGCAAAACTAAGCGGGACGGCCGAGCCTCGCGAACGCTGGCTGGCCCGGCTTCCACTCGATTGACAGGTCATCGAAGCTTTCCGGTTCTGATAGAATCAGAACCGGAAAGTTGTCTGAGCAGCAAGCCTTGCCGCTATTCGTCTTTCTTCGGCTGTTCGATCGACATCCGCTCGAGCCGGTCCTGCATCTCTTTCATCTGCCGGCGCAGATCTTCGATGCTGTCGGAGCCGCCACTGCTGGTTTCGGCGGGCGCTTCATCGCCTGATTCGTGGCTCGGCTTGCGCGGCACGAACATCGAGAAGGTCTGCTGGAAAAGCTCCATGTTGCGGCGGACGGTTTCTTCCAGCGGCGCGAACGGCGTCATGCTGAAGGTCGATGCCATCTGCTTGCGGAATTTTTCCTGCTCGCGCGTCAGCGAGTCGATCGACTGCTCCAGATACTTCGGCACCACCATTTGCATGCTGTCGCCGTAGAACCGGATGAGTTGCCGGAGGAAGGTGGTCGGCAGAAGGTTCTGCCCGGCCTTGTTCTCTTGCTCGAAGATGATCTGCGCGAGCACGCTGCGGGTGATGTCGTCGCCCGTCTTGGCGTCGTAAACGAGGAAGTCCTCGCCGTCCTTCACCATCGCGGCGAGATCTTCGAGCGTCACGTAAGTACTGGTGCCGGTGTTGTAGAGTCGCCGGTTCGCGTATTTTTTGATCGTGGTCGGTTGGTCTGATTTCGCCATGTCACCCACACACACGGAGGATAAGGAACCCGCCGCCTCCCGACAGCAGGCTGAGACGCAATGCAATAAAGTAAGCACTTTCAATGCCCTTCGGCTACCGTTTTGTGCAGTGCCGGCAGGCTGGCGGTGTCAGGGTGAATTCAGCGGCATCGAAGCACCAAGATGCGTGTGCCGGATTGACACGCCGCCGCCGGCTTCACAGGATGCGTGCCGACACCGGCACGCCAACCCAGGTCCCGCCGTCCAAGAGCCCGTCAAAAACCCAAGCCCAGGAGATGTCCATGTCGGACGATGTCGTCATCGTCAGCGCTGCTCGCACCGCTGTCGGAAGTTTCAACGGCGCCTTTGCCACAACGCCAGCGCACGAGCTCGGCGCGGTCGCGATCAAAGCCGCGCTGGAGCGCGGCGGCATCGATCCGGCGCAGGTTTCTGAAGTGATCATGGGTCAGATTCTGACCGCGGGTCAGGGACAGAACCCGGCGCGGCAGGCGTCGATCGCTGCCGGTATTCCGGTCGAAAGCCCGGCGTGGGGCATTAACCAGCTTTGCGGGTCGGGTCTTCGCTCGGTCGCGCTCGGCTACCAGGCGCTGATGAATGGTGACTCCGACATCGTCGTTGCGGGCGGTCAGGAATCGATGAGCATGGCGCCTCATGCGCAATATTTGCGCGGCGGCGTGAAAATGGGCGCGGTCGAACTGGTCGACACCATGCTCAAGGACGGCCTGTGGGATGCCTTCAACGGTTACCACATGGGCAACACCGCCGAGAACGTCGCGCGGCAGTGGCAGATCACGCGCGCTCAGCAGGACGAATTCGCTGTCGCTTCGCAGCAGAAGGCCGAAGCTGCGCAGAAGGCCGGCAAGTTCAAGGACGAGATCGCGCCGGTGACGATCAAGACCCGCAAGGGCGACATCGTGGTCGACACCGACGAGTATCCGCGCCACGGCGCCACGATCGAAGCGATGGCCAAGCTGAAGCCGGCGTTCGAGAAGGACGGCACGGTTACGGCGGGCTCCGCCTCGGGCATCAATGACGGCGCCGCCGCGGTGGTGCTGATGACCGCCAAGCAGGCGGAGAAGCTCGGCAAGAAGCCGCTGGCCCGCATCGTGTCGTGGGGCCAGGCCGGCGTCGATCCGAAGATCATGGGCTCTGGTCCGATCCCGGCGTCGCGTGCGGCGCTGAAGAAGGCCGGCTGGTCGGTCGGCGATCTCGATCTGATCGAGGCCAACGAAGCGTTCGCGGCGCAGGCGTGCGCGGTGAACAAGGACCTCGGCTGGGACACCTCGAAGGTCAACGTCAATGGCGGCGCGATCGCGATCGGTCACCCGATCGGCGCGTCCGGTGCGCGCGTGCTGGTGACCCTGCTGCACGAGATGCAAAAGCGCGACGCCAAGAAGGGACTCGCGACGCTGTGCATCGGCGGTGGTATGGGCATCGCGATGTGTCTCGCTCGCGACTGATCGACGCGTGCCGCAAATTTGCGGTAAACGAACTTATCAGTTGCAGTGCAAGAACGATTGTTCAAACGCCCGGCAGATTGCCGGGCGTTTTTGCTTGATGTTCGTCGGCGAGCATCCTTTTATTTGAAAAGACACAATCGCGTTCTAGACGACAAAGGAATTGCGGGAGGAATTTGGAAATGGCGCGAGTGGCGTTAGTGACGGGGGGAACGCGCGGTATCGGTGCAGCAATCAGCAAGGCGTTGAAAGCGGCGGGCTACAAGGTCGCAGCGTCTTATGCGGGCAACGATTCGGCAGCGGAGAAGTTCAAGAGCGAGACGGGTATTCCGGTATACAAATGGGACGTGAGTTCGTTCGATGCCTGTGCCGAAGGCGTCAAGAAAGTCGAGGCCGAACTCGGACCGGTCGACGTTCTGATCAACAATGCCGGTATCACGCGCGACGGCGCCTTCCACAAGATGACGCTCGAGCAGTGGAATGCGGTGATCAACACCAATCTCGGTTCGCTGTTCAACATGACGCGGCAGGTGATCGAGGGCATGCGTGCGCGCAAGTTCGGCCGCGTCATCAACATCTCGTCGATCAACGGGCAGAAGGGGCAGTTCGGCCAGGTGAACTATTCGGCCGCCAAGGCGGGCGATATCGGCTTCACCAAGGCGCTGGCGCTGGAGAATGCGCGCGGCGGCATTACGGTCAACGTCATCTGTCCCGGTTACATCAATACCGAGATGGTGCAGGCGGTGCCGAAGGACGTGCTCGACAAGGCGATCCTGCCGCTGATCCCGTGCAACCGGCTCGGCGAAGCCGAGGAGATCGCGCGTGCGGTGGTGTTCCTCGCGGGCGACGATGCCGGCTACATCACGGGCTCGACGCTGACCATCAACGGCGGCCAATACATGGTGTGAGGCTCGGCGATCGGGCTGCAACCATCGCACGGCGCGCATCTCGCGCCGTTGCGATGGGCCTTGAACGGGGGCAGCCATGACGCCGCGCATTGCGACGTTGATCGGGCTGTCGGCGATTCTGATGTGGTCGCTGCTGGCGGTGATGACGGTTGCGACCGGCACCATTCCGCCGTTCCAGCTCGCTGCGATGACATTTGCGATCGGTGCGGTGGCCGCTGCGGTCGGATGGATAGTGCGGCCGCAGGCGGTTCGCGCGCTGCGCCAGCCGCCGCTGGTCTGGGCGATCGGCGTCGGGGGGCTGTTCGGCTATCACGCGCTGTACTTCCTGGCGTTGCGGCTGGCTCCGCCGGCCGAAGCCGGGCTGTTGAATTATCTGTGGCCGCTGCTGATCGTGCTGTTCTCGTCGCTGCTGCCGGGCGAGCGATTGAAGTCGCATCATCTGGTCGGTGCGCTGCTCGGGCTGGCCGGTACGGTGCTGCTGTTCACGGGTAACGGCGCGGCGATCGAACGCGCCTATTTGCCTGGGCTTGCGGCAGCTTTCGTCGCGGCCTTCGTGTGGGCGAGCTATTCGGTGCTGTCGCGCCGGCTGAGCGCGGTGCCGACCGACGCGGTTGCCGGCTTCTGCTTTGTCACCGCTGTCCTGGCGGCTCTGGTGCATGCTGTGATCGAAACCACGATCTGGCCCGACACCCTATTGCAATGGTTGGCGATCATCGGGCTCGGCATCGGCCCGGTGGGGGCGGCGTTCTATGCGTGGGACATCGGGATGAAGCGCGGCGATATCCGCGTGCTCGGTGCGGCGTCCTACGCCACGCCGCTACTGTCGACCGCGTTCCTGATCATGGCAGGTTACGCCCGGCCGACCACAGCGCTTGCTCTGGCGGCGCTGCTGATCGCCGGCGGCGGGCTGCTGGCGGCCAAAGACATGCTGAAGCGAGGCTGACCCCAGCGCTTTGGTCCGTGGCCGGAGGGGGGCCTATTGCTCAAGCGCCATCTATTGCTCGAGCACCATCCGGCCGTCCGCATAGGCGAAGCGCTTCAGCTTCGACAGGTACGACAGGCCGAGCAGGTTTTCGGACAGCGCCTCGTCGGGAAGCACCAGGGCATCGACATCACGAACGATCAGCCCGCCGACGTCCAGCATGGCGATGCGGGCGCGCGCGGCCTTGACCTGACCGTTCGCCGTCGAAACCTTGGTGGTGTAGTCGCCGCGCGACGGCCGCAGGCCGAACTGCGCCGCCGAGCTTTCGTTGAGTGCGACCACCGAAGCGCCGGTGTCCACCATGAACGTGAGCCGCTGGCCGTCGATCCGACCGTCGGTGCGGAAGTGGCCGCGCGGATCGCGAGCGATGCTGACGCTACGGCCATAGCTTTCGGAAGCAGCTGCCGCCATCGCGATGGTGCTGGGGGGCGCCGCATGTGCCTGGGCCGGCGCCGGCGCAATCCGGTCAGCGATTTGAGCCATCGCGGTGCCAAGCACCACGAGAGCCGCCGCGAAAATCAGGATGCTACGCATGACGCCTACTCACACAACCAGTCGCCGCGCGGATTGGAACATGCGCGGATGTCGGACGCGACCACGCCGCCCGATGCATCCGGTTGTTTTTGGCGAAAACGGTGAGCGAAGGATTAATGCCGGCGCCGGCTCAGGTGCCTTTTGGCTTGGCGCGGCGGGTCGGCGGTGCCGAGGCGGGGTCCTCCGGCCAGGGGTGGCGCGGATAACGGCCGCGCAGATCGGCCCGCACGCCGGCGTAGGAGCCGCGCCAGAAGCCGGGCAGGTCGCGCGTGACCTGGACCGGGCGGTGCGCCGGCGACAGCAGTTCCAGCACCAGCGGCACCGCGCCGCCTGCGACCGATGGATGGGCGGTGAGGCCGAACAATTCCTGCAGCCGCACCGCGATGGTCGGGCCCTGTTCGGCCTCGTAATCGATCGGCAGCTTCGAGCCGGTGGGCGCCTCGAAATGCGTCGGCGCCTCGCGGTCGAGCCGCGTGCGCAGGTCCCACGGCAGCAGATTCATCAGGGCGTCGGACAGATCGCCGGCCGAGATGTCTTTCAGCCCGGTCTTGTCGAACAGCATCGGCACCAGCCAGGTTTCGCGCGCCTCGGCCAGAGCGGCATCGGATAGATCCGGCCAGGGGTCGCCTTCGGCCTTGCGCAGGAACATCACCCGGCCGCGCCATTGCTGAAGCTGCTTCGACCATGGCAGCCGGTCGAGGCCGGCGGCGACCAGGCCATCGGCGAACACGCGCGCGGTCCGTTCGGACGGCGTCAGCGCCAGCGGCGCCTCCGACAGCGTGATCGCATGCAGCGCGCGGCGGCGCCGGGCGCGGAGCGCCATCGCGGAGCGGTCGAAGCTGACCTCGTCGGCGTCGGTGATCTGATCGCCGAACTGCAGCTCGATCTCCGTCAGCGTGATTGGCGCGGCCAGCAGGATGCGGCCCTGCGCGGCGCTGCCGGTCAGTTCGCCGACCGCCAGATACGGTGCGCGTGCCAGCACAGAAGTCTGCTCGATCGTTGCGCCGCGCCCATTGGCCAGCGTGAAGCTGCCATTGCCGCGATTCTTGGCGACGCGATCCGGAAACGCGAAGGCGAGCAGGACGCCGGAGCTGAGCTCCCCGTCCGCTTGCGGGGACGGGGAGGGTGACGAAGCCCAGCGCTGCGCCATCTGGCGGGCGCTCGTTGCACGCTGCGAGCGGTCGCGGCGGAATTGATCGCGGCGGTGGTCGAGGTCGGCGCTGTCGCCGCCGAGGCCTCGCTCCGTGAGGATCGCGGCGATCTCGGCGGCCTCGTCGGCGCAGCCGAACCGCGCCGCATCGACGATCATCCGCGCCAGCCGTGGCGGCAGCGCCATCGCCCGCAGGGCGCCGCCTTCCTCGGTGATGCGGCCGTCGGAATCCAGCGCGCCGAGCTCGCGCAGCAACTCGCGGGCTTCCTTCAGCGCCGGCTGCGGCGGCGGATCGAGAAACGCCAGCGACGACGGATCGGCAACGCCCCACTGCGCCAAGTCGAGCAGCAGCGACGACAGATCGGCGGACAGGATTTCAGGCTGCGTATAGGCCGGCAGCGACGCGGTCTGCGGCTCGTCCCACAGCCGGTAGCAGACGCCGGGCTCGATCCGCCCGGCCCGGCCGCGGCGCTGATCGACCGCGGCGCGCGAGGCGCGGACGGTCTCCAATCGTGTCAGCCCGAGATCGGGCTCGTAGCGTGGCACCCGCGACAACCCGCAATCGACCACGATCCGCACGCCTTCGATGGTCAGCGACGTCTCGGCGATCGAGGTCGCCAGCACCACTTTGCGCTGGCCCTTCGGTGCCGGCTGGATGGCGCGGTCCTGCACCGCGGCGTCGAGCGCGCCGAACAGCGGTACGATCTCCACCGCCGGGTCCTGCACACGCTCGCGCAGCATTGTCTCGGTGCGGCGGATTTCGGCGGCGCCGGGCAGAAACGCCAGCACCGAGCCGGGCTCCGCACGCAGCGCCTGCGCGATCGACTCGGCCATCTGCCGCTCCAGCGGCGCGTCGCTGCGGCGGCCGAGATAGCGGGTCTCGACCGGAAACGCCCGGCCGAGGCTCTCGACGACCGGCGCGTCGCCGAGCAGCTTGGCGACGCGGGCGCCATCGATCGTCGCCGACATCACCACGATGCGCAGGTCCTCGCGCAGCCCCTGCTGCGCATCACGCGCCAACGCCAGGCCGAGGTCGGCGTCGAGTGAGCGCTCGTGAAATTCGTCGAACAGCACCGCGCCGACGCCGGTGAGTTCCGGGTCGTCGAGGATCTGCCGGGTGAAGATGCCCTCGGTGACGACTTCGATTCGGGTGGCGCGTGACACCTTGGAGCCGAACCGGACGCGGTAGCCGACCGTCTCGCCCGCTTTCTCGCCGAGCGTCTTGGCCATCCGCTCGGCGCTGGCGCGGGCGGCGATCCGCCGCGGCTCCAGCACGATGATCTTTTGATTCTTCAGCCACGGTGCATCGAGCAGCGCCAGCGGCACTCGGGTTGTTTTGCCGGCGCCGGGCGGCGCGACCAGCACTGCCGTGCTGCTGGCTTTCAGCGCGCCGGTAAGGTCGTCCAGCGCGTCGTCGATTGGAAGTGGCGTATCGAAGGTGCGGGTCAAAGGCGGCTCGAACGGTGCGGGGCGCGGATGGTTAACAGAAACCCCATCCAGCGGCAAAACAGCCTACCGTGCTCACAATTCCGAAAATGCGGCATAATCGGTGGCAAGGGCAACACTAACGCAACCGATCGCACCGAAGATGCGTCTCGTCCGCATCACACGGGAACAACCATGACGGCGAACGGCACACACGCTCCGCGCATGCACCGCGGCCGGGTCGACTGGGTCGACTACGCCAAGGGCATCTGCATCATCATGGTGGTGATGATGCATTCGGTGCTCGGCGTCGAGGCCGCAGCCGGCCAGACCAGCTTCATGCATTACGTGGTCGAGTTCGCGCGCCCGTTCCGGATGCCGGACTTCTTCCTGATCTCCGGGCTGTTTCTCGCAGTGGTGATCGATCGCGGTTGGCGCACCTATCTCGACCGCAAGGTCGTCCACTTCGCCTACTTCTACGTGCTGTGGGTGACGATTCAGTTCGTCTTCAAGGCGCCGAGCTTCGCTGCCGAAATGGGCTGGGCGGGGGTCGCCAAGCTTTACGCGCTGTCGTTCATCGATCCGTTCGGCACGCTGTGGTTCATCTATCTGCTGCCGATCTTTTTCGTCGTCACCAAGCTTACGCGGCGGCTGCCGCCGCTGCTGATCTGGGGCGTTGCGGCGCTGCTGGAATCGCTGCACCTCACAACCGGCTGGATGGTGCCGGACGAGTTCTGTGCGCGGTTCTTTTATTTCTACACCGGCTATCTGTTCGCCAGCCAGGTGTTCGCACTGTCGGATTCGGCACGCGCGCGGCCGGTGCTGGCGCTGCTCGGCCTTGCGGTGTGGGCGGTGATCAACGCCGTTCTGGTGCATGTCGGCGCCGCCGACCTGCCGGTGATTTCGCTCCTGCTCGGCCTTGCGGGGGCTTGTGCCATCATCACGGTCGGCACGTTGCTGGCGGAGAAGCGCTGGCTCGACGGCCTGCGGTTCTGCGGCGAGCATTCGATCGTGATCTATCTGGCGTTCTTCCTGCCGATGGCGACAAGCCGGGCATTGCTGTTGAAATACGCCGCGTTCCTCGATCTTGGCGTGATCGCCATTCTGGTCAACATTGCCGGGGTGATCGGAGCGCTGATCATCTGGAAGCTGGCGATGAAGAGCGGCGCGACCTTCCTGTTCGAGCGCCCCGACGCATTCTGGATCGCACCGCGAAAGAAGGCGACACAGCTGCAGGCAGCGGAGTAATCATAATTTTCATCTCGTCATTGCGAGGAGCGAAGCGACGAAGCAATCCAGCTCGGTGCGGAGCTCTGGATTGCTTCGCTTCGCTCGCAATGACATAGAGAGGGACGTGGCCGGTCCCTTACCGCCAGGCGTCGGCCTGCACGACGGCATCGTCGCGCCAGGCTTCGCGCGCGGCCTTGTTGGCCATCCAGTTCGGCAGGAAGGTCAGCGCTTCGTCGATAATGTGCGGAGTGTGCAGGCCCGGCGAATATTCCAGCGCCCGCTTGAAGTACTCCTTCAGCGCCGGCCGGAAGGTCGGGTGCGCGCAGTTCTCGATGATCACCTTGGCGCGCTGCTTCGGCGACAGGCCGCGCAGGTCGGCGAGCCCCTGTTCGGTGACGATCACCTGAACGTCGTGCTCGGTGTGATCGACATGCGAGGTCATCGGCACGATGCAGGAGATCTTGCCGCCCTTGGCGGCCGACGGCGTCATGAAGAACGACAGGTAGCTGTTGCGGGCGAAATCGCCCGAGCCGCCGATGCCGTTCATGATGCTGGTGCCCATCACATGGGTCGAGTTGACGTTGCCGTAGATGTCGGCCTCGATCATGCCGTTCATCGCGATCACGCCGAGCCGGCGGATCACTTCGGGATGGTTGGAGATCTCCTGCTGCCGCAGCACGATGCGCTCGCGGTAAAAATCGAGGTTGCGCAGGAATTCGTCGTAGCCTTCGGGCGACAGTGACAGCGCCGTCGCCGAGGCATGGGTCAGCTTGCCCTTGCGCAACAGGTGCAGCATGCCGTCCTGCAGCACTTCGGTGTAGGCGGTGAGATTGTCGAACGGCCCGTCCTCCAGACCGTTCATCACCGCATTGGCGACATTGCCGACGCCGGATTGCAGCGGCAGCAGATTGTGCGGCAGCCGGCCCTTCTTCACCTCGTGACCGAGGAAATCCAGGATGTGGCCGGCGATCGCCTGCGAGGTTTCGTCGGGCGGCGAGAACGCCGAGTTGCGGTCGGGCAGGTTGGTCTCGACGATTGCAACGATCTTGGCCGGATCGCAGCGCAGATACTGCTCACCGATGCGGTCGCCGGAAGCGATGATGGGGATCGGCTTGCGGTTCGGCGGCAGCTGCGTGCCGTAATACACATCGTGCATGCCTTCGAGGCGGATGTCCTGCCAGGCGTTGACTTCCAAAATCACCTTGTCGGCAAGATCGAGCCAGGTCTTGTTGTTGCCGATCGACGACGACGGAATCAGATTGCCGTCCTCGCGAATGCCGGCGACCTCGACAATCGCGATGTCCAGCTTGCCGAGGAAGCCGAACCAGGCGTGTTGGGCGACATGCGACAGGTGGATGTCGATGTATTCCATCCGGCCGGCGTTGATCCGCTTCCGGCAGGTCGGGTCTGACTGATACGGCAGCCGCATCTCGATGCCGTCGACCTTGGCGAGCGCACCGTCCAGCTCGGGTGCCGTCGAGGCGCCGGTCCAGACGCTGACCTTGAACTTTTGTCCCCGCGCGTGATGCGCGTTGATGCGCTCGGCGAGCGCCAGCGGCAGCAGCTTGGGATAGCCGGCGCCGGTGAAGCCGCTCATGCCGACATGCGCACCGGATGGAATCAGCGCGGCAGCGTCGGCTGCAGTCATGACCTTGGAGCGAAGTTGGGGAGCAAGGATGCGGTCGGCGTTGACCATCAACGGCTCTTTCTTGCTAGGAGCGGCGGGAAAACGAAACAATTCGTCTACCGGTTGGGCCAAAAAGAGCCATGCAACCAATGGCGAAGGAGGCATGCGATCGGCGCCCCGCCGTCGCCGCAGAGTGCTTCTCCAATGGTCTCCGGTTCGCGGTCCTATCCGCAGGTTGTTGATTTTGCGTGTAAACTCGGCCGCCAGCGGGCGCCGTTCAAGGCCGCCGAGGGACCGTGCCCAAATCTGCTGCGGCATGCCTCTGCTGCAGAGCAGGGCCGCGCTCGTCTATCAGGAGGCCGATGTCAGCTCTGGGCGTTGCTCCGTGCTCCGACGGCCCCCCCGTGCTGCCGCCAAAAAGCGAAAACCTCCGGCAGGGCATTGCCGGAGGTTTCCTGGAGGTCTCATGAAGGAGAAATTGCTTTCGGTTCCTTCGACGGCCACCGGTCACCGGCGGCCTTGAACGGAAGTATATGGCCATTTTACATGACTACAACAGGTAATTTGATCAATTATCTTGTTTCCATCCGGCGATGATCCGAGGTCCGTCCGGCACGCGGCCACGCGACTATCAAAGTCTCAACCTGCGGAAAGACCCAAGCTTGCTGTCGCAGCGACGCATCCTCTGACGGATCGATTGCGTCCCGACGAAGTGCTTCCAGAATCCACCAATCGGACGTGCCGATATAATCGGTCGGTTCGAAGAAAAAACCCCGGCGGTTGCCCGCCGGGGTTCGTCAGATTCTTGCGTCGAGAAAGCGGAGATCAGAAGTTGCGCTGAACGCGGAGGTTGCCGCTCCAGACGCCCTGATCCTTGAACTCGTAGAACGCCGCCGGCTTGGTGGCTGCAGCAGTCAGCGGCAGCACGCCCGACGAGGCCTGATCGAGGTAGGTGTACATCACTTCGCCCGACAGGGTCAGACCCTTGACCGGAGTCCAGCGGGTGACGGTGCCGATCTGAGAGATCGCGAAGTCGGGGTTGCAGGTGAAGCCGGCCACGTTGGCGCCCAGACCGCTGCAGATCAGACCGGTCGCGGTGCCGTTGTAGTCGATCTTGGTGTACGACCCGAACAGCGAGGACGACCAGTAGGGGTTCCAGTTGTGGTTGAACGCACCACGGATGCCCCAGGCAGAGGTCTTCTCGATGCCGGTGCCGTTCAGGTTGCTGGTGCCGGCGAACACGCCGTCAGCCGCAACGCCGAAGGCGACGCTCTGGTAGGTGCCCGGCACCGAGTTGTTGCCGTAAATCGCGAACGAGTTCGGGCTCACGCCGCCCAGCACGTAACGGGTCGCGCCGTTGGAGTAGGTCGCGGTCAAGTTGATGCTGTCGCCGGGGCCGGTCGGCAGGTTCTTGAGCGAGATGGCGCCCTGCACCGCGTAGCCCCAAGTGTCGCTCGGGTGGCCCGAGGTCTCGAGAGCGGTGTTGTAGTAGCTGGCGCGAACCTGATGCGCGGCGGCCGACACCTGGAACAGACCCCAGGCCTGATCGACGCGGACCTTGCCGACGATGTCGGGGACCGACGTGCCGGCGTAGGAATTGGTGCCGTAGGCCAGGAAGTTCGCACCCGTCGAGGTGTTGTACAGCGCCGACTGCAGGTACGACGACTGATCTTCCAGCGAGATCGAAGCCGACACGCCGTTGCCGAATTCCGCGGTGTACGACACCTGGTTGACGCCGGTGACGTCGTCGTAGCCGCCGATCAGGAACGAGGTGTTGTTGCCCGGATAACCGGTCCAGGGCGTGTCGAACTGCGACACCGCCTTACCGAAGGTAAAGCCGGCGAACTGCACGAACGCGTAGTAGACGCCGAGCGAGCCGGCCGCGATGCCGTCACCCGTGGTCCAGTTGAACGTCGCATCGAAGAAGGTGCGAACCACGCCGTATTCGGTCGCGGTGCGGGTGTCGATGTTGATGTCCTGGCGAGAGCGGAACTGATAGTCGTTGGTGAGACGGTTCATCTGGCCGGCGTTGCCGTTCCAGGCCGGCATATTGTAGGCGGCGCCGCCCGCGATCGTCACGTCGGCGCGGAGATAGCCGCCGAGCTTGATGCAGGTGTCGGTGCCCGGGATGTAGTAGAAGCCGGCGCCGTAGATCGAGCAGACCTTCACGTATTCGACGGCTTTCGCCTTCAACGGAAGATCGGCGGCCTGGGCGCTGCCGACGGCGATCACCGCCGCGGCTGTTCCCAGCGCCAATTGCTTGATGATGTTCATTGCTACCCTCCAAGGTCAACAAAGTGGATGGAGCCGGTTCCTGCGGGAGAAACCCGAGGTGGCCCTGTGACGCGAAGTTCGCCGATGCCTCGGCGTGGCAAACCTCTCAACGGGACGACTTGTGTTGCCCCACCCCGTCTGCGCGGATCATGGTTGATTTCATCACGTTAGCAAATTCATTTATCTGCTCAGCAATCTGATTTGGCGGGTCACGTTGCATTTGTGCAACAAGGCTGCGGCGGTGCACAATTTCCGAGGGGGCTTTCGGTCGGGCTGATGCATCTCGATCGAGCCGGGTCCGAACCGACGGCGTCGGAGATGGCCGCCTAGTGATGCAACCCGATCACACAGGCGTTGCCGGCGGCTCGGTGCGCCTTGCGGCGATGCGGACCAACCCACAAGTCATGCATCAACAGTCTGTCTCGATGCAGATGTCCGTGCAGCATTGTGCACGCAAACGGACTATAGAATCCTGCCGGGCGAACGGCGAATGCTCGCGGGGGCTTAGTTTGTTCGGAATTGATATGATAAGTTGAAGAATTTGTGTACAGTAGAAACCTAATCGAGCGATGAGCTATGCACGAGCGGCCGTGCTCGTGCGGGATGACGTGCCGGACAATGCAGACGACGAAGAACAAACGCGAGGTCCGTGCGTCACGCGCCTCAACGATCGACCCGGACATCGCGAGGCGTTTTGCCTCGACGGTGTCCAGCGTCGCGATATTCCTGGATGAAATCCGCCAGTTCCGGGCTAAGTCGTTGGGTATCAGCGGACCCCAATTCGCGCTCTTGATGGCTGTGATGGACCTCGAGCAGGGCGAGGGCGTGTCGATCCGACATGTCGCCAAGGCGGTGCATGTCGATCCTTCGTTCATCACCACGCAGTCCAAGCTGCTGGAGAAGAAAGGTCTGATCCGGCGACAGGTCGACAGCCACGACGCCCGGGTGGTCAAACTGTCTCTCTCCGACAAGGCCTACAAGCAGATCGCCGGGCTGGCGACTGAAGAGCAGGAACTCAATCGTTTCATCTTCGAAGAGACCGGCGGCGAGGCTCTGGAGCAGCTCACCTTGCAGCTCGGCGAGCTGCAGAATCGCCTCGAAAAGGCGACCGTTAAACTCGCCAGCGGCCTATAGGCGGGTGTCGATCGGGCGGCTGCGGCCGGTCCCGGCGTCATCGGCCTTCAGGTGCCGAGAAAGCCAGTCGAAAACGAAATCGGCCACCAGAATCCAATCATAGCCGTCGATCGGCCAGGGCGTCCCGCTGTTCTCGCCGAACACTTTCAGCAGAATGTCGCGATTACCGGGATGACGCTCGGTCAAAAGATGCCGGGCGTGGGCGGGGGCGATGCCGTCGCCGTCCCTCAGTGGCACCAGGAGCGGACAGGTCAGTACCGAGGGACGGGCGCAGCTCTGCATCATGCCCAGCGCGGCGCCGCGTGCCTCGGTCTGCTGCGTCGCCCACAAGTCCCATAACCCGCCGTCACAGACCGCGGCGGCGACACGACCGTCGCGCGCGATGCCCCGCGTGACCAGCGAAGAGGGGCTGCCGTCTCCGATCACCGCGATTCGTGCCGCATCTATCCCGCGGGAGTCCGTCAGGTAATCAAGGATCGCGGTGATTCCGGTTTCCGGGGCGCAGCACCCCGCCGCCATCTCGTCAGGCAGGTCCACACACAATAACGCCATGCCGCGTTGTCGGGCGGAGCGCAGAACCAGCGACAGAATCTCTTCTTTGGTACGCCGGGTCTCGGCGATACACACCACCACCGGACCAGGGTCCGCGCCGTGCGGCACGATCGGCAGGTAGAAGCCTTCGAGCGAGCGACCCTCGAGCCACGGGATCGCGACCGTTTCGCCCTGGGGCGTCAGGTTTTCGAGATAGTGCCGCAGACAGGTCCGGGCCAAAGCCTGCAGCGTAGGTTCTGGGCCTTCGGGGGTTCTTTCGATCGCCGCGGCCATGAAGTAGTTCGCCGCGTGCAGCCAGGCCTTCTGGGTTGCGGCGTCCTTGCCGCTGCGACGGGTTTGTTCGGCGCGCCGCAAATGCGATCTGGCGAGCTCTTCCCAGGCCTGCCGCCAGCCCGGCCCGCTGCTGGAACGGATCAGTTCGGCGGCGGTGATGCATTCAGAGTAACTGACGCCATCGTTCTTGGCCACGCACAGCAATCTGCGGAATTCGCCACTGTACTGGTCATGATCGAGCAGTCCCCGAACGTCGCAATGATCCTGAATGCCGCTGTCGAGTCGCAAGACGGCGAACCTCCCTCCCGAGTTTCCCGATCGACTTCATTGAATTACTTAGTTGATTGGATAACTGAACTGGAACCGCATGTCACTCGCGAAGCCGCTCTTCAGCGCCACGATCGATGCTGCGCCGCAAGGGTCATTGCGCGGTGCAACAGAAGGTCGGCCGGAGGTACCTTGCGCGGACAGCAGGCGGTGCCATGCGCGGAGACGAGTCAGGAAAGAGGCACCAAGTCAGGGAGAGGCGCATAGTGCGGCCGTCGCGATGGTGCCCCTGGCCGGGATCGAACCAGCACTCCTTGCGGAACTCGATTTTGAGTCGAGCGCGTCTACCAGTTCCGCCACAGGGGCCTGCGCGGCCGAAGGTTGGTTCCGGCCGCGAAGCGCGCGGACTATAGCGGTCCCGGAGTCGGGGTCAACCCGACCTTCAAGCGTCGCTGAAACACCGCGGTTTGATCAGCGCTCGTCTCGACAGCCGTTCGGCCCCGCGTTAGGACCCCGGCCGATGATGGAGACCGCCGTGAACGCTGATCTTCTCGATACTCGCGGGGCTACCGCCCGGCGCGCTGATTCGGCCCGGATCGCCGGGGGCGTTGCGTTGACCGTGGCGGTCGTGGCCGTGGCGGCGCTGGGCCTGGCCTGGTTCTCGCAGCTGGTGTTGGAGCTGGCCCCGTGCAAGCTCTGTCTCGAGCAGCGCTATGCCTATTATCTCGATATTCCGCTCGGTTTGCTGGTGGCTTTCTTGGCCTGGCGCCGGGCGCCTGTTTGGTTGCTCGCCGCCGGCTTGGCGGTGCTCGGCCTGATGGCGCTCGGCAACGCAGGCCTCGCCGCCTATCACGCCGGCGTCGAATGGCGCTTCTGGGCCGGCCCGTCCGACTGTTCGGGGCCGATCCTGGATCTCAGCAAGGCCGGCGGCCTGCTGGCGCAGCTCGACAAGGTCAAGGTGGTGCGCTGCGACGAGGTGCAGTGGCGCTTTCTCGGCCTGTCCTTCGCGGGCTACAACGTGCTGATGTCGCTGGCGCTGGCAGCCTTGTGCGGCTGGGGCCTGGCGCGACTGCGGCGGTGATCTTCAGTCGTCGAGATCGTCCGGGCTTTTGCCGAACAGGTGCACGATGCCGGGCGTGACGATCGACACATAGATGAAGCGCGACAAATGGTGAGCGCCGACGAACACCGGATCGATGTGCAGGGTCAGCGCCAGCGCCATCATGGCGTCCATTGCGCCTGGTGAAAACGCCACCACCAGGTCGTTGAGCCTCACCGGGGTGGTCAGCATGATGGCGACCACGAACACCGCCGAGATGGCGATCGCGACCGCGAACGATCCCAACGCCGCTCCGATATAGCTGAGGATGGTGCGCGGCTTGATGGCGCCGAACCGTGACCCGATCAGGGTTCCGATCCCGACCAGCGCCGCCAGATAGGCCCATTGCGGCAGGGTGCCCTCGACCCAGCCGGCGCCGTGCAGCACCGACGAGCCGAGCATGGCGCCGAACATCCAACTCGCGGGGAAATTCACCAGCCGCAGCAGCATCGAAACTCCGACCGCGACCGCGATCAGGATCGCCAAGACCTGCGGTGTCGCTTCGGGCCCCCGCGACGGCAGCGCGCCATGGCCGGCCATGCCGATCAGTGCCAGCAACATCGGCACCGCGCTGGTGAGGATGATCACACGCGTCACCTGGACGACGGCGATCCCCGGCACGTTGGCTTTGCGTTCGGTCGCCAGCATGATGATCTGCGACAGCGCGCCCGGGCTGCCCGCGAGTAGCGCCGAAGTGCGGTCCCAGCCATGGACGCGCTGCAGGTAGATGCTGCTGCCGAAGGTGGCGCAGAACGTCGCCACCGCGAGCAGGCCGATCGTCACCGGATAGGAGCTGAGATTGTGCACCATGGCGGGCGAGACGACCGAGCCGAGCGAGACGCCGAGCGCCATCAGCACGATGTGCGACAGCGGCGGCGGCAGCCCCATCTTGCGTCCGGCAAGACCGGCGGCGCCGACTGCGATCATCGCGCCGGTGATCAATCCGCCGGGGAGTTGTGCCCAATAGAACAAGGCGCCGCCGGCACAGCCGATCGCGACGGTCTCGACCACTTGGAAGGTCTTGGAACGCCACGACGTGGCGGCGAGCGCTGGATTTTGAGGCACGCGACCTTATTGCAAATCATTATACCGTCGGCAATTGCGTCCGGCGCGCATCGCCATGCCGGCCGCGATGGCGCTCGTCGCCGATGGCCGCTGGTAATCGGATCGCAATTGTCAGTTGCATGCCGCGGGATAGAATATCAGCGGGTGGCATTCCAAGGAGACGGGACAATGAGAGTTCGAAGGTACGAGACCGGGGCGGCGCTACTGATTGCGGCGGGGCTTACGTTGTGGTCCGCCGGCACGCCTGCGCAGGCGCTGACCGCGCAGGAGTGCAGCGCGAAGTATCAGGCGGCCAAGGCCGACGGCAGCCTGAATGGGCAGGGGTGGAACGATTTCCGCAAGGAGCATTGCGCAGCCGCAGCCGCAGCCGCAGCCGCGAGCGGCGACAGCAAGGCGGCCGAGGCCAAGCCCGCGGAGTCGAAGTCCGACCCGAAGCCGGCGGCTACCACGTCCGAGGCGAAGTCCGACGCCAAGCCCGAGAAGAAGTCCAAAGCGAACAGCGCCGCTGCGCCGGCGGTGCCGCAGGGGCCCGCGGTCTATCCGACTGCGGTCGATCCCAAGTTCGCTCAGGAAAAGCCGTCGCTCGCGCGGCTGCACACCTGTGCGCAGCAATGGAAAGCCAACAAGGCCGCCAACACCACCGGCAGCCTGCGCTGGATTCAAAAAGGCGGCGGCTATTGGAGCGAGTGCAACAAGCGGCTGAAGGGCTGACTTCGGCTGCGGACCGGGTGAAGCTGATTTGCGGCTGGCGTATACCGGATGCCACGGCGCCGGGACCGGCCGCATAGCAGCCGTTCCGGCTCCCGCAATTGACAGGTTCCGGCGAAGCCCGCATCGGTGCGCGCGGATTTTCCGCGTGAGGGAACCTGATGATCGCCAGTCTCGGCCTGATTCTGCTGTGCCAGCTCGCCGGCGAAGTGATCGCTCGCGGGCTGGGCTTGCCGTTGCCGAGTCCAGTGCTCGGCTTGATGTTGCTGTTCTGCCTGTTGGTGGCGCGCGATTACATCAAGCCTCTGGCACGCGGACCACTCGCTGACGGAGGCGTCGAAGACGCCTCCAAAGGCATGCTGGCGCATCTGTCGCTGCTGTTTGTGCCCGCGGGCGTGGGCGTGATCCAACAGCTCGACATGATCGCCGCCCACGGCGTCGCGATCATGCTGGTGTTGGCCGGCTCGGTGCTGATCACCCTGGTGGTGACGGTGGTGACGTTCGTGGTGGTGGCGCGGCTGTTGTCGCTGTGGGTGCCGCGATGAGCGCCAATCCGTTCTCGCTGTGGGTGTACCTGTCGCAGACGCCGCTACTGTGGCTGACGGTGACGTTGCTGGTGTATGCGGCGACCGACGCGGTGTCGCAGGCGACCGGGCGCAATCCGCTCGTCAATCCGGTGTTGCACGCGATGTGGATCATCGGCGTGTTCCTGTGGGCGACCGGCACCTCCTACACCACCTATTTCAGCGGCGCGCAGTTCGTGCACTTTCTGCTCGGCCCGGCCACCGTGGCGCTAGCGGTGCCGCTCTATGAAAACCGCAAGCTGGTGCTGGCCGCGATCCTGCCGATGGCTCTGGCACTGGTGGTCGGCTGCGTCACCGCGATCGTTTCGGTGGTGTGGCTGGCGCAGCTTGCCGGGCTGCCGGAGACGGTGGTGCTGTCGCTGGCGCCGAAATCGGTCACGGCCGGCGTCGCAATGGGTATCAGCGAGTCCTTGCACGCCGATCCGTCGCTCACTGCGGTGGCGGTGATCCTCACCGGCATCCTCGGCGCGATCGTGGTCTCGCCGCTGATGAACCGGCTGGGAATTCGCGACTACCGGGCGCGCGGCTTCGCGGTGGGGCTCGCCTCGCACGGCATCGGCACCGCGCGGGCATTTCAGGTCGACGCCATCGCGGGCGTGTTCGCCGGCATCGCGATGAGTTTGAATGCGCTGATCACCGCTCTGCTGGTGCCGGTCCTGGTGACTCTGTTGGTACGCTGAAGTTCGCGTCGCCGCAGTGTGATTTGCCGCCGCCGCAACCGCCGCGTTACGCTTGCGAGCACCATCATCAGCCGAGGATGTCGCGAATGTCCGATTCTTCTGTGCTGCCCGTCTCGCACGCCGCCGCCCCGTTGTGCTGGTCGATGCCGCGTCCGGTACTGGTGATCGCGGCAGCGCTGGTCGCGGCTGTCGCGGCGGTGCTGGCCTCGCCCGATGCGGCCACGGCTGGGCTGGCCCAGCGTGATGCCGAGCTGGTGTTGTTGTTGCGCTTCATGGCCGGCGTGAAGGCGCTGCTGGCGTTTGCCGCGCTCGGCGCCGTGGCCTGGCGGCTGGGATATCCTGCGTCGCCTTTGCTGAGTGCAGCCTACGTGCTGGCGCCTGCCCTGATGGTGGCGGCACCGGTGCTGATCTGGCAGATCGCGCCGACGGCTCTCGGCGCCGGCCTGTTTCACAGTGGTTTGGTGCTATTTTTGCTGGCTCTATTCGCCGATCGTGGCCGGGCATCGGAATTGGCCCGGCAGACTCTACTGGCGCGGCGCGCGATCTGAACGTTACGCCGCCGGCACCTTCAGCCAATCGAGCAGCGCGGTGTTGGCCTCGCGCGGATAGCTGTGACTGAGGTCGGCGATTTCGCGGTAGCTGACGTCGGCACCGGCGGCGACGAGCGCCTCGTGCGCCTGTCGGGCCACTTCCACCGGAAACATCCAATCGTGCCGGCCGTGCACGATCTGGATCGGCAGCCCGCTCAGCCGCGCGGAATCCGCTAGCCCGGCGAGCAGCGGATGAAAGCTCGCGGCGATCGGCGCCAGATGGGTGAAGGGCGAGTCGCTGGTCAGGCCCGAGACGTAGCAGAAGGTGCCGCCGTCGCTGAGGCCGGTGAGCAGAAGCCGCGACGAATCGATCCGCCAATGCCCCCGCACCTCGTCGAGGATGCGGGCCAGATTGGGCGAGTCGACATCATCGCCCCTCAGCGCCCAAGTTCGCCCCCTCGCAGTCGGCGCCACCACGATTGCGCCGCGGCTGCGGGCGTCGCGCAGCCAGCTCCAGAGAAACATCCGGCCGTGGCCGCTGCCGCCGTGCAGCGCCATCACCAGCGGCCATTCCCGCGCGGGGTCGTAATATTCCGGCACATAAAGCGAATAACCGCCGCGGCTGCCGACCTCGTTGAGCCGGTGAAACACGCCGCTGTCCGGATGCTTGGATTGTGTCAGCCGCGCCAGAAGCGCCTCGTCCTGCTGGCTGGCCGGCTCGAGGAAGAAGCTGGACACCGGCGGCAGCGTTGCCGCCAGCGGATACAGCGCCTCCAAGGCCTGCGGCAGGTGCCGGAGCGCCCGGAATACGTCACCGAGGTCGCCCTGGCCGGCGTCGACTGCACGCAGGCCGGCAAAAGCGGCAAGCGCCTGCTCCCCAGCGCTCTGCAGCGGGATGCTGAGATGCGTGAACGTCTCCGGCCAGTTCGCAAGCCGCGGCAGCTCGGCGCGCAACGCGTCCTCGGGTGTGCCGGCGAGCTTCAGCAGGTCGCTGAATTCCGGCGGGTGCAGATAACGCGCGACGAAGCCGAGCGATTCGAGGGTCTGCAGCAGCGGCGGCAGCAGCGCCACGATATCGTCCACCACAGCTTCACTCATCGCGTCACCTCCCGATCGCCCACAGCGGTCGGCGACGAACGGCGCCGACGTGGCTGCAAGCGTCGAGAGTGTCGGTCGTCAGCGTCGATGCAACAACCGCAAATCGTCGGGGATCAAAAAGACGCCGCGCGACGGCTGTCGCGCGGCGCAGGTTGATCCCGCGAACGGCTTTGCTCAGGCCGCCCGCACGGTTTCGAGGAAGCGGGCGACCTCGTCTCGGAGGCGACTGCTGTCTTGCGACAGCGATTTGGCTGCCGACAGAACCTGCCCCGAAGCCATGCCCGTTTCGGTCGCGCCGCGCTGGACATCGGTGATGTTGGACGACACCTGCTGGGTTCCGTGCGCGGCCTGTTGGACGTTGCGCGAAATCTCCTGGGTGGCGGCGCCTTGCTCCTCGACCGCAGACGCGATGGTGGAGGCGATTTCGGACATCCGCCCGATGGTCAGGCCGATTTCCCTGATGGCCGACACCGACTGATCGGTAGCGGCTTGAATGCCGGTAATCTGCTGGCCGATCTCGCCGGTCGCCTTCGCTGTCTGCTCGGCGAGCGCTTTCACCTCGGCGGCGACCACCGCGAAACCGCGGCCGGCGTCGCCGGCGCGCGCTGCCTCGATGGTGGCGTTGAGCGCCAGCAGGTTGGTCTGCCCCGCGATGGTGTTGATCAGCTCGACAACGTCACCGATCCGGGCCGCGGCGGTCGACAGCATGCCGACGCTGTCGTTGGTCTTGCGCGCCTGATCGACCGCATCGGTGGCAATCCGTGCGGATTCTTGCACCTGGCGGCTGATCTCGGAGATCGAAGACGACATTTCCTCGGTCGCCGAAGCCACCGACTGCACGTTGGCAGAGGCTTGTTCGGATGCCGCCGCGACCGCGGTGGTCAGTTCCTCGGCGTGCCCGGCGGTCGCGGTCAGCGTTCCGGCGGATGCCTCGAGTTCGGTCGAAGCCGCCGACACCGTCTCGACGATCTGGCCGATTGCGGTTTCGAACTGCCGGGTTGCGGAATCGACACGCTGGCCGCGCGCGATCTTGGCTTCGGCTTCGTGTGCGACGGCCTCGTCGGCGGCCTTTTTGGCGATCAGCGCCTCCTTGAAGATTTGCAGCGAATCCGCCATCGCGCCGATCTCGGTGCGCACGCCGCGATAGGGCACGTCGGCCGAGAGATCGCCTTGGCCCAGGGCCTGCATCGGCTTGATGATCGAACCGATGCCGGATGTGATGTCGCGGATCACCATCACGCTGGAGATGACGCCGACTGCGATTGCCAGGCCGAGGATCGTCAGAACGATGAAGAACGCCGAACCATAGGTCGCAGAAGCTGCGGCGCTGGCATCGTCGGCGCCCTTGTTGTTCAGATCGATGTCTTTCTGGAAAATAGCGTCCATTCGCGCGCCGAGCGGCATCAGCGTCTTGCTCAGCAGGCTCATGCCCTCGACCGAAATCTGCCCGTTGTTGGCCTTGCGCGACAGCTCCAGCAGCTTCGGTACAACGGCCCGGTATTGATTCCAGGCCTCGAGCCAGGCCTCGTAAATCTGCCGCTCCTCGGGTGATGAGATCAGCCCCTCGTAGCGCTTCTGTGCGCTCTTGATCCGGTTTTCGGTCGCCTCGATCTGTTTTTCGATCGCAGCCATCGTGGCGTCGTCGGTCTCCAGGAGATGGTCCCGCAGCTTTATCCGGTATTCGAGGGCTTCTGCGCGCATCTGGCCCAGCAGCGTCACCGTCGGCAGCCAGTTGGTGGTGATATCCACCGTATTGGCGTTCATCGAATTCAGCTTGACCAGACTGAGCCCGCCGAGTCCGGACAGAGCGATCAGCAACGTCGCTACCAGCGACGTAATTTTGGTCCGGATCGAGAACCTTGAAAGCATGGTCTGATTTCCAGTTGCCCGGCGGGCTGGTGATTGTTGATGCCCGCACGCGGGAGGATGCCGGCCGCGTGCGCTTGTCCTCGGACGAAGCGTCAGTCCGACGTCGTCGCGTGTAAAAAAGCTTTGGATCGCTCTGCTTGTCGCAACGTTAATTCAGCACTCCGTACCAATACGGGGCGTGAATTCGGCGGAGGTTTTCGCCACCGAACCGTCCCTGGGGAAGGTCATGTCAGAGCAGGCCGCGAATGTGCCAAGCTGGCTCCGCCGGCGCGCGTGGATCTGGGCCGGAGCCGCAGATCGCAAGACCAAGTACTTTTACTGGCCGCGCCAGTTGTGTAAGTCAGCCGGAGCCAAAGGCAGTGTCGACCGTTATGCTAAACGACGTCGTGAAGGGAATGCGGTGAATGCGTGCCTCGGAGAACAGCTTCTTCATTCTGCTGCTGATCGGGGCGACCGTCCTGTTCTGCTGGATCCTGTGGCCGCTGTACGGTGCGGTGCTGTGGGGCGTTGTGATCGCGATTCTGTTCGCGCCGTTGAACCGTGGCCTCAATCGCTCGTTCGGCTTCCGGCGTAATCTCGCGGCGCTGACGTCGGTCGCGATCATCGTGCTGATGGTGCTGCTGCCGCTGTCGCTCATCGGCGCGGCGTTGGCGCGGGAAGCGGCGGCGACATACGCGAAGATCGAATCCGGCAATCTCGATCTGCTCAACAAGATGCGCGAATTGATGGCGGCGCGGCCGGACTGGGTCGGCGATTTGCTCAGCCGGTTCGGCGTCGGCAATCTGTCAGATCTGCAGGAGAGGCTGTCGGCGGTGCTGCTGCGCGGCAGTCAGTATCTGGCGGGGCAGGCGCTCGACATCGGCCAGAGCACCTTCGACTTCACGGTCAATCTGTTCGTCATGGTGTATCTGTTGTTCTTTCTGCTGCGCGACGGCGATCTCCTGGCAGGACGCATTCGCCGCGCGATGCCGCTCGGCGTCGACCACCAGACGAGGTTGCTCGACAAATTCACCGTCGTGATCCGCGCAACCGTCAAGGGCAACATGCTGATCGCCCTGATCCAGGGCGCGCTCGGCGGGCTCGCCTTCTATGTGCTCGGCATCAGCGGTGCGCTGATGTGGGCGGTGGTGATGGCGTTTCTATCCCTCCTGCCGGCCGTCGGCGCCGGCATCGTCTGGCTGCCGATGGCGCTGTATCTGATCGCCACCGGTTCGCTCTTGCACGGCGTCGGGCTGATCGTGTGGGGGACGCTGGTGATCGGCATGGTCGACAACTTCCTGCGTCCGATCCTGGTCGGCAAGGATACGCGGATGCCGGATTATGTCGTGCTGATTTCCACGCTCGGCGGCATCGAAGTGTTCGGGCTGAACGGCTTTGTGATCGGTCCGGTGATCGCCGCGATGTTCATCGCCACTTGGGATATCTACTCCTCGGCGCGTCAGGAAATCGGCAACCCGGCTCCCAGCATCGGTTCGGCAGGGGGCAAGTCGGCGCCTGCTATTCCAGCCCCGACCGATCGGGCTACGCCACCTGCGGCTTGACGATCGAATCGCGGTGGCGGCGGACCGGCGAAGCCGTCCTGAATTCGTGCCGAGCTGTGATCGACCTCGGCGATGTCAACGGCGCTGCGGGCGATCGGTTGTCCGGGGCTCCTTCCCCGCCAAGGTCTGGACCAGCGCGACGAACTGGCGTGCGAGTGCGTTGGCGGCGCCGGTGGTCAGCGCGTGGACGTCCGCCCGGATCGGCGGACCGGCGATCGGCCGATACACCACATCCTGATGCGCCAGCTTGCTGACGAATTCCGGGATGATGGCGATGCCGAGGCCCGCCGCGACCAGACTCGTCAGCGACGCCGACTCGATCGCCTGATGGGTCACGCGCGGCGCGTAGCCCGCCTCGAAGCAGCACTGCCACAGATATTTCGCGAACAGCGAGTCCTGGAGGCGCAGGAACACGAAGCTCTCGTTCCTGAGGTCGGCGAGCGTGACCTTCTTCGACGATAATGCATGGCCTTTCGGGAGGACGAGCCGCACCGACTCCCGCCATGCCAGTTCGCTCGAAATATCGACGTCCTGCGGCGGGGTGCGCAGGAAGCTGACGTCGGTCTGCCCGGATTTCAGCGCCGCAATCTGCCGGTCCGGCGACATCTCATGGATTCGGAGGTCGACGTCCGGGCAGCTCAGGGAGAACTGCTGGATCGCTCGTCCCAGCGGGCCGGTGAGCACCGATCCCGTCAGTCCGACATTGAGGATGCCCGCCGTGCCGGCGCCGATCGAGCGGGCGCGCTGAACGGCGGTCTCGGCGCGGTCCAGAATCGCGAGTGCCTGCTTCAGGAAGTCTTCGCCGGCGCGTGTCAGCGCGACGCGGCGGGTGGTCCGCTCGAACAGCGCGGTGCCGATTTCGGCTTCCAGATCCTTGATCTGCTGACTGAGCGGTGGTTGCGCGACACCGAGGCTGTCCGCGGCGGCGGTGAAATTCAGGTGGCGCGCCACGGCGACGAAATAGCGGAGATGGCGGATTTCCATCGGCCAATGATATGCAGATCGTCTCAATAAAGACAGACGAAATATTTGACGTCTAGAAACTCAGCAGTGATTGTTTCGCAGGCTCCAGATCCGGGAACATTCCGATGAAGCGGTTTTTCGCGTCGCTGTTTGGGCAGGTGGTCGCCGCCCTCGTGCTTGGTGTCGTTGTCGGTGCGCTGTGGCCTGAAGTCGGGGTCGCGTTGAAGCCGCTCGGCGACCTGTTCATCAAACTGATCAAGTTCGCGATCGCGCCGCTGGTGTTCGGCGTCGTCGTCCACGGCATCGTCGGCGCCGGCGACCTGAAGAAGGTCGGGCGGGTCGGGCTGAAATCGCTGATCTACTTCGAGGCGGTGACGACGGTGGCGCTCGCGCTCGGCATCGTGCTGGCCTACGTGTTCCAGCCCGGTGCCGGCATGAACGTCAACACCGCGACGCTGGATGCATCGCTGCTCGCCGGCTACAGCAGCCACGTCAAGGAAGTCACCGGCTTCACCGACTTCCTGATGCGCCTGGTGCCGACCACCTTCGTCGACGCGTTCGCCAAAGGCGACGTACTCCAGGTGCTGATCATCGCGATCCTGTTCGGCGCCGGGCTGTCGCTGCTCGGCGACCGCGGCAAGCCGCTGGCCGACAGCATCGAGCGGATCACCGAAGTGCTGTTCAAGATCATCGGCATCATCGTCCGGCTGGCGCCGCTCGGCGTGCTCGGCGCGGTGGCGTTCACGGTCGCCAAATACGGCATCGGCTCGCTCAAGCAGCTCGGCATGCTGGTCGGCCTGTTCTATGCCGGTGTCGCGCTGTTCGTGTTCGTGATCCTCGGCGCCATCATGCGGCTGGCGGGCTTCAGCCTGATAAAGCTGCTGGCCTATTTGCGCGAAGAACTGACGGTGGTGGCCGGTACGGCGTCGTCGGACAGCGTGCTGCCGCAGGTGATGCGCAAGCTGGAGCGGCTCGGCATCAAGGACTCGACCGTCGGTTTGGTGATTCCGACCGGCTACTCGTTCAACCTCGATGCGTTCTCGCTGTATCTGACGCTGGCGACGGTGTTCATCGCCCAGGCCACCAACACGCCGCTGTCGTTCGGCCATCTGCTGGTGATCCTCGGCATCGCGCTGCTCACCTCCAAGGGCGCTCACGGCGTCCCCGGCTCGGCGATCGTGGTGCTGGCCGCAACGCTGTCGGCGGTGCCGGACATTCCGCTGATCGGCCTGGTGCTGGTGCTGTCGGTCGACTGGTTCGTCGGCATCGCCCGCGCGCTCGGCAATCTGGTCGGCAATTGCGTGGCTACCGTGGTGATCGCCGCATGGGAGGGCGACATCGACCGGGCCCAGGCGAAGCGCGTGCTGAACGGCGAGGTCACCACCGACACCGCGGCGATTCTGGATGCGCCGGTCGCGGAAGCCTCCGCCTGATCGCGGGGCTTGCTAATAAGAAACAATGGGAGAGGCCCGATGAACGCCCCGAACTACAACCCGGCCTGCGGCGGCCTGCCGCCTCAGACCGCGCTCCACACCGGCCGCGCGGTGTTCACCGAGGCCTATGCGGTGATCCCGCACGGCGTGATGAGCGACATCGTCACCAGCCTGCTGCCGGGCTGGACCGATACCCGCGTCTGGATTCTGGCGCGGCCGCTGTCCGGTTTCGCCGAGACCTTCGCGCAATACTTGGTGGAGGTCGCACCCGGCGGCGGCAGCGATGATCCGGAGCCTGATCCTCAAGGCGAAGGCGTCGTCTTCGTGGTCAGCGGCACGCCGAGCCTCGACCTCGGCGGCAAGTCCCATGCGCTGCGCCCCGGCAGCTACGCCTATCTGCCGCCCGGCTGCGGCTGGCGGCTGCGCAACGCTGGCAGTGAGGCGGCGCGCTTCCACTGGATTCGCAAGGCCTACGAACCCGTGCCGGGTCTCGATGCGCCGGATGCCTTCGTCACCCATGAGTCAGAGATCGAGCCGGCCGGCATGACCGGCACCGGCGGCTCCTGGGCGACGACGCGGTTCGTTTCCCCGGAGGATCTGCGCCACGACATGCACGTCAACATCGTCACGCTGCAGGCCGGCGCCTCGATTCCGTTCGAGGAGACCCATGTGATGGAGCACGGGCTGTTCGTGCTCGAAGGTAAGGCGGTGTATCGGCTCAACCGCGACTGGGTGGAGGTCGAGGCCGGCGATTTCATGTGGCTGCGCGCGTTCTGTCCGCAGGCCTGCTACGCCGGCGGTCCCGGCCGCTTCCGCTATCTGCTGTACAAGGACGTCAACCGCCATCCGGCGCTCGGCCGCCGCGGGCTCGGACGATGAGCGATATCGCGCGAAAGATCGTCGCGCAGCCGCTGACGGCGGCAGCGTTCGCGCCGTTCGGCCAGGTGATCGATACGGCGCAGGCCTCTTCGCGGCCGATGAATGCCGGCATGGCAAGGCGCTTCCACGATCTCGCCGAGATCGAGGTGATCGGCGACGGCGCGCGCGTGGTGGTCGGCCTGGTGGAGGCGCAGCCTTACGCGATGCCGCTCTGGCTCAACCTGGTCGAGCGCCATCCGCTCGGCGCCCAGGCGTTCGTGCCGCTGAATGCCGCGCCGTTCCTGGTGGTGGTCTGCCCGGATGAAGCCGGCAAGCCCGGGGCGCCGCAGGCCTTCGTCACCGCCCCGCATCAGGGCATCTGCTACGCCCGCAACATTTGGCACGGCGTGCTGACGCCGTTCGGCGCCGCGCAGGATTTCGTGGTGATCGACCGCGGCGGGCCGGGGGCGAATCTCGAAGAGCACGTATTCGACGAACCGTGGATCGTGCATCTGCCGGCCGGCGGGTGACGTCGCGGCGCAGGAAACGAACTGTGCCCGGCGTCGCGTCGCTGCCGGCTACGGCCGCTCGAACGTGATGCTGTAGCCGAAGCCGTTGCCGCTGCAGCGCAGCTCGCGAAATCCCGCGGCCGCAACCCGCTCGCGCACGCGGCGGCGGGACACGTAGTGCGGATCGAACACGCTCTCGGCGACGAGCAGACGGCCGCCGGGGCGCAGCATGCGATGCACCGATGGAAAGATCTCGGTGCCGCTCGGAAACTCGCCGAGGGCCATCACCATCACGGCCGCATCCAGCGAGCCCGCCGCGACGGCCGCTTCCCGGACGTCGGCTCGGAGCAGGCGGATATTGCTCAGCGCTTCGGCCTCGGCCTTGGCGGCAACTTTCGTCAGCATGCCGTCCTGCACATCGAGCGCGGTCACCTGGCCGTTGGGGCCGACGGCCCGCGCCAGCGGAAGCGTCACCCGTCCGGGGCCGCAACCGATGTCGATCGCGTGGTCACCCGGCCGCAGCTGCAGTTGCGCCACGACCTGTTCGGACCGCGTGGCGCGTGCCAGCGGATTCTCCATCTCCACCAGCCAGGCGATCTCCGACGGGCACGGCAACACCGTCCGCCTGGACGCCATCCGCCAGCCCACCCAGAGGGCCGGCGGCAACAGTAGAAGAAGAAAACCCGACATCACCGATCCGCTCGCACGCGACTTCGAACGCAGCAGTGCAGCCTGCGGGAGGCGGTGTAAAGCGGGCAGGGAAGCTGCGCGGCAGGGTCGAGGCGAGACCTTCGGGCCGCAGGCGGACTACGGATCCAGCTCGGTGTCCCAGTACAAGTAATCGAGCCAGCTCTCGTGCAGATAGTTCGGCGGGAACAGTCGGCCGTTGCGGTGGAGCTGATGCACCGTCGGGGCGAACGCAGTCTGGCGCGGAAACATCTTGGCCTGCTCGGGCGTCAGATTGCCCTTGCGCAAGTTGCACGGCGAGCAGGCCGCGACGACGTTCTCCCAGGTGGTCTGGCCGCCTTTCGAGCGCGGGATGATGTGGTCGAAGGTGAGGTCTTCCGGCGCGCCGCAATATTGGCAGACGAACCGATCGCGCAGGAACACGTTGAACCGGGTGAAGGCCGGATGCGTGGTCGGCTTGACGAAGGATTTCAGCGACACCACGCTCGGAAGCTGGAAGTCGAGGTTGGGACTGTGGACCGCGCGGTCGTAATGGGCGACAATATTGACGCGATCGAGGAACACCGCCTTGACCGCGTCCTGCCACGACCAAAGCGATAACGGATAGTAGCTGAGCGGCCGGAAGTCCGCGTTGAGCACCAGCACCGGCCAACCGCCATGTGAGACATGCGCGTTCAAGAAACGCTCCTGACCCCCGTCGATCGACGCTGCGAAGCAGCATGCGAAGGCATACTACAGTCAGCGTGACGGCCTTGTGAAGGGCGATGCAGAAATGTCCCTCCCGCAGGGCGGGATTTCAGCCCAAGCCGGAGCGTCTAAGCAGCACGCGTATTCCAGAAACCCGTCGCTTTAGAGGTGTTTGTTCCATTTTTACCAGCCGCGTTGACGGGGCCGCGGCGGGCTAGCAGATTGCCCAGTGACAGTTCCCGTAAATCCGCCAACCTGAGTGAGGAGGCGTCATGTCCAGCGCAGCAACCGCATCGATCAAAGCCGTCGCAGAAGCACCCGCCCATCGTCCCGGCCGCGGCCGGGTGTACGAGTCGATCGCCGATGCTTACGGCGATACGCCGCTGGTACGTCTGAACCGGCTGCCGCAGCAGCACGGCGTCAACGCGACGATCTACGCCAAGCTCGAGTACTTCAATCCGGCGAGCAGCGTGAAAGATCGTATCGGCGCGGCGATGATTGCGGCGCTGGAGCAGGAAGGGATCATCAAGCCCGACACCGTGCTGATCGAGCCGACCTCCGGTAACACCGGTATTGCGCTGGCCTTCGTGGCCGCCGCCAAGGGCTACCGGCTGAAGCTGGTGATGCCGGAATCGATGTCGATCGAGCGCCGCAAGATGCTGGCGTTCCTCGGCGCCGAACTGGTGCTGACCGAAGCCGCCAAGGGCATGAAGGGCGCGGTCGCCAAGGCCGAAGAGCTGGTGGCGGCGACCCCGAATGCGGTGATGCCGCAGCAGTTCAAGAACCTCGCCAACCCGGCGGTGCATCGCCGCACCACCGCGGAAGAGATCTGGAACGACACTGACGGCGCGGTCGATATCTTCGTGGCCGGCGTCGGCACCGGCGGCACCGTCTCGGGCGTCGGCCAGGTGCTGAAGCCACGCAAGGCGTCGCTGAAGGTGGTGGCGGTCGAGCCGGAAGAAAGCCCGGTGCTGTCGGGCGGCGCGCCCGGCCCGCACAAGATACAGGGCATCGGCGCCGGCTTCGTGCCGGATATCCTCGATCGCTCGGTGATCGACGAAGTGGTCAAGATCCCCAGCGCCACCGCGATCGAAACCTCGCGCGCGCTGGCGCGGCACGAGGGTATCCCAGGCGGCATCTCGTCGGGCGCGGCGATCGCGGCCGCGATCGAACTCGGCAAGGGCCGGAAAACGCCGGCAAGACCATCGTGGCGATCGTGCCGTCGTTCTCGGAACGCTATTTGTCGACGGTGCTGTTCGAAGGCGTGTGATCGAAAGAGTGTAGATGCCGATGCCGGATGGCGGGGTATTCCCGCAATCCGGCGCAGCGCTGGCTTAAGTCACTACCAGATCGGCGCCGGTCAGCCGGCGGTAGGCATCGAGATAGCGCTTCGAGGTCGCCTCGACGATCTCGGCGGGCAGCGTCGGCGGCGGCGCTTCGCCATTCCAGCGCCCGCCACGGCGTTCGGCGTCGAGATAATCACGCAGCGGCTGCTTGTCGAATGACGGCTGCGACCGGCCCGGCGCGTAGGTATCGGCCGCCCAGAACCGCGAACTATCCGGCGTCATCACCTCGTCGATCAGGATGATGCGGCCGTCCTTGTCGCGGCCGAACTCGAACTTGGTGTCGGCGATGATGATGCCCTGCTCGCGGGCGACCTGTTCGCCCTGGGTGTAGATCGCGCGCGTCATGCTCTCGAGCGTGTAGGCGGCTTCGTCGCCGATGATCTCACGCATCCGCGCGATGGTGATGTTCTCGTCGTGGCCGGTCTCGGCCTTGGTGGCCGGCGAGAAGATCGGCGGATCCAGCCGCTCGCTTTCCTTCAGCCCTTCGGCCAGTTTCTCGCCCGCCAGCGTGCCGGAGGCGGCGTATTCCTTCCAGGCCGAGCCGGTGATGTAACCACGGATCACGCATTCGATCGGGAATACGGTGGTGCGCCGGCACAGCATGGTGCGGCCGGCCAGCGCCGCGCGATGGCCCTGCAGCGCCGGGACCGCGGCGATGATCTTGTCGATGTCGGCGCTGATCATGTGATGCGGCACCACGCCGCCGAGCTGGCCGAACCAGAATGCGCTCACCTGGGTCAGCACGGCGCCCTTCATCGGAATGGTCTCGCCCATCACCACGTCGAAGGCGCTGATCCGGTCGGTGGTGACGAGCAGCAGCCGGTCGTCGTCGACGGCATAGATGTCGCGCACCTTGCCGCGGCCGATCTTGGTCAGCGGCAGGTCGCTCGAGAGCATCGTGGTCATGGGCGGTGTTCCAGGCAGAGACGGCCGCCGGCGCGGCCGGCGGCGGGGATCGGTTCGGGCCCGCAGTCTATCATTCCGGCAGCGGAATGAACTCGCTCTCGTTCGGGACGGCGGCGAAACGGCCGGTTTTCCAGTCCTGTTTGGCCTGTTCGATCCGCTCTTTGCTGGACGAGACGAAATTCCACCAGATGTGGCGCGGCCCCTCCAGCGCATCGCCGCCGAGGAACATCATCCGCGTGTCCGTCTTTGCCCGGACAGTGATGCGGTCGCCGGGGCGGAAAATCAGCAGGGCCGGGCCGGCGTGGCGCTCGCCGGCGATCTCGACTTCGCCGTCGACCACGTAGACCGCGCGCTCCTCGTGGTCCGGATCGAGCGGCACCGCGGTGCCGGCCTTGGCGTTGACCTCGGCATAGAACCACGGCGACACCATCGTCACCGGCGAGGCCTTGCCGAATGCGGAGCCGGCGATCACCCGGGCGGTGAAGCCGGTGTCCTGCACCATCGGCAGCGTCGCCGCAGCAAAGTGCTGGAAGCTCGGCGCGATCTCTTCGGACGCCTGCGGCAGCGCGATCCAGCTCTGCAGGCCGAGCATCGACTGGCCGTCGCGCCGTTCGACGTCCGGCGTCCGTTCGGAATGCGCGATGCCGCGGCCGGCGGTCATCAGGTTCATCGCGCCGGGCGCGATCTCCTGGATGTTGCCCTCGCTGTCGCGGTGCATGATCTTGCCGTCGAACAGATAGGTGACGGTGGCCAGCCCGATATGCGGATGCGGCCGCACGTCCATGCCTTTGCCGGCGATGAACTGCACCGGCCCGAAATGATCGAAGAAGATGAACGGGCCGACCATCTGGCGCTTGCCGTGCGGCAGTGCGCGCCGGACCGCGAAGCCATCGCCGAGATCGCGCGTCCGCGGCACGATGATCAGCTCCAGCGCGTCACAGGTCGCAGGATCGCCGAGCGTCGGATCGTTGGTGGGCATCCAGCTCATGAGACGAACTCCTCGACGTTTGAGATCGTCATTGCGAGCGAAGCGAAGCAATCCATGAGCCTCGTGTACCAAGAGCTGGATTGCTTCGTCGCTGCGCTCCTCGCAATGACGGGGTGAAGCCTGTGCAAGACGCGGCAGGCATGCCGTCGTTCCTCACGCCGTCGGCGCGGCCTGCGGGGCGCTGGCAGTTTTTCCGTTGCTCTTGCGCGGCTCGCTCGTCACCGGCTTTGTCGGCACCAGCTTGCGCACCGCGGAGGAGGCGGCGATCTGGCCGCGTTCGAACAGTGCCTCGTGGTTGGATTCGATGTCGCCGAGCGCGTACAGGTAGTTGACCATCAGCCCGTGCGACTGTCGCATGCCGTTCGGCGAACGATCGCCGAGGAAGTTCAGCCGGTCGAGCCGCGCGCCGTTGCCAAGGTGGAAGCGCGCCACCGGATCGAGGGGACGGCCGTTCTTCGATTTGGCCTGCAGGAAGTAAGCGGCCGCGAGCTGCAGCACGATCGGCTTCAGCCGATCGGCCGTGTCGGCGTCGTCGAACCAGTTCGGCGTGTCCAGCGCCTCGAGCGCGGTGCGCGCCGAGGCGTCGAGCAGCGTCGAGTCCGGATTGTCGCGTTCGCGCTGGAGCCACTTGGCGAAACCCGGCACCGGCGACAGCGTCACGAAGGTCTGCACGTTCGGCAGCTCGCGCTTGATCTCCTCCACCACCTGCTTGATCAGAAAGTTGCCGAACGAAATGCCGGCGAGGCCCTGCTGGGTGTTGGAGATCGAATAGAACACCGCGGTGGTGGCGTCGCTGGCGGCGATCGGCTCGCGCTCGAGATCAAGCAGCGGCGCGATCGCGGCCGGGCTGTCCTTGGTCAGCGCGACCTCGACGAAGATCAGCGGTTCATCGACCAACCGGGGATGGAAGAAGCCGTAGCAACGGCGGTCGGGCGGAGCCAGCCGCGCGCGCAGATCGTCCCAGTCGTGGATGGTGTGGACCTGCTCGTAGCGGATGATCTTTTCGAGGATGTTGGCCGGTGTCGTCCAGTCGATCCGCTGCAGCACGAGGAATCCCCGATTGAACCACGAGGTGAACAGATGCACGAAATCGTCGTCGACGTGACGCAGTTGCGGATGCGCGGCGATGCGGGCCAGCACCGCTTCGCGCATCTTCACCAGCGCGGCGGTGCCGCCCGGCGCATGGTTGAGGCGGCGGATCAGCTCCTGCCGGCGCGGTTCGGCGGCGTGCATCAGTTCACCGGTGGCCTCCGACGTGGGGTCGGCGCGGAACGCCTCGATCGCGGCGTTGAGTTCGGCGAGGTCGGGTCCGAACTGTTCGGCGAGCGCATCGAGAAACACCAGCCTGTCGTCCTCGCCCGCAGCCTCGTAGCCGGCGAGCAGCGACGCCGCCAACGCCACGCCGGACGCTTCGCCGCGGCGGGATAGCAGCGTCTCGCCGAGCGCGATCAGTTCGTCGCCGGACATCGGCTGCGAGCTGGTCAGCCCGAACAGGCTGCGGCCTCGCTCAGTGAGGCTGTTGAACAGGCCGCCGAGAAACTCCGAAGCGCGGTCTGCAGTGGTGGCTATCGGCATCAGCTTCATCCCCAAGCGAACGAGAGCGTCGTCTTACGTCCAGAGTGCGGTACTTCAGAACCATAGACGTTCCGGTCAACGCCTTCCAGACGCATGAGCAGGCTGATGGTTTCGCCACGGCTTCGTGACTGCTGCCGGAGGCTTCGGATCGGTCGCCGCTAGTTTGCCAGAACTTCGGCGGTGACATCCTCGACATTGTGCAGCAGGCAGAGCAGCCGGCCGCCGGCGTCCCGCACGGGCGTGTTGATCGATTGCCAATAGCGCTCGACGAACACGCCATCGCCGTTACGGACATCGTAGCGCTGCACGGCGAGCGCGTGCGGCTGACCGGTTTCCACCACGGTGCGGAGCGAGTTGTAGATATTGCTCACGCCGTCGGCCGTATCGATCGCTGGGTTGTCGGGAAACACTTCGAACAGCGGCTTGCCGACGATGGCGTCGCGCACCGTCAACGTCGCGTGGGCGAAGGCGTCATTTGCATCGAGGATCGTCAGGCCAGGGCCGGCGTCGATCAGCATGTAGGGGCGGTTGGGCGCATCGAAGCTGGCACGAAACTGCGCCAGCACCACGGCGATGTCGCCGGTCGGCCTTCGGCACCCGAGCGGCGACAGATCGGCGCCGGAGATCTGCGAATTCAGCAGCGCCAGCTCGCGCTTGGCGGCCGACAGCAGACCGAGCAGCGTCCGGCGCAGCGTCTCGTCCTCGGCCGTCTCGAGCAGCTTTTGGAAGTGCGCAATGTTCTGTTCACAGACGAAGCGTTGCATCGACCGCTCTCCACTCTCCGGGAGTGTCGGCTTCCCTGCTACGCCAGATTGCAAGTATGTCAATACCGCAAAAAGTCCCTACCGCCCCAACGCCGTCGCCTCGCTCACCCGGGCGAATCGCTCCAGCGTCAGCACAGCATCGGCGAAGCGCTGTGCCCGGTCGTCGAGCACCGGGCGGGCGAGCTGCATGAACTTCTGCGTCATCGCCTGGTCGCTTGGGAACGAGTTGGGCTCGCCCGACGGATCGGTGTAGAGGCGCTCGTGCGTGCCGTCCTCGGTGGTGATCGAAACCCGGGCGCCGAACGGATGGGTTCTGCCTTCCAGCCGTTCGTCGCGCACGACGTCGAATTTGTCCGCAAGGGCATCGATCGCCGGGTCGCCGAGCCGTGTGTAGTCGTCCCAGCCGAAGCTGCCTTGCTCGAGCGCCAGTGCGCCGGTGAAGAACATCGAGAACTGGCCGCCGACGATCGAGCGCGGATGCCTTTTGGTTGGCGCGTCGCCGGTCAGGGTGATGCCGTTCTGATGCAGCCCGACCTCGACGCGCATGATCTGCTCAGGCGTCAGATTGTGCTCGCGGCGCATCGCGAGCAGGGCGTCGATCGCCGCATGTGTGTAGCGGCAGCTCGGATACGGCTTCACGCCGATCTTCATGGTCTCGTACACGCGGCCGAGATCCGCCACCGCCTTGTCGCGATGCGGGGTGTCGGTGTAGCCGACCAGGAGGCCGTGGATGCCCTCGACCGATTCGGCCGAGCCGACAAAGCCGTTCTTGGCCAGCGTCGCGGCAATCACGCCGTTCATGGCGGCGGCGCCGACCTGGTAGCGTTTGTTCCAGGCGCCGTTGACCAGAAACTGTAGCGAGCCGGCCGCCTGGCTGCCGGACACGCCGAACGCCGAGACGATCTGGTCCTGCGACAGGCCGAACAGTTTGGCGGCCGCCGCCGCGGCGCCGTAGGTGCCGGCGGTCGCGGTGGGGTGGAAGCCGCGTGCGTAGTGCGAGGTCGGATCGAGCGCGTTGCCGAGCCGGCAGCACACCTCATAGCCGGCCACGATCGCGGTCAGCACGTCTTTGCCCGAGGCACCGACCAGTTCACCGACCGCGAATGCGGCCGGCACCACCGGTGCAGAAGGATGCAGCGAGGAGTCGGCGTGGGTGTCGTCGAAATCCAGCGAGTGACCGAGTGCGCCGTTGAGCAGTGCGGCCACCGCCGGGGTCCAGCGCTTGTCGTCGCCGAACACGGTCGATTCGCCGGCCGCGTCGAGCGACAGTGCTTGCAGCATCTGCAGGATCGACGGCGTCGATTCGGCTTCCCGACGGGCGCGAATCGCGCTGCCGAGGAAGTCCAGAGTCAGCAGCTTGGCGCGCGCCAGAACGTCCTGGGGAATGTCGGAGAATTGCAGCGCGGCGACATAGCCGGCGAGCGTGGCGGTTTCGTTGGCCATTCGGGCTCCCTCTTTTGGGCGGCACGTTAGGCGGGCCGCGCACGCGGTTCAAGCCGCACTGCCGCAGGCCCCATCCGCATTCGACTGGATTTGCGCGGCCCGCGGCGCCGTGCTCTGTAACGCTGGTGATTCCGCGCCAGACGGTGCAACCGCAACGATTGCCGCCGCCGATGACAGCCTCCAGGACACGCTTGCTCTCGCAATGGAAACCGCGCCGGCCGCAATGGGGGCTGGCGCTTCGGATCACGCTGGCGGCGCTGCTTGCGCTCGGCTTCGCGCAAAGCCTGCATCTGCATCTGCCGCTGTGGGCGGTGCTCACCGCGATCATCGTGACCCAGACCAGCGTCGGACGGTCCTTGAAGGCGGCGGGAGATTATTTCGTCGGCACGATCGGGGGGGCGATCTACGGCGGGGCGATCACCATCTTCGTGCCGCATCACAGCGAGCTGGCATTGCTCGGCGCGCTGGCGCTGGCGGTCGCGCCGCTGGCGCTGCTCGCCGCGATCAAGCCCAGCCTCAACGTTGCCACCGTGACGGCGATCATCGTGCTGCTGGTTCCGACCATCACCAAGGTCGAGCCGCTGGCGTCGGCGATCGACCGGGTGCTCGAAGTCGCGGTCGGCGCCGCGGTCGGGCTCGCGGTCTCGTTCGTGGTGCTGCCGTCGCGTGCGCAGGGACTGGCGCTCGCCGCGGCCGCGCGCTCGCTCGACCTGATGGCCGACGCGCTCGGTGCGCTGCTGGCCGGGCTGACCAAGGGACTCGATAACGACGCGCTGCACCGGTTGCAGGACGGCATCGGCGCTTCGCTGGTGACGCTCGCGGAAATCGGCGCGGAAGCGCAGCGCGAGCGCAATACCGGGCTGTCACGCGGGCCCGACACAGCCCCACTGGTGCGCACGCTGCTGCGCCTGCGTCATGATCTGGTGATGGTCGGCCGCTCCGTCACCTCACCGCTTCCGCCGTCGCTGCAGGAGCGGCTCGGCGGCGCGATCGACGGTCTTCGTCTCGCAGCCACCGCACATCTGTCAGCCTGCGCCGAGGCGCTGCGTGGGCGCCACGCGCCGCCGCCGCTCGCGCCGATGGAACAGGCGCTGGCCGCCTACGTGGCCGAGGTCGCGGCGGTGCGGCGCGACGGTTTGATCCGCGCACTGCCCGGCGATCAGGCCGAACGCTTCTTTGCGCTCGGCTTTGCGATGGAACAGCTGCACCAGAATTTCCGCGATCTCGAAATGCGGGTCACCGAATGGGGCCTGCCCGGCAAACCGGCCGCGCCGATCGCGTAGCGGTCAGATTTTGTAAACCATCACGAAGACGGCCGCGACCAGCGGCACCGTGGCGGCAATTCCCCAGATCAGCCAGGTTTTGGCGTCGCGCCAGTATTGCGCGGGGATCTCGCCGCCCTGCGCGAAGCTGCGTGCGAGTCGAGCTTGCCGAATCTGCAGCGGGATCAGGATGCCGAGCCACATCACCCCGGAGATCACGAACAGGATCTGCCCGGCGACCAGCCAGAACGAATCGAACAGCGGCAGGTCTTTGACCAGCGCCGCGCCGTAGCCGCCGATGATGATCAGCGCGATGCCGGCGAGCGTGAAGATGAAGTCCGACACCGTGACGCCGCGCTGCGCGTGCGCCACGATCTTCGGATCGCGCGTCATGTCGGAAAACGCTTTCCAGAAGGCGGTGATGGTGACGTTGCCGACCAGCACGACCACGCCGACGACGTGGAGAAACTTGAACACATCATACATCGGGTCTGTTCCGCGCCTGTGCCGTCGTGACCAGCACTCCGCCGCGCCACTGCTCGATATTGAGCTTTGTGCTCACGGTTTCGGCGCGATTGTCAAATCGACCTTCGTCGCGGCGTTGTTGCATCGGTGCGTTGCGTGGCGGTTCGGCTCCGACGGAACGTCACCATGTTCGCCGGATTGGCGAGCCGGCCGGATGTGAACGCAGCTTTGTGAGTGCGCTCGGCACTTGGGGCTGAACGATTCTTCTGTAGCCTTTGCGATCGCGGTCCGGGCTGATCCGTGCTCCGGCCGCATATGTCGGGCCTGCATGGCAGGGGCCGACGGTCCCAGATCTACCATATTGCGATGCAGCAATTATATGCCGACCCAGGGCAGGGGCCCAAACTAGGAGCGACCGTGTCACTCAAAGATCAAATCGACTTTCTCGGGCAGCTCCGAAAAATGCAATCCGCCAGTGGTTTCGGGTGGGGAGGCGAAACGGCGAGCGACAGCCGCCTGACAGAGACCACCGCTTTCGGTCCCAATCCCGGCGGCCTGCGGATGTTCTCGTTCGTGCCGGAAGGGATCACGCAAAAGCTCCCCCTGGTGGTCGTGTTGCACGGTTGTACTCAGAATGCGGCCGGTTACGAGATCGGCGCCGGATGGTGCACGTTGGCGCAGCGCTATGGTTTCGCGTTGCTGCTGCCTGAGCAGACCCGCTCCAACAACCCCAATACCTGCTTCAACTGGTTCTCGCCGGAAGATATCCGGCGCGACAGCGGCGAGGTCGGCTCGATCCGCCAGATGGTCGAGCATATGACGCGCAGCCATAAGATCGACCGCGCGCGGATCTTTGCCACCGGCCTGTCGGCCGGCGGCGCCATGGCGACGGCGCTGCTCGCCACCTATCCGGACGTGTTCGCCGGCGGCGCTGTCATTGCCGGCCTGCCTTATGGCGTGGCGCTCAATGTGCGTCAGGCTCTCAAGGAAATGCGTCATGCCTCGGAACGCACCAGTTCTGAGCTTGGCGATCTGGTTCGCGGTGCGACGTCTCACAACGGACCGTGGCCGAAGCTGGCGGTGTGGCACGGCGATGCCGATCGCACCGTCGATCCGGGCAATGCCGATGCGTTAGTAAGGCAATGGCTGGATCTGCATCGACTACCCGATACGGCGGCAGTCCAGAATAAGGTCGACGGTTATCCGCACCGTGCCTGGCGGAATTCGAGCGGAGAAACGGTGGTGGAATCCTATTCCATCACCGGAATGGATCACGGCACGCCGCTCGGTACGGGCGCGGGCGAAGAGCGCTACGGCGTCGCCGGTGCCTATCTGCTCGATGTCGGGATTTCTTCCTCCTATCACATCGCCCAGTTCTTCGGTCTTACCGGCCGGGTTCACAAGTCACGATCGTCCGCCAAGACGGCCGCGCCGCGGCGGAGTGTCGATGCGTCTCACGATGCTGCCGGCGATCTCGAGCCTACCAGTCGCCGCAAGAAGCCGCAGATCAGCAGTGAGGGCGAATCTTCCGCGGGGGCTCATCACGGCAGGCGCGGCCTCGATGTCGGTGCTGTGATTACGCGCGCCCTGACGGCTGCAGGATTGATGAAGTAGCCATTCGGTTCCGCCACCAAGCTGCACTAATTGTCAGCACCGTTTGGTACATCTTGGTACGGAACCGATAGCTGAATTCCGCTTTGTTAGACCACCTTTCAACGAACGGGAGTCTGACAATGATCAATCGCCTTGCTGGAACCGCCATCGTCGTGCTTGCCCTCGCCGCGCCTGCCGTCGCCAATGCTCAAGGCGTTCCGGGTGGTATTGAGCGCGGTGCGCGCGATGGTGAGCGCGCTGCAGGTCCGGTCGGCGCGGTGGTCGGTGGCACGATCGGTGGCGTCGTCGGCGGCGTTGCCGGCATCCTCGGCGTCGACGACCGTCCGCAGTTCCGCCACTACGTCGTCGAACAGCGGCATCCGTCGTTCCGCTATCGCGACGAGGTTCGCGTCGGTGTCGTGCTGCCGGCCGACGGCGTGACTTATTACGAGGTGCCGGATCGCTTCGGCCGCGCCAGCGAATATCGCTATACCGTGGTGAACGATCGCACCGTGCTGGTCGATCCGCGCACCCACAAGGTGGTCGAGATCATTGAATAACGGCCCAGCCGGATCGATCGTGACACGATAAAATCGGGGCATCGGGCCGCGTCGAGCCGACGTGGCCCGATGTCCTATGATCTCAAGGCCGGGAGCGCTGCAGCGTCTCGGACGGCTTCTCGCCGAACAAGTCGCGATAGTCGCGAGCGAAATGTCCGAGATTGGAGAAACCGCAGGATAGCGCCGCGGCCGTCACGGTGGTGGGCGCAGCTCCGTCCGCCAGCAGTTCGTGCGCGTGCTGCAGCCGTACCCGCTTGGCGAAGGCCATCGGCGAGTAGCCGCGGCTGCGCTGAAAGGCCTTGAAGATGCCGCGCGAACTGATGCCGGTCAGCGCCGTCAGCTTCTCGATGGTCAGCGGCCGCATCCAGTTGGCTTCGATATATTCCTCGACCTGCCGGACATGCTTGGGCGCCACGCCGTTGGCCTCGCGTTCGAGTTGGCGGCTGTAATTGTGCCGAAAGGCGGACAGGAACAGCAAGGTAATCGCCTCTTGCAGCTCCGCCAGCACCACATTGGGGAGCGGACTGCAATTGAGCTGATTAGTGAGGAAGCAGAGCAGCCGGCGCAGATTGACGACCTGTGGGGCTTCGTTGTTGGCAGCCGGCTCGAATTCCAGGGCTGCTTTCGGTTTGCAGCCGAGCAACGACGTCAACTTGCGCTCGAGCGCATTGCTGCTCACGCGGAGAACGCTGAATTTGTAGGTTGGGCCGTATTCGGTCCGCGCACTCTTTCCGGGCGAGATCGTGCCCGACTGCCGGGCGTTGATGGCCGTGGTCGAGCCGCCGCTTCGTGTGACGAACTGGCCGGCCAGAGCGATCTGGAGCCGCGCGCATTCGCGTTCCGGGAAATCGACCGTGATCGCGCCGATGCCGACGCCGTAACCGAGAGCGATGTCGTCGAGCTGGACGAAGTTGCTGCGCGCCTGGAAGTCTGCCGTCGCTGCGACCTCGACCAGCCGGGCGCCGTACACCGCGTCGAGTCCCCGCCGAAGTTCTTCCGGATCAGTGGTGTCGAATGCCGGGTAGCGCGCGAGCGGTTCGTTCAGAAGCTCGACAGTCATCTCTGATAACGCCTCCGGTCCCACAGCGTCCACGGCCGACCCTGGTAACAGAACGAGGGACCCGGATGTCACTCGTAGAATTCCCAGGTATTTGCGGATAATTGGACCTAACGGGCCGCAATTGGTTCAAGGCAATGATCAGGACACCGCCGCGCACGGCCCGGTTGTCCCGTTCGCCGTCATAGTTGCGTATGCGAACGGTCCGGTCGGGCGACCGCCGAAATCGAAGTCAGAGACGGAGACGGATTAAGGTTTGCTGGGCCGGAGATCAGGCTTCGCCGGTCAGGAACGGGTTGGTCAGCCGCTCCTGTCCAAAGCTGGAGCCGGGGCCGTGCCCGCAGATGAAGCCGATATCGTCGCCGAGAGGTAGCAGCTTCTGGGTGATCGATTGGATCAGGGTGGCGTGGCTGCCGCCGGGCAGGTCGGTGCGGCCGACCGAGCCTGCAAACAGCACGTCTCCGACCAGTGCGAACCGCATCGCATCGCTGAAGAACACGACGCTGCCGGGCGAATGGCCCGGGCAGTGCAAAATCTGGAAGCTCAACTCGCCGACCTGAACGGTGTCGCCGTCGTCGAGCCAGCGGTCGGGGGTGACGTCTCGGACGCCGCCGATACCAAAGCTGCGGCCGGAGTTGACGACGTTGTCGAGCAGGAACTGGTCGTCGCGATGCGGCCCGATGATCTTGACCTTGAGGGCATCCCGCAGATCGGCTGCGCCGCCGACATGGTCGATATGGCCATGGGTCAGCCAGATCGCTTCGACCGACACCTTGGTGTTTTCGATCGCGGCCAGGATTTCCGGCACGTCGCCGCCAGGGTCGACCACAACCGCCTTGCGGGTGGCATCGCACCAGAGCAACGTGCAGTTCTGCTGGAACGGCGTCACGGGAATGATCGCGGCGCCAGCCTTGGCCTTGGTCTGAGTCTCGGTCATGGTTCGACAATGCCGTGTCCGAGACAGTGAGTCAAAGATCGACTCACCATCTCCGAGGCTGGAACGCCAGGACGCGAAAGAGGCGCTTCGCTACCGCTTCAGTTGCGCCTTCAAGGTCGCCTCGACCTCGCGGTCGAACGACGACGCGGGCTTTGGCTGCTTGTCGCGCTGCGCCAGCAGGTAGGCGTCGCGTTGTTTCACCAGCGCCGCGAGCTTGTCGTTGAGCGCTTTGCGGGCCGTCATCTGGGCGTCGAGCTTGGCGGCGCGTTGCTCGGCGGGGAGGGCGCGCAGGTCAGGCGGCAGGTCCGCGTCCTTGATCTGATCGAGCTTCTGCCGTCCGGCCAGCACGTCGCTGACCAGATCGCCGCCGCCGGTGACCGCTTCGGACGAGCTGCGCGCGCGCTTGTTGATGTAGCTGGCCATGTCGGATGCCGCGGCCGGCGCCGCCGCCGCGACCTTGGCGAGCTGCCCGGCTTTCTCTTCGGTGCGCCGCTGCAGCGGGGCGGGGCCGTAAGGGATCACGGTGCCGTTGATCTGCTTTTGCAGGATGATGATATCGTCGTCATAGGGCGTCTCGATCACCACCAGCTGGCCACCGTCCTGCGGGATCGGGATGTAGCGCCCGCGCCCGCCATCGGCGATCTCGTGCCACACCCGCGCGGTGTCACGGGCGCCCCCGGCCTGCACCGCGTTGACGATGATGTCCTTCTGGCGAGCTACCGCCAGGGTCTCGGGGTATTTGGTGTCCTGGGCGTAGTCCATGTGGGGCGGCGCATCGCCGACCAGGAAGACGATGCGGCGGGTGTCGCTGCCCTGCCGCCAATGCAGCTTGTTGATCGCGGTATCGAGCGCCTCGTTGACGCTCTCCGGCCAATCACCGCCGCCGTGCGCCTGCAGTTGCAGGAGCTGGCCGTAGAGATCCTGGATATCGGTGGTGAGATCGACGCTGCGGACCACATAGTCGTCGCCGATGTCGCGATAGGCGACGAGCCCCATCCGGATTTCGGCGTCCGGATTGTCGTCGAGGATCGCGGTGGCAATCGACCAGATCTTGCGTTTGGCGGCTTCGATCAGCCCGCTCATCGAGCCGGTGGTATCGAGCACGAAGGCGACTTCCACCGCCGGGCGTGCTTGCGCCATTGTGGCAAAGGAGAGCGGAAGCGCCAACGCGGCGACGGCCAGCGCGCTTTTGAAAGTGATGCGTTTCATCGTGGTGGTCTCCGGCGCCCCCGCCAAGCCCGCACTGGGGTTTCTGCTGCGGCCGATTGCGGAACCGCAGTGCTGCTTGGGCACCCGCTCCGAGTTCGGCTAGACTTGGACGCGATGGAATCGAAGCCCGTTCAAATGATTCTGCCGCGGGACATGCGGCAGTCGGAGACTGCGCTGAATGTCGCGCGCGGGACGCAGCGGCTGCTGCGTTCGCTGGGCTTTGCCTGCGTCAGCGAACTGCCGCTGCCGTCCGGGCGTCGTGCCGATCTGGTGGCGCTGAACGAGCGCGGCGACATCTGGATTGTGGAGATCAAATCGTCGGTGGAGGATCTGCGGGCCGATCACAAATGGCCCGACTACCGGGCGCATTGCGACCGGCTGTTCTTCGCCTTCACCCAGGATTTGCCGTGCGAGATTTTCCCGGCCGAGACCGGGCTGATCGTGGCCGATGGTTACGGCGCCCATCTGCATTGCGAGGCGCCGGAGCACAAGCTGCCGGCTGCGACCCGCAAGGCGATGATGCTGCGCTTCGCGCTGGCTGCCGCGCAACGCCTCGGCCGGCTCAGCGACCCGCAGGGATTTGGAGAAGGGTAGTTCGTCCTTCGTCATTCCGGAGCGCGCGAAGCGCGAATCCGGAATCTCGACGGATGATTTGCGCGTCAGATTCCGGGTTCGCGACCTTCGTTCGCGCCCCGGAATGACCGCGCTGATAATCGGAACGGAGGGCTGTGCTTACCGCGGCGCGCGCTTGGCGAGGATGCGCTGCAGGGTGCGGCGGTGCATGTTGAGGCGCCGCGCGGTTTCCGAGACATTGCGGTTGCACATCTCGTAGATCCGCTGGATGTGTTCCCAGCGGACGCGGTCCGCCGACATCGGATTCGGCGGCGGTTCGGATTTCTCGGTGTCGGTCGAGAGCAGCGCCGCGACGACGTCGTCGGCGTCCGCCGGCTTCGACAGATAGTCCACCGCGCCCATCTTCACCGCGGTGACCGCCGTGGCGATGTTGCCGTAGCCGGTGAGGACGATGGCGCGGCAATCCGGGCGTTCGCGCTTCAAGGCCGAGACCACGTCGAGGCCGTTGCCGTCGCCGAGCCGCAGGTCGACCACCGCGAAGGCCGGCGCCGCCTTGCCGATCTGGGCCAGACCGCTGGAGACGCTGTCACAGGCCGTCACGGCGAAGCCGCGTGTTTCCATCGCCCGTGACAGCCGGTCGAGAAACGGCTTGTCGTCCTCCACGATCAGCAGCGAGCGATCGGTGTGGTCGTTCAGTTCGGGAATGGCGTTCACGGGCGTGGCTCCTCGTCGAGTGCATCAGGATATGGGGGTGCGGTAGCGCGCTGCCAAGGGCGGGAGCCTGCGACCGGAGCGCGCGGGGGCGGCTAAGTGATTGGTTCTTCCCTGTTTTCAGTGGTCTCGAAGCGGTCCCTGGGCCAGCTCAGTTGAACGATGGCGCCGTGGTCGGGGAAGGTCTTGTTGCGAAACTCGACCTTCGCGCCGGTCCGTTCGAGCAAGGTCCGGGCGATGAACACCCCGAGGCCGAGCCCGGACCGTTCGCGGTTGGGGTCGTCGGAGCTGCGGCGGCGCGACAGATACGGCTCGCCGATCCGCCGCAGCACGTCGGGCTTGATGCCCGGGCCGTCGTCCGAGATCACGATCTGCACCGCCTCGGCATTCCACCAGGCATTGACCTCGACCGCGGTGCGGGCGAAGTCGACGGCGTTTTCCAGAATATTGCCGATGCCGTAGAGGATCGCGGGATTGCGCATCACCACCGGCTCGGCTTCGCCCGATTGCGCCAGCCGGATCTTGATCGCGATGCCGAAGTCCCGGTGCGGCGCCACCGCCTCCTCGATCAGCGTCGATAGCGGCATGCGGTCGAACGGGGCCCCCGCGGACGACAGTTGCGCGATCTTGCCGAGGATTTCGCGGCAGCGCTTGGCCTGCTCGCGCAGCGTCCGCAGATCGGAGGCCATCTCCGGCGGGGCGCTCTTCTCCAACTCGCGCGAAATCAGGAAGATCGTCGACAACGGCGTGCCGAGCTCGTGGGCGGCGGCGGCGGCGAGGCCGTCGAGCTGGGTCAGATGCTGTTCCCGCTCCAGCACCAGCTCGGCGGCCGACAGGGCGTCGGCGAGCTTGCGGGCCTCCTCGGTGACCTGGAAGGTGTAGAGGCTGGTCACCCCGATCGCGAGCAGGATCGAGAGCCAGACGCCGACCAGATAGATCTGCGGCAACGCCACCGGTTCGTCACCGGCCCAGGGCAGCGGCAAATGGCTGTAGCCGAGAAAGGCGGCGCAGCCGGCGGCGAAGATGCCGAGCGAAATCGTCATGCGGGTCGGCAGCGCGGTGGCGCTGATCAGCACCGGCCCGAGGAACAGGAATGCGAACGGGTTCTGCAGGCCGCCGGTGAAGTACAGCAGTCCGGCGAGTTCCGAGATGTTGAGCGCGAGTAGCAGCGCCGCATAGATCGGCTCCATCCGCTGCATCGGATTGAAGGCGATCTGAAGCGCAAGATTGACCAGCCCGGACAGCGCGATGATCACGATGCAGGGCATCACCGCGAAATCGAATTCCAGTCCCTCCGCGACCACGAAGATCGCGGCAAGCTGACCGAGCGCAGCCAGCCAGCGCAGCCGCAGGATCGTGTCGAGTCGGACGTGGCGGCGAGGGTTGCGGAAGTCGGCGGAGATCAGGTCATCGGACATGGCCGGACAGTAGCGCCCGCCGGTGTGGATCACAATTGAGGCTCTCCGCGGCGGATTGCCCGGCCGGCGGCTTGCGCTCGGGCGTTGCAGTCGTCAAACAGGCGGCGTCATGGCAATCGACAGACACAGTGAGCCGGAAGTGCCGGCATTACCAACGGCCACGGCCGCCGCGATCGAGGTCGCGCATCTGTCCAAGGTCTACAAGGCCACCCGCGCGGTCGATGACATCTCCTTTACGGTGCCGCGCGGCGGGGTCACCGGGCTGCTCGGCGGTAATGGCGCCGGCAAGACCACCACGATCGCGATGATCATGGGGCTGGTGCTGCCGAGCGCGGGCCGGATTCGGGTCCTCGGCTGCGCGATGCCGGAGCAGCGCGCCGACGTGCTCGGTCGGATCAATTTCGAAAGCCCCTATGTCGATATGCCGTCGCGGCTGACGGTGCGGCAGAACCTGACGGTGTTCGGGAAATTGTATGCGGTGCCGGATCTGGCCGGCCGGATCGCCGAGCTGGCCGCCGATTTCGACCTGACCGAGTTTCTCGACCGCGCTTCGGGCAAGCTGTCGGCCGGGCAGAAGACCCGCGTGGCGCTGGCCAAAGCCCTGATCAACCGGCCCGAATTGCTGCTCCTCGACGAGCCGACCGCGTCGCTCGATCCCGACACCGCCGACTGGATCAGGTCTCATCTCGAACGTTACCGCAAGCAGCGCGGCGCCAGCATCCTGCTCGCCTCGCACAACATGCTCGAGGTCGAGCGGATGTGCGATAGGGTCGTGATCATGAAGCGCGGCCGGATCGAAGACGACGATACGCCGTCGGCGATCATGGCCCGCTACAACCGCGCGACGCTCGAGGAAGTTTTCCTCGACGTCGCCCGCGGCCGGGCACGGGATGCTGAATCATGAGGAGTTTGATCGAAGGCCTCGAATTCGGTCGCGGCATCGCCTGGCACCGGATCAGCGCCATGGTGATGCGCTACTGGTACTTGCTGCTCTCGTCCTGGCCGCGGCTGTTCGAGCTGGTGTATTGGCCGGTGCTGCAGGTGATTACCTGGGGTTTCCTGCAGAGCTACGTGGCGCAGAACGCGGGCTTCTTCGCCCGCGCCGGCGGCACGCTGATCGGCGCCGTGATCCTGTGGGACATTCTGTTTCGCGGCCAGCTCGGATTTTCGATCTCGTTTCTCGAAGAGATGTGGGCGCGCAATCTCGGCAACCTGATGATGAGTCCGCTGAAGCCGATCGAGTTCCTGATCGCGCTGATGATCATGAGTCTGATCCGGCTCACGATCGGCGTATTGCCGATGGTGCTGCTGGCGATGGTGGTGTTCGACTTCAATCTGTTCGGGTTCGGGCTGCCGCTCGGCGCGTTCTTCTGCAATCTGATCTTCACCTCGTGGGCGCTCGGCATCTTCGTGTCCGGGCTGGTGCTCCGCCATGGCCTCGGCGCCGAGAGTATCGTCTGGAGCCTGATGTTCGGGGTGATGCCGCTCGCCTGCGTTTACTATCCGGTTTCGGTGCTGCCGCACTGGCTGCAATTCGTCGCCTGGCTGCTGCCGCCGACCTACGTGTTCGAAGGCATGCGCGCGCTGCTGATCGATCACCAGTTTCGCGGCGACCTGATGCTGTGGGCGCTCGGCATCAATGTGCTGCTGTTCGTGGCCGCGTTCATCAGTTTTCTGGCGATGCTGAACAGCGCCCGGCGCCATGGATCGCTGATCCAGAGCGGCGAGTAGGTGGATTCCGGACAGGCCTGTGGACCGTCCGTGCTTACATTTTGCGCGGCAAAGCGCATATTTCGATCTTGTGATTGACGCGCCATAACCCAGCCGCCACTATGTTGCGCTGCACGGGGTTACGAGGGACACAACACGATGCCGGTCGTCATTGGTGAATTTGGTCGCCCGCCTGATATGCCTGCGGAAGTCAGTCCGGCGCTGACCACGCCGATGTACTGGTTCTACGAGATGGCGCACGCCTCGCTCAATCCGGCGCGGGCGATGTCGGACGCGACCAAGCTCGCGTTCAAGAATCCGCTCAATCCGTGGAGTCACACCGAGTTCGGCAAGTCGATTGCCGCCGCTTGCGAAGTGTTCGAGCGCACCACCCGGCGCTACGGCAAGCCGGAATGGGGGCTCGACGACACCGAAGTGAACGGTATGCGGGTTCCCGTCGAAATCCACAATGTCTGGGAAAAGCCGTTCTGCCGGCTGCTGTATTTCGAGCGCAAGCTGGAGCGGCCGCTGCGTCATCCGCAGCCCCGGCTGCTGATCGTGGCGCCGATGTCCGGTCACTATGCGACCCTGCTGCGCGGCACGGTCGAGGCGTTCCTGCCGACCCATGAGGTCTACATCACCGATTGGTCCGACGCGCGGATGGTGCCCGTCACGGCCGGCCGGTTCGATCTCGACGACTATGTCGACTACGTCATCGAAATGCTGCAGACGCTGGGCGGCAATGTCCACGTCATGGCGGTGTGCCAGCCGTCGGTGCCGGTGCTGACCGCGGTGTCGGTGATGGAAGCCAATGGCGATCCCTTCGTGCCGCTGTCGATGACGTTGATGGGCGGCCCGATCGACACCCGCCGCAGTCCCACCGCGGTCAACAATCTCGCCGCCGAGAAGGGGATCGACTGGTTCCGCAGCCACGTCATCACCAAGGTGCCGTTCCCGCATCCCGGCTTCATGCGCGACGTCTATCCCGGGTTCCTGCAGCTCAACGGCTTCATCAGCATGAACCTCGATCGTCACGTCGATGCCCATCGCAACCTGTTCAACCATCTGGTTCAGGGCGACGGCGATCTCGCCGACAAGCATCGCGAGTTCTACGACGAGTATCTGGCGGTGATGGATCTGACTGCGGAGTTCTATCTGCAGACCGTGGACCTGGTGTTCGTTAAGCATGCGCTGCCGAAGGGCGAGATGATGCATCGCGGCAAGCTGGTCGAGCCGTCGAAGATCACGCGCGTTGCGCTGATGACGGTGGAAGGCGAGAACGACGATATCTCCGGTCTCGGCCAGACCGAGGCGACGCATGATCTGTGTACGTCGATCCCGGACAATCGGCGCGTTCACTACGTGCAGAAGGGCGTCGGTCATTACGGCGTGTTCAACGGCTCGCGTTTCCGCTCGGAGATCGTGCCGAGGATCTGTGATTTCCATGCCTCCGCGGCCAGCGACGTGCCGGCGCGTGCGGCGGAGTGATTAGTACGCGTCGTCGATCAGCATCTGCTGTGGATGATGCGGTGGCCTGTGATGAGTTTGCGCTGAGAAATCAAGCGTAAGCCGATTTCTTGTTTGTTCATGCCGCCTGTGGGAATCCAGATTCACGGGTTCGGCAAGTAGTGAGTAGTGAGTCACCTCTCAGGGCATCGTTTTGAATCGAAATTCGCGAAAATTTCGAGTTCCAAGCCCCATCACTTAGGGGTGCGACATTCGGTTTGCCCTGTATATTGGGCAAATGATTTGTTTTTGCGCCGAGCGCTTCCAATGGAGGCGGTTATGGCAGATTCCAGGGGACCTTCTGTTTCCTGGACCTGCAGACATGGCACGCGCACTTCTCTATCGACGGCCCACCGAGCCGTCGACGATCCCTGTTCGGCACGGCTCGCAGTTCTTCGCCGTCCGCATCCGCCGCCACCGCCGAGCGCGGCGCTACACCTTGCGGATTCATCCGAGCGACCGCGAAGCGATTCTGACCATGCCGCCGCGCGGCACGCTCGCCGATGCCAAGGAGTTCGCGCAGCGTCACGGCGCGTGGATCGCGGCGCGCCTCGGCCGGCTGCCGAAGGCGGCGCCGTTTCTGCCGGGGACCTTGGTGCCGCTGCGCGGCCATGACCACAAGATCGTGCATCGGGCCGGTCGCGGCACGGTGTGGACCGAGGTGCGGGAGTCCGGCGAGAAGATCCTGTGCGTCGCCGGCGAGACCGAACACATCGAGCGCCGGGTGCTCGATTTCCTCAAGCGCGAAGCGCGGCGCGATCTGCAGAAGGCCTGCGATCGCTATGCGCCCGAGCTTGGCGTCAAGGTCACGCGGCTGTCGATCCGCGATCAGTCGAGCCGTTGGGGTTCGTGCACTTCGGCGGGCTCGCTGTCGTTCTCGTGGCGGCTGATCCTGGCGCCGTCCTATGTGCTGGACTATCTGGCCGCCCACGAAGTCGCGCATCTGGTCGAGATGAACCACTCGGCGCGGTTCTGGCGGGTCGTCGGCAAGGTGTGTCCGCAGATGGAACGCGCCAAGACCTGGCTCGACACCTGCGGCAACGATCTGCACCGCTACGGCATCTCGGACTGACCGGGGCTTGCATCGGCCGACTGAACGGTCCGCGCGGCCGTCAGCTTAATCGTCATCGCCCGCGCAGGCGGGCGATCCAGTATCGAAGAGCGCTCGTTGCGGCGCACGAGCGACCTCACCCCTCTGGGATACTGGATCCTCCTTGGGTTCACGATGCAAGTGCAACACCTGCTACAGTGGTGTTGCGATGGGACAGTGTTATGGCCAGCTCAGCCTCGAGGAGCGCGTTGAGATTTATCGCCTGCATGCGGGCGGTATATCTCAAAAT
>NZ_QUMK01000019.1 GCF_010907035.1 Rhodopseudomonas sp. BR0M22
CTCCAGGGGAGGGTCAACCTCGGGGTAGCCCCTGTGCCGAGGGTAAATTCCTTTGCGTTCAATCGTCTGGTTTCCTAAGCAGAAGGTCGCATCGCGTCTCGCCTGAAGGTTCTAAAGCAATGACCAAGCCGCCCTCGCCGCCGTCGCTCGCCGACCTGCGCCAGGAGATCGACAGCATCGACGAGCAGGTGCACCGGCTGTTGATGCAGCGCGGCGACATCATCGACCGGCTGATCGCGGTGAAGCAGACCCAGGAGGTCGGCTCGGCGTTCCGCCCGGCCCGCGAGGCCGACATGATGCGGCGGCTGGTGCAGCGCCACCACGGCATCCTGCCGCTCGACACCGTCGAGAGCATTTGGCGGGTCATCATCGCCACTTTTACCTATGTGCAGGCGCCATTCTCCGTGCACGCCGACCAGTCGCTCGGCGAGTCGGCGATGCGGGATTCCGCCCGCTTCCATTTCGGCTTCACCGTGCCTTACGTCGCGCATTTCTCCGCCTCCGCGGCGGTCGAAGCCGTGGCGAAATCCAAGGGCGATCTGGCGCTGGTGTCGGCGACCTCGGGCAACAATCCTTGGTGGCTGGCGCTGGAAGCCGATGGCGCGCCGAAGATCATCGCCCGGCTGCCGTTCATCGAGCGCGCCGACCACCCGGCCGCGCTGCCGGTCTTCGTGGTGTCCCGGGTCGCCGACAGCGCCATGGTCACCGAGGTCGAGACCTGGAGCATCCGGGTCTCGGGCTGGAACGCCGACACCGCCCGGGCGCTGTCGCCGCTGGCCGACGTCGTGGCGGTGCCGGATACCGCTTTTGACGGCGCCGCCCTGCTGGTGTCGATTCCAGCGCCCAGCGGCCTCGATCAGATCAAGGCTGCCCTGATCGCAGCGGGGGCCTCCCTCCGTTCGTCGGCCCTCGTCGGCAGCCACGCAAGGCGCTATACGGTGCCCCCGAGCGGCAAGTCCGCGTAATTACCGGACCTCAGCCGCCCGACTTTTTTTCCGGAGTTGACGATGTCACGTCCCGTGCCGAATCCCGGCATCCTCGATATTGCGCCCTACACCCCTGGCAAAAGCCCGGTGGCCGAACCCGGCCGCAAGGTGTTCAAGCTCTCGGCCAACGAGACCCCGTTCGGCCCGTCGCCGCACGCGATCGCGGCCTATAAGAGCGCGGCGGATCATCTCGAGGACTATCCGGAAGGCACCTCGCGGATCCTGCGCGAGGCGATCGGCAAGGCCTACGGCCTCGATCCCGACCGCATCATCTGCGGCGCCGGCTCGGACGAGATCCTCAACCTGCTGGCGCACACTTATCTGGCGCCGGGCGACGAGGCGATCTCGAGCCAGCACGGCTTCCTGGTGTACCCGATCGCCACGCTGGCGAACGGCGCCAAGAACGTGGTGGCGCCCGAGAAGAACCTGACCACCGACGTCGACGCCATGCTGGCGGCGGTGACGCCGAACACCAAGCTGGTGTGGCTCGCCAACCCGAACAATCCGACCGGCACCTACATCCCGTTCGACGAGGTGAAGCGGTTGCGCGCTGGCCTGCCCAGCCATGTCGTGCTGGTGCTCGACGCCGCCTATGCCGACTACGTGATGAAGAACGACTACGAGCTCGGTATCGAGCTGGTGTCGACCACCGAGAACACCGTGCTGACCCACACCTTCTCCAAGGTGCATGGCCTTGCCGCGCTGCGGATCGGCTGGATGTTCGGCCCGGCCAATATCGTCGATGCGGTCAACCGCATCCGCGGGCCGTTCAACGTCTCGGTGCCGGCGCAGCTCGCTGCGGTGGCGGCGATCCAGGACACCGGCCATGTCGAGCGCTCGCGCGCCCACACCGACAAATGGCGCAACCAGCTCGCCGAAGAGCTGACCAGGCTCGGGCTGACCGTGACGCCGAGCGTGTGCAACTTCGTGCTGATCCACTTCCCGACCACCAAGGGCAAGACCGCGGCGGACGCCGACGCGTTCCTGACCAAACGTGGCCTGGTGCTGCGCGCACTCAACAATTACGGCCTGCCGCATGCGCTGCGCATGACCATCGGCACCGACGAAGCCAACGCGCTGGCGCTCGATAACTTGCGCGAGTTCATGGGCCAGCCATGAACTCTGCGCCGATGTTTCGCAAAGTCGCGCTAATCGGCTTCGGCCTGATTGGTGGATCAATCGCGCGTGGAGCGAAGTCGCTAGGCCTCGCCGGCGAGATCGTGACCACCGCGCGTTCGGAATCGACCCGGGCGCGGGTGCGCGAACTCGGCATCGTCGACCACGTGGTCGAGAGCAACGCCGAAGCCGCCGACGGTGCCGATCTCATTATCCTCTGCATCCCGGTCGGCGCCTGCGGCGATGTCGCCAAGGAGATCGCGCCGCATCTCAAGCATGGCGCGATCGTCTCCGACGTCGGCTCGGTCAAGGCCGCGGTCGTCAAGGCGATGGCGCCGTTCCTGCCGGAGGACGTTCACTTCGTGCCGGCGCATCCGGTCGCCGGCACCGAGAATTCGGGTCCTGACTCCGGCTTCGCCGAGCTGTTCATCAATCGCTGGTGCATTCTGACCCCGCCCGAAGGCACCAACGCCGAGGCGACCGAAAAGCTCGCCGCGTTCTGGCGCGCGCTCGGCGCCAATGTCGAGATCATGACGCCCGAGCACCACGATCTGGTGCTCGCGGTGACCAGCCATCTGCCGCATCTGATCGCCTATACGATCGTGTCGACCGCCGAAGAACTCGAAGGCGTGACGCAGTCGGAAGTGCTGAAGTTCTCGGCCGGCGGTTTTCGCGATTTCACCCGCATCGCCGCGTCCGACCCGACGATGTGGCGCGACGTGTTCCTGACCAACAAGGACGCGGTGCTGGAGATGCTCGGCGAATTCCAGGAAGATCTGTCGAAGCTGACCCGCGCCATCCGTCGCGGCGACGGCGACGCGCTGTTCGATCACTTCACCCGCACCCGCGCCATCCGCCGCGGCATCGTCCAGATCGGTCAGGACGAAGCCGCCCCGGACTTCGGGCGGCGGCACAAGCAACTCGGCAAGGCGGCGGAGTAGCCGCGGCGCGCTTGCATTCGGCGCCGTGCCCGGGACGCGCCGCGGCATGCAGCGCCGTCCACAAGCCCAAGCGCCTGAGCATGACGGCGTGCGGGTTGGGGTGCGGCGCGTTGGACACTGTCTTCACAATCGGGAACAGATTGTGATCGGCCGCACAGGCCGCGCCGCTTGAACATGCCCGCCCCGGCATGATGCACTCTGCCGCATCTCTTAAGCGGCGGACCTGTTGCCATGATCGCCGGACGACCGGCTCCCGAACTGATCGCCCGGATCAATGCCGAGCATCTGCTGACGACGCCACTCGTGCCCGCCGATCTGCTCTTCGTGTTCGGCACCCGCGACGGCGTGAGCGAACGCATCGATGCCGCCTATCGGCTGTGGCGCGACGGTTATTGCCGCCGGCTGATCGTCAGCGGCGGGATGACGCCCGGCGCGGACCGGACGGAATGCGACATCATCAAGGGCGGCATCGTCGCGCGCGGCGTTCCGGCCGACGTCATCCTGGAAGAGCATCGCGCCACCAACACCGGCGAGAACGTGATCTTCTCGCTGCCGCTGATCGCCCGCCATGTCGGATTGGACAACGTCCGCTCGGTGATCTGCCTCGGCAATCTCTGGACCGCGCGGCGCTACCCGATGACGCTGCACCGCCACTGGCCCGCGCCGACAAAGATGCTCGTGACCGTGAATCACTACGCCACGCCCGACGAGCTCTGGCATACCGATCCGGAGCTTTGCGCGCGCGTCCTCGGCGAATGGCACAAGATCGAGCCGTACAAAGCCCGCGGCTTCATCGCCGACTGGCCATGAACGTAGCGCGCCAGCATGACGTGTGCTGCGACGGCCCGATGGCACACTCTCTCCGCCGTCGTTCCGGGGCGCGCGAAGCGCGAGCCCGGAATCCATAACCACCGTGCGCACGGCTCGCACAGCGCGGCCACGCCGTACGCCACCCCGAGTCCCGGGGATATGGATTCCGGACAGCCTCGCTACGCTCGGCTTCCGGAATGACGGCAGTGAGGTCGTGTATACTCCATACCGTCGTCACCGGGCTTGACCCGTTCGACCCATCGCTTGGACGATGGGGACGATTGAATTGCCGATTGAGGTCGATTTGAAGTGGATGCGCGGGTCAAGCCCGCACATGACGCCGAGGGTGCCAAGATACCCCGTTCCGTTCGCACATGAGGAAAACCAATGCCTGCGAAAATGCGCGCTTTGGGCAGCGACTTGAAGAAAGTCGACGCCCACGTCATCACGCCGGAAGAGTACGAGGAAATCCCTGAACTCACCGACGAATGGTTCGCGCGTGCCGACCTCTATCACGGCGGGAAGCTGATCAGTCGCGGGCGACAGAAGGCGGACGACAACAAGCCGTAGCAACCATTAAGGCGCGATCGGTTTTTCCACCCATGGGGAGCCGCGCTGGACGACGGTGTTGGCGTAGATGAGGAGCTTGCGGGCACAGGCGACCAAGACGTAGTTGTGCGCGTAGCCCCTGGCTCTGAGGTGGGCGTAGAAACAGCGCTGTAGCCCGGATGGAGCGCAGCGAAATCCGGGACGGACTGCTACCATGGTGCAGTATCGACGCAACCTTATCCCGGGCGGCACTTTCTTCTTCACGGTCGCATTGGCAGACCGCCGCAGCACGTTGCTCATCGACCACATTGCAGGACTGCGTAGCGCCTTCCAAAAAGCCCGCCTCGACAAGCCGTTTCGAGTGGATGCGATGGTCGTTCTCCCGGACCATCTCCACGTCATCATGACATTACCCGAAGCAGATGCTGATTTTCCCGGACGCTGGAAAGCCATCAAGGCTGCATTCTCGCGTTCGGTTGCTGCTGCAATACCAACGCTTCGTCCTAACCGGCGTGGCGGCTATCGGATCTGGCAGAGCCGTTATTGGGAGCACACTGTCCGGGACGACGCAGATTTCGAGCGCTGCGCCAATTACATCCACTTCAATCCCGTCAAACACGGGCTCGTCTCCGCACCCAGGGCGTGGCCATACTCTTCGATACACCGTTACATCCGCGAGGGCATCTTGCCGACGGACTGGGGTGGCGATGGAGGTCATAACTGCATTGGTTTTGGTGAGCCGCGTGAGTGATTGCAGTCCCAAATCGAGTCATCGACCTTCGTAGCCTGGATGGAGCGAAGCGTAATCCTGGTCGATCAGGGACCAGAACCATCGTTTAGCTCGCGATCCCGGATTGCGCTTCGCTTCATCCGGGCTACCGACCTCAGCCCATCACAACCACTTCTTCCACTTGAAGAACATGTACGGCAGCACCGCGGCCAGCAGCATCATGCCGAGAGCCATGGTGTAGCCGTGCTGCCATTCGAGTTCGGGCATGATCTTGAAGTTCATGCCGTAGATCGAGGCGATCAGGGTCGGCGGCATCAGGACGACGGCCATCACCGAGAACAGCTTGATGATGTTGTTCTGCTCGAGATTGACGACGCCGAGCATCGCATCGAGCGTGAAGGTGATCTTGTTCGACAGGTAGCTGGCGTGGTCGGTCAGCGACAGCACGTCGCGCTGCATGGTCTTGAGCTGGGCGCGCAGATCCTTCGGCCGCTTGATGCCCTCGCCTTCCACCGACAGGAACGCCACCACCCGGCCGATCGACACCAGGCTCTCGCGCACCTTGGAGACCAGGTCGCCCTTGCGGCCGATCGCGATCAGGATGTCGGAATAGCGCTTGGGGTGGCCGGTGCGGGCCGCCCCCTCCGGCTCGAAGATCTGCCGGCTGACGTCGTCGACGTCGGCGCCGGCGCGCTCCAGGATGTCGGCGCAGCGGTCGATCACCGCGTCGAGCAGTTCGAACAGCACGAACTCGCCGCTGCTGCCCGAGCCCGGTGCCCGCGCCAGCCGGCTCTCGACCACTGCGAACGGCCGCGGCTCGTCGTAGCGCACCGTCACCAGCCGCCGGCCGGCCAGAATGAAGGTGACCGGCGACAGCCGCGGCGAGGTGGTGTCGGCGCCGCACATCAAGCTGGCGGTCATGTAGCGGGCGCCGTTCTCGATATAGAGACGACTGGAGATCTCGATCTCCTGCATGTCTTCCCGGGTCGGAACTTCGATCCGCGCCAGCCGCTCCACCGCCTTGTCCTCGTCCGGAGTCGGGCGATCGAGATCGACCCACACCGTGTCCTCAGGCAGCGCGTCCAGATCCTCCGCGGTGGCGCGCTTCAGGATGGCTTCGGCGGGGGCGAAGAAAGCAAGCATGGCAACTCCAGGCTGGGAACATGTTCGAGGCGGAAGGGCGAGCGGCGCCGGTCTGGCAGCGCCGGCATCGGCTCGATGCGGCGAGGGTACTTACGTATTTTGTGGCCAGGGCGTGGCAGCGCCATGACAATCTGCACCAAGGCGCCACAACTGTTGCCCGAAAATTAGTCGGGGGTCAGATGTGATGCGGCAGAAATGCAACAACACCGGCATCTCGTTACGAACCACTCGCCGTAATGCTGGCAAACCAGGCCATTTGCGAGATACTAACAGGCAGAATCGTGGAGTTTTGCGATGCCTCCCGGCGCGCGGTTGCGCGCCCGATCGTGATTGGAATTCAGAATGGCCTTGAACCGAACCAAGCTGGGATTGCTGGCCCTTGCCGGTCTGCTGCTGTCGGGTTGCATGCAGACCACCTACCAGGCCGCCCCGGAAGCCAACCTCAAACCCAACGACAAGGCCCAACTCGCCAAGGCGCGCTATGCCAAGGTGTCGGTGCCGGAGCCGTTCCGCCGCGCGATCGTGGATTATCATCGCAAGGAAGCTCCCGGCACCATCGTGGTCGATTCGGACAACCACTTTCTGTACTACGTGCTCGATAACGGCAAGGCGATCCGCTACGGCGTGACCGTGGGCGAAGAAGCGCTGGCGTTCTCCGGCATCGCGCGCGTCGGCAACATGGCCGAATGGCCGAAATGGACCCCAACCGCCGACATTCACAAGCGGATCGAAGGCCTGCCGTCCTCGGTGCCCGGCGGCATCGACAACCCGCTCGGCGCCCGCGCACTGTATCTCTACCAGGGCAATCGCGACACCCTGTTCCGGATCCACGGCACCAACCAGCCGGAATATATCGGCGCCTCGATCTCCTCGGGCTGCATCCGCATGACCAACGAGGACGTCATCGACCTGTACAGCAAGGTCAAGATGGGCACGATCGTGGTGGTGCTCGACCGCAAGCAGGGCGACTCCCCGGTCAATTCGCGGATGGCGCTCCAGGGCGGCAGCGGAACCGCGATGCAGTAAAGCGCTCCGCGCGCATCACCGATAGAGCTTGCAAAAGCGCCGGTTCGCCGGCGCTTTTTTATTGCGCGCTAAGTTGGTGGTGGCGCTTGGGCCGTGCTCCACATTGCCCGCTACCGAGCTCGGCATCGCACCCGGCACAGAGCGCTCCCTCGCCCCGCTCTTCGCGGGGAGAGGGCTGGGGTGAGAGGCGGACGCAAGCACTTGAGTCTCGGCGTTGCGGAAGCGCCCCTCACCCGACCGGCTTCACTTCGCTCCCCCGGTCGACCTCTCCCCGCGCGCGAGGAGAGGTCAGCATCACCGCGGGGAGAGGTTAAGCGGGCGGCCGTGCCGGCGCTGGCTTGCCGCGGACCGAGGGCTTTGCCGCCGGCGCGGTTCGCGGTGTGAGATCGATCGGTTTGGTGGCGGCCGGCTTGGATGCGGCCTTGGCCTTGGCGCGCTTGGCCGGTTTCGGCGGCGGAGGCGGCGCGGGCTCCGCCTGTTCGCGTTCGGCCGTCTCGGCCGGCACCGGCTCGGCGGCTTCCGGCTGGGGCGGCGTCGCCTGCTGCGGGCCACGCTCGTCGTCAGCGGCAACTTCGCGCGGCGGCGCCTCGGCCGGACGAGGCAACGGCATCGCCGGGGCGATTTCCGGCAGCCCCTCGTACAGCGCCCATTGGCACATCCGGTAACCGCCGCGCCGCTCGGCGAGATCGAGGTGAATGTGGTCCTCGTGGTAACCGTCCGAGCCCGGGCCGAGCACGGTGGTGAAGCGCGCGCACACCGACTGCATCACGGCCTCGCGCGCCTGCCGCGGCGCTTCGCGGTCGGTCAGCGAGATCATCCGGCCGTCCGCCAGCTTGATGCCGCGCACATCGAGCGCGTTGGCACGGCCGTGCTCGGACAGCTTGGCGCCGCGCACCCGGTTGCGGCCACGACATTCATACGCATCGAAATTGTCGAGGGCGGCGGCCCGGCTGCCGAGCGAGGTTGCGAGCGGCGCGATATCGGCCCGCACCCAATCGGCCAGCGCCCGCGCCATACCGCAGCGCACCGTCGCGGCCGGCGACACCGCGACGCGCCCGCCGTCCGGCAGGACCACGGCTTCGAGCCGCACCAGATCGGTGCCGCCGCAGCCGCCCGGCCCGGTGATATCCGGAATGCTCGGCGCGATCGCGATCTGCTCGGTCAGCGCCAGCCGGCACGCCGACGGCGGCTTGGCGGCCGGGGCCGTGGCGCCGGGCGCTGTGCCCGGCTCTGCCGGTTCCGCCGGGGCAGGCTCGGTCTCGGCGGGCTCGGCACCGGCCACGCTCGCCTGCGGCGCCGCGGCTGGGCGCGGCTTCGGCAACGGAACATGCTCGCTTGCGCGCGCGGCCGACACACCGCCCACAACCAGCGCGATCATCACTCCCCAGAAAGGCGCTTTGCCGCGGAGCGGCTCAAGACAAGACCGTTTTCCGTCAAGCGGGTAGGCGCTAAGGTCGGAACCAATCCCAAGGGGATAACGATCAGGAGGAAATCTCGAATGCTTGGACTGATGCAAGACTGGCCTTTGCTGTGTCATCGGATCATCGAGCACGCGGCTCGGATCCACGGCAACCAGGAGGTGGTCACCCGGTCGGTCGAGGGTCCGATCGTCCGCACCACCTATGCGCAGATCCATCAACGGGCGCTGAAAGTCAGCCAGATGCTGGACCGCTCCGGCATCAAGCTCGGCGACCGCGTCGCGACGATCGCCTGGAACACCGCCCGGCACCTCGAGTGCTGGTACGGCATTATGGGAATCGGCGCGATTTGCCATACGGTCAATCCGCGGCTTTTTCCGGACCAGATCGCCTGGATCGTCAATCACGCCCAGGACCGGGTGATGATCACCGATCTGACCTTCGTGCCGATCCTGGAGAAGATCGCCGACCAGATCCCGAGCGTGGAACGGTTCGTGGTGCTCACCGACAAGGAGCACATGCCGCAGACCACGCTGAAGAACGCGGTCGCCTATGAGGAGTGGCTGAACGAAGCCGACGGCGATTTCGCGTGGGGAACCTTCGACGAGAACACCGCGGCGGCAATGTGCTACACCTCGGGCACCACCGGCGATCCGAAGGGCGTGCTGTATTCGCACCGCTCCAACGTGCTGCACGCGCTGATGGCCAACAACCCGGACGCGCTCGGCACCCGCGCCGCCGACACCATGCTGCCGGTGGTTCCGCTGTTCCACGCCAACAGCTGGGGCATCGCGTTCTCGGCGCCGTCGATGGGCACCAAGCTGGTGATGCCCGGCGCCAAGCTCGACGGCGCGTCCGTCTATGAGCTGCTGTCGACCGAGAAGGTGACGCACACCGCGGGCGTGCCGACGGTGTGGCTGATGCTGCTGCAATACATGCAGAAGGAGAAGCTGACGCTGCCGCATCTGAAGATGGTGGTGTGCGGCGGCTCGGCGATGCCGCGCTCGATGATCAAGGCGTTCGTCGATATGGGCGCCGAGGCTCGCCACGCCTGGGGCATGACCGAGATGAGCCCGCTCGGCACACTCGCCACGCTGAAGCCGCCGTTCGACCAGACCACCGGCGACGCCCGGCTCGACGTGCTGGCGACCCAGGGCTATCCGCCGTTCGGCGTGCAGATGAAGATCACCGACGATGCCGGCAAGGACGTCGATTGGGACGGCAAGACCTTCGGCCGGCTGAAAGTGTCGGGCCCGGCGATCGCCAAGAAGTACTATCGGGTCGACACCGAGATCCTCGACGATGCCGGCTTCTTCGACACCGGCGACGTCGCCACCATCGACCAGGACGGCTACATGCGGATCACCGACCGCTCCAAGGACGTGATCAAGTCCGGCGGCGAGTGGATCTCCTCGATCGACCTCGAGAATCTGGCAGTCGGCCATCCCAAGGTGGCGGAAGCCGCGGTGATCGGCGTGTATCACCCGAAATGGGACGAACGCCCACTCTTGATCTGCCAGCTCAAACCGGACGTCACCTGCACCCGGGAAGAGATCCTGGAATACATGGACGGCAAGATCGCCAAATGGTGGATGCCCGACGACATCGTGTTCGTCGACGCCATCCCGCACACGGCAACCGGCAAGATCCTGAAAACCGCGCTGCGCGATCAGTTCAAGACCTACACACTGCCGGGCGCGGCGGCGTAAGCTATCGTCAGGGTGCAGGCTCACTGCCTGTGGCGCCCTCACCCCAGCCCTCTCCCGCAAGCGGGAGAGGGAGCGCGCTGCGGCGCGGGGTAGGCGCCGCCTTCCACCTCCGGCATCCGCACATTTGCTTGAAGAGGTATCTGCGGCTCGACATTTCGGACCCCAAGGCCGCTTACTTCCGGTATGACCGGCTCGCGCGAATGATGCGGTGATGGCGGGAGCGCCAAGATGCGGACCGGTGCGAGGGGGCAAGCTGTGGACGTGGGTCCCGGCGCCGCAACCGAAGAGCGACCTGCACGCAATGGTGGGCTCGACGCGCTACGCGCGACGATGACCTTGCTGGTGCTGTTTCATCATGCGGCGATCACCTACGGCGCCAGCGGCGGCTGGTTCTATCACGAACTTCCGGCCGACGGCTCGCGCGCATCGCAATTGCTGACGCTGTTCGTGGCGATCAACCAAGCCTATTTCATGGGCCTGTTCTTTCTGCTGGCCGGCTATTTCACACCGGCCGCGTTGCACAGCAAAGGGTCGATGCGTTTTGCGCGCGATCGGCTGATCCGGCTCGGCCTGCCGCTGCTGGCGTTCGGCTGGATGCTCGGGCCGGTCAGCGAGGCCCTGGGACAGACCGCCCACGGCCAGCCGTTTTTCTCGACGCTGGCTGCGACGATGAGCAGCGGGCGCTTTATCGAAGGCCCCCTGTGGTTCGCCGAGGCGCTGCTGATTTTCGGGGCGGGTGCGGTGCTGTGGTTTGAACTGACGCAGCGTCGGTCGCCAGCCGCTGACGCCGCCACCATCCCCTTCCCGTCCAATCTCATGCTGCTGCTCGCTGCACTGCTCACCGGCGTCGCGGCGTTCGGGCTGCGGCTGTGGTGGCCGGTGGGGTCGGAATGGCACGGGCTGCAGCTCGGTTACTTCGCAAGCTACACGGTGCTGTTCGCGGCCGGCTATGCGGCGGCCGCTCCGCGATGGCTGGAGCGCGTGCCGCCCGCAACCACGCGGCGATGGCTGATGCTGGCGCTGATCTGCTTGCCTGTGCTGCCGATCGCGTCGCTGTCGGGGGCTGTGGTCCCGGCGCTGCACCGGTCCTCGAACGGCGGCTGGACGTTGCCGGCCGTCATTTACGCGATGTGGGAGCCGGTCGTTGCCTGGGGACTCATTTTGTGGCTGCTGCCGACTTTTCAACACCGCTTCACCACGCTGAGCCCAACCTGGCGCAAGCTGGCCGACCGAGCCTATGCGATCTACATCATCCACCCGCCGGTGCTGGTCGGCGTCGCACTCGTCGGCCGACCACTCGCATTACCGGCTTTGCTCAAATTCCTGATCGCCGGCACGATCACTTGCATGCTGTGCTACGCACTCGCCGGGCTGCTGCTTCGAATTCCGGGTGCACGTAGGGTTGTCTGACTCAGTGCCCGGGGCGCCCTCACCCCAGCCCTCTCCCGCAAGCGGGAGAGGGAGCGCGCTGCGGTCGGGGAGATGTATCGCCCTGACCGATCGGGTGCTGGTTCAGCCCAGCACCGTCAACGTTCGCACGTCGTAGCCGCTGCTGATGCTACGATTCAACACCGGGTCGATGAGTTCGTAGTCGAACCGCGTCGCCGGGCGGATGCCGCCTTTGGCGGCGAAGGTGCCGCCGAACATCGCGGCGCCCTCGGGCAGGCCGGCAGCGCCGAATTCGCGTTCGATCAGCTCGGCCGGCGGCAGCATGCCGGACAGCGTGCCTTCCTGATACAGCACGCGTTCGCCGCCGATCGTCGCCCATGAACGCAGCACGAGCTGGTCCCAATGCGCCGCGACATCGTCCACGGCCCACAGCTCGGGCGCGACCGGCTTGTCGCACATCTGCTTGGACACGGTGATGTTGTAGGTCTCGACCTTGCGGTCGGTATGGTCCGAGCCGACGCCGACATACAGCCTGCCGCCGGACTTGATCAGCACGAATTCGACTTCGCCGCTGGAATTCTCGTCCGAGACTTCGATCGCGGTGCGCGTCGTCAGCCGGCTGGCGGCGACGCGGTAGTAGATCGGCGTCGAGGCCGGAGGCGCAATGCCCAGCTCCTCGAGTTCCTTGATGTGCTTGTCGCGCGCCACCGGATCGCGGCCGGTCCAGCCGGCGATGATCAGATCGCCGATCTGCACCGATCGCGGGACCTTGCGGCCCTGTTCGTGGACGAGGAATTCGATGGGGGCGGCATACATGACTGGTCTCGCGAGATGGACGGCTGAACGAGCATCGTGCGGGGACGGCGTCGCCTCCCCGCACGATGCGGATGAGTGAACTACTGGCCCTTGCGGGTGTCGAGCAGATGCCAGCTCTGGTTACCTGCTTCGATGACGTAGATCGGCTTGATGGCGTCGCGATCTTCCGCGAACGAGATTTCACCTTCAAGCGCGGCGAAGCCCTTCAACTTGGCCAGATCGTCCCGGATCGCGGTGCGCTCGGCCGCGACCTTGCCGGCATCGCCGGTGGTCTTGGCGGTCTTCATCGCTTCGGCCAGCAGATAGACGATATCGTAGGCCGACGCATCCTGCTGGTTCGGCTCCAGCCGGGTCATGCCGGCTTCCTTGGCCCGGGTCGCGAATTCCTTGGCGAACGCCTTGGTGCGATCGTTGAGCTCGGCGAAGAACGTGGTGCCGATCGTCATCGAATTGCCGGCGCCCGCCATCCGGCGCGGCAGATCGGGATCGGCCACCGTGGTGCCGCCGACCAGCCGCGCGCTGACGCCCTGGCGCTTCAGTTCCTTGGCGAGGTTGATGGCGGCTTCCGGCGGCGCGCCGAGGCCGATCAGATCCGGCTTCATCTGGGCGAGCTGCGAGACCTGCGGCGACAGATCGAAGGCGTTGTACTGGAAGTCGACCGCGCCCTTGTCGGCGATGTCGAACTTCTTGAACAGCGCCGGCAGCACCTTGGTGCCGACCGCCTTGGACACGGTGTCGTCGGTCGCGAATGCGGTGGCGCCGGTCGCCATCGGCAGCTTCTTGTCGCGCAGCGTCGCCAGCACTTCGGAGATCACGGTGCCTTCGTCGCGGGTGTTGCGGAAGCCGTAGGTGAAGCCCTTGGTCAGGCCGGGCGCAGACGACGACATCGACATCTGCACGATGCCGAGACGCTCGCCGGCGGGAAACGCCACCCGCACTTCGCCCGAGGAGAACGGGCCGATCACCGCGAGCGCCTTGTTGTCCTCGGCGAACTGCCGCACCGCGAGCGCGGCCTGCTTGGGATCGCCGCCGGTGTCGAACTTCACCAGCTTGATCTTGTTGCCGCCGATGCCGCCCTTGGCGTTGATCTCGTCGACCGCCATGTCGACCGCGACCTCGTTGGTGTTGGCGAGGCTGACATAGGGGCCGGTCTTGGCCATCGAGAATCCGAGCACGAGGTCGGCCGCCTGCGCGCCTCCCGCGAACCCGCCGATCAGTCCGAGTGCGACACCCGCCGCCACCATATTCGCCTTCATCAGCCTGTTCCTCTTCTCTTCATTGAGACCCCACCCGCATCGGCTGCGGGTCGCCGGACGACTCGGCGCTGCCGCCGAGATAGGCTTCGAGCAGCCGATGATCGTTGCGCAGCGCGTCACAGGGACCGGCTACCGCGACCTTGCCGAGCTCGAGCACGGTGGCGCTGTGCGCGACCGACAGCGCCTTGCCGGTGTTCTGCTCGACCAGCACGATCGTCAGCCCGCTGCGGTTCATTTCCTGGATCAGATCGAACACCTTGGAGACGAACAGCGGCGACAGACCGAGCGACGGTTCGTCCAGCATCAGCACCTGCGGCCGCGCCACCATCGCGCGGCCGATCGCCACCATCTGCTGCTCGCCGCCGGACAGCGTCGCCGCCGCGGTGTGGCGGCGCTGGCCGAGATTGGGGAAGCGCTCGTAGATCGCGGCGATCTCGCTGCGCACCGCCTGGCGGTCGCGGCGCAGATGCGCGCCGAGCAACAGATTCTCTTCGACCGTCAGCGACACCAGCACCTGCCGGCCTTCGGGGACGAGCACCAGCCCCTTGGCCAATCTCGTATGCGGCCGGGCGCGCGACAGGTCGGCGTCGCGAAACTGGATGCGGCCCCGCATAGCAGGCACCGCGCCCATGATGCCGAGCAGCAGCGTCGTCTTGCCGGCGCCGTTGGCGCCCAGCACGGTGACGATCTCGCCTTCCTCGACGCTGAGCGAGACGCCATCGAGTGCGGTGACGCCGCCATAGGCGACGGTGAGATCGGAGACGGACAGGATCGCGCTCATGCGGCCTGCTCCGCGCCGAGATAGGCGGTGCGCACCACCGCGTCGTGCTGCACCACCGACAGCGGCCCCTCGGCGATCTTGCTGCCGAAATTGAGCACCACGACGTGGTCGCAGATCTTGTCGACGAAGTGCATGTCGTGCTCGACGATCAACAGCGTGATGCCGCGCGCCTTCAGCGCTTCGAGATGCGCGGTGAGCGCCTGGGTTTCGACCGGGTTGAGGCCCGCCGCCGGCTCGTCGAGCATCAGCAGCGAAGCGCCCGCGAGCGTGGCACGGACGAGATCGATCCGCTTGCGGATGCCGTAAGGCAGCTCGCTCACCGTTGCGTCGGCGTAACCACCGAGCCCCATCTCGTCGAGCGCGGCGACCACTTCGCGCCGCCAGCGGTGGTTCGGGATCAGCCGGAACGGCGTCAGCAGGTTGAGAAGGCCCGAAGCGCGGACATGCTGGCCGACCAGCAGGTTCTCCCACACGGTGAGATGCTGCATCAGCCGCACGTTCTGGAAGCTGCGGGCGATGCCGAGCCCGATCCGTCGGCGCGACGCCATGTTGGTGATGTCGCGCCCGTCGAACGACACAGTGCCGTCGTCGGGGCGGAACACGCCGCTGACCATGTTGAACGCGGTGGTCTTGCCGGCGCCGTTCGGGCCGATCAGACCGACGGTCTGGCCGCGCGCCACCGAGAAGCTGAGCTCGCGGATGACGCGCAGGCCACCGAACGATTTCGAGACATTGTCGAGCGCGAGCAGAGGAGCCTTGGCACTCATGGCTGAGCCCCCGGTGCGGCAGGCTTGCGCCCGAACAGACGGCCGATGCCGCGCAGCGCCGTCGACGTCACCAGCCCCTGCGGCCGCACCGCCATGAAGGCGACGATCAGCGCGGCGAAAATCACATAGCGCCAGGCCTCGCCGGCCCGCAGCAGCTCCGGCACCAGACTGAAGAACAGCGCGCCGACCAGCGGGCCCCACACCGTCTGGGTGCCGCCGAGCAGCACGTACAGCACCGTGTAGATGCTGAGCTGGACGCTGAAGTGCTGCGCCTCGATGAAGCTGAAATGATGCGCGTACAGCCCGCCGCCGATGCCGGCGATCGCCGCGCCGAGCGTGAACGCCGCGACCTGCAGCCCCCACACTTTGAGACCGAGCAGGTCGGCGACCAGCCGGTCGTTCTTGATCGCGGTGAGATACAGCGTGAACCGGGTCTGCGACAGCCCGACCACGAACAGCACGATCGCAGCCGTCACCGAGAACACCGCGAGCGGCGACGCATAGGTCGAGACCGGATAGCCGGCGGCCGCGCCGACCACTTCGAGATTGAGGAACACCGCCGAGATCACTTGGCCGAGCGCGAAGGTCGCGAGCGCCAGATAAATGCCGTGGGTGCGCAGGATCGGCACCGCGACCAGCAGCGCCAGCCCGCCCGCGGCGAGGCCGCCGGCGGGAATCGCCGAGACCAGCGACCAGCCCATCTCGTTGGTGAGATAGGCCGCCGTGTAGGCACCGATCGCCATGAAGCCGGCGATGCCGAGATTGAGCTGACCGGCGACCAGCGGCAGATACACCGCATAGGCCGCCATGATGTTGAAGCACAGGATGATCAGGACGCCGGTCTGATAGCCGCTCATCACAGCTTCTCCCGGATCGCCGGCTTGCCGAACAGTCCGTGCGGCCGCAGGATCAAGAGCAGCAGCAGCGAGCCATAGACCGCGATGTTGACGGTGTCGGCACCGAACGCCCAGATCGAACCAACCTCGATCAGGCCGATGATCAGTCCTCCGATCACCGCGCCCCAGACGCTGCCCATGCCGCCGATGATCATCGCGGCGACGCCCTTGAAGCCGACGCCCTCGCCCATGAACGGCGACACCTGCAGATAGCTGAGCGCGAACATCACGCCGCCGAGTGCGGTGAACAGCGCGGTCAGCACGAAGATCTTCGGCACCAGGCGGCCGACATCGACCCCGAGCAGCACCGCGGTCGAGCGGCTCTCGGCGATCGCCCGGATCTGGCGGCCGAGATTGGTGCGGCCGAGCACGAACGACAGCCCGACCACCAGCGCGAAGGTCAGCACCAGGCTGATCGCCTGCGCGGCACCGATCACCAAGCCGCCGATGCGGAAATTGAAATCGCCAAGCAGCGACGGAAACGTCTGCTGATCGGAGCCGACGCCGACCAGCACAAGATTCTCCAGCAGCACCAGAAATCCCAGCGACGACACCAGCGGCACTTCCGGATCGGCGCCGCGGGTGCGCCGATAGGACAATTGCTCGACCGCGAGCGACACCAGAGCCGCAGCGGCGAGCGCGGCGCCGATCGCGGCCGCCCAATGCCAGCCTTGGGTCAGCAACACCCAGCTCACCATGCCGCCGATCATGAACAGGCCGGGGATGGAGAAGTTGAGGAAGTTGAGGATGCCGATCGCGAGCGTGAAGGACACCCCCACCAGCACGTAGATCGAGCCGAGCATCACGCCATTGATCAGCTGCTGCGCGATCATGCCCGACCTCCGCACTCCGCGGCGTCCCGGGCAGCATCGGCCCGAACGTCGCGGCAGGAGCCGGAGAAGGTGCTGGGGGAGAGGTCCGTCATCTTATGCCTTACACCGGGTCGAAGTAGTGCAGTTCGAACAGCACGCAGCCGGTCTCGGACTTGAACGGACCGTGGAACGCGCCCGGCGGACGGCACGCATAGGTGAACGGCTTGAAGCTCTCGCCGCCATTGCCGTTCTCGTCGTTGCCGACGGTCAGATCGCCGGAGACCAGGAACACTTCCTCCCAGTATTCGTGCACGAACGGCTTGGTGGTGAATTCGCCCGGCTCGAACCGCAGCAGGCGGCTGCGCGAGCCGCGGCGGTTCTCCTCATCGAGTCCGCCGGACAGGATCTTCTGCTGGATGCCCTTGGGATAGCCGGCCGGCACTTCCCAGCCCGTGCTCATATCGACGGCACGGAATTCGTCGTGGATTTTGTTGACAGCCATCATGCGCTCCTGATCAGGCGGCTTGCGAGGTCTTCAGCTCGTCGGCGAGCTCGTAGCTGGACAGCATCTGGCTGACGAGGTCGCCGGCGCTGTCCCAGTCGTAGGTGCGGAACGAGTGGTTCTTGGTGACGAAGGTCGCACCGGCGTAGAACATCTCGTATTGCTGATGCCGCGAGGCGAATTCCGAACCGACCGCGTCCCAGGCCAGCTTGTAGAACTTGACCTTGTCGAGCGCGCCTGCCGCCGGCGACTGCTGGGTCTTCTCGACCAGTGCCGCAATCTCCGGATTGGCGAGATCCTGCACCGAGGACGGCAACATGATCATGCCGCCGCCGGCGAGTTCGCGCAGCGTATTGAGGACCTTGGCGTAGAGCTGCTGGGTGAGCGTCTGCGCCGCGTACAGCGTGTGGCGGTCCGGCACGTAGTAGCGCCCGTATTTGGTGCCCTTGATTTCCATGGCGGCCACGAAGGCGTCGACCATGCCGCCTTCGGCGGCGAGCTGGCCGAGAGTTTCGCGAACCTGCGGGAAGCCGAGTACGCCATTGGTTTCGGCGATCCGCCGCGCCATGCCGATCAGGAAGCGCAGCTTCACCGAGAGGCGAACCATCGCCTGATAGTTCTGATAGACGTGCGCCGGCGTCGCATGGAACTGCTTCTGGCACATCTCCAGGTTCTTGTAGACGAAGATCCGGTCCCACGGCACCTTGACGTCGTCGAAGTACAGCACCGCGTCGTTCTCGTCGAACCGGCTCGACAGCGGATTGTCGAACACCGATTGCGAGGACTCTTCGTAGGACTTGCGCGACAGGATCTGCAGGCCCTTGCTGTTCATCGGGATCGCGAACGACAGCGCGTAAATCTCATCGCCCGGCTGCAGCGGCTGGATGCAGGTGACGAACACTTCGTCCGCCATGATGCCGCCGGTCGCCAGCATCTTGGCGCCGCGCACGGTGATGCCTTCGGCGTCCTGATCGACCACGCCGGTGGTGAGGAACGCATCCTTCTGCTGGGCGGCGCTCTTGGAGCGGTCGGCCTGCGGATTGATGATGACGTAGGTCAGATACAGATCGTTGTCGCGCGCATAGGCGTAGTAGTCGGACAGCGCCTTGGCGCGATCCTTGTCGTAGGCCTCGAACTGATCGAGCCCCATATACATGCCGGCGATGCAGGAGGCGACGTGATCGGGCGCGCGGCCGAGGAAGCCGGCATGCAGCCCGCCCCACGCTTCCAGCGCGGTGCGGCGCTGGCGCAGCTCGTCGAAGCTCTCGGGAAGCTGCCAGATCCGGTTGGCACGAGCGCCGCTCGGCGTCGCGAAGGTCATCAGCTCGCGATTGGCCTCATCGGCGGCGAAATCGAACAGCTTGCCGACCGAATGGATGGCACGGCGAAACGCCGGGTGCCGGGTGGTGTCGTCGACCCGGCGACCGTCGATGAAAACGGCGCGCCCGTCGCGGAGGCCGGCGATATGTTGTTGTCCTGTCTTCATCGTCACTCGCTTCCCTATGCTGACGCCCGCGCCGGTCAGTAGTGGATCGGCAGCGGCCACATCGGCTCGCTGCCCTCCTGCCGGCTCAGGCTCTGATACTTGCCGCGGAAGAACACCAACGGCTCCTCGTCGTCGCGCGCACTGAAACGCACCACCCGGCCGACGAAGATGACATGGTCACCACCGTCGTACTGGGCGTAAGGCGCGCACTCGAAATGCGCGATCGCGCCCGCCAGCAGCGGCGCCTCGGCGTGGCCGACCGAATGCGCGACGTTGCTCCATTTGTCCGTCGACGCCTTGGCGAACTGGTTAGACAGCGCCTCCTGGCCGCGGCTCAGAATATTGACGGCGTAGCCTTCGGCGGCCTGCATCGCCGGCAGACTGAGTGCACGGCGATCGACGCTGAACAGCACCAAAGGCGGATCGAGCGAGACCGAGTTGAACGAACTCATCGTCATTCCGATCGGAGCGTTCGCTTCGCCGCGCGCCGTGATCACGGCGACGCCGGTCGCGAATTGCGACAATGCCGATCGAAACTGCCGCACGTCCTGAACCATCAAACGCCAACTCGTTCTCGCCTCAAGTAGCTTTGATACAAAGCTATTCCAAAAAGCTAGTCAAGCGCGAATGCGATGCAGTTGCTGACAAATGATGCGGCAACGCGGCATGAATTTGGGCACAATCTCGCAGCCGGCGGCCCCGACAGGCCGCCGCAACTCGGCTCAGCGATGTGACGAAAGACGATCCGAGGTCAGCGTCGACGCGAGGTTTTGCGCGCGGTTTCGGATGTTGCCGGCGCCGACGGCGCGGTGAGGAAATTCATCAGCGCGACCGCCTTGTCGCCGCACGCGACCAGCCGCGCCATCATCGATGCGAGCAGGCGAAACTCCGACGCGCTGAGGCAATCGAACAGCGCGTCGTTGACGGGCGCCTGGATTTCGACGAGCTGCTCGAGCAATTTGCGCGCTTTCGGCGTCACGGTGAGCAGCACGCGCCGGCGGTCTTCCTGATTGGCGCGCTTGTGGATCAGTCCGGCCTTCACCAGCTTCGACACTTCGATGGTGACGAAGGCGCCCGACAGATGCAGATGTTCGGCGACACGGCTGACGCCGACGCCCTCCTCGCCCTGCAGATGCGCCACGGAGATCAGCGTCGTATAGGCGATGCCCGAAATCCCGAGACGATCGCCGAAGCCGGCCCGGCATTGATCGACCCGCGCGCTGAACGCGAGGAAGTCGTGAATGAAGGTGCGGAAAACCTCGTCGTCACCGCCGGCCATCAGTTCCGACTTCGATACGGTTGCGCGGCGCAAACTCTGCCTCCCCTGGGCTCGCGGCGCAGACGGCCGGACGGATGGTACTCTTCATACAGAAGACGCCGCTTGTACAGGTTCACGTCGCGCGGCCACTGTCTGCGCTGAGCGCGGAGCGGAAGCTGCGAGATAGAGTGCCTGCGCCGCGTAGTCGGCATGGCCATCGAGCCCGCGATGCAGAGCCGGTCCGCACCAGCGGTTCGCCACACGACCAGCGCGGTGATCACAGCGACCGGCAGCGACACGCCGCCGGACCCGAGAATCAGCAGCTCGAGCCGGCCGGTGCGCTCTCTGGCCTTGAATTCGGCTGCCGGCCGTGGTCTCAACGAAGGCTCCTGCGGCGCAAAGGCTGCCGCGTTCGAACCCGGCAGTCGTGACTCGATGGCGCGCAGATTCTCCGCTCCGTATCTGAAGGAGCCCGTCTCCGGACTCGCCACCTGGGCACGCAATCTCGCGGTGTTCTCAGCGGTGGCGACGCTGGTGTCGATCGCGGTGGTGCGGTTCGGCTTTCTGGAAATGCGCCCCGCGATGGCGACCTTGTTCGGCGCGCTGGCGCTGGCCGGGGTCTCGATCCTGCTGGCGCTCGCCGGCTTCGCGGCGATCTGGCAGAACGGCTCGCGCGGCATTCCGCGCATCCTGCTGGCGCTGCTGCTGGATGCACTGATCCTCGCCTACCCGGCCTATCTCGGCTGGCAGTACCGCACCCTGCCGGCGATCCACGACGTCACCACCGACTCGATCGATCCGCCGAAGTTCGACACCCTGGCGCGGCTGCGGGTCGGCGACGACGTCAACACCGCGGTTTATGCCGGCCTGTACTCGGCCGAACGCCAGCGGGCCGCCTATCCGAACATCGAGACGCTGCAGGTCGAGATGCCGGTGCAGCGCGCCTACGACATCGTCCTGCAACTGGTGAACCGGCGGAAATGGCGGGTGGTCGACGAGCGGGCGCCGCAGCCGCCGAAGCGCGAAGGGCACATCGAGGCGGTTTCGCGCACCACCATCCTCAGCCTGCCCGAGGACGTGGTGATCCGGCTGCGGCCGGACGGCGAGGAGACCAGGATCGATATCCGCTCGTCGTCGCGCTACTTCGAAAGCGACCTCGGCAGCAACGCGGCGCGCATCGCCAAGCTGACCGAGGACATCAACACCGCGGTCGAGAACGCGCCGACCCCGAAGGCCGAGCCGGCCGCCAAGCAGCCGGCCAAGACCAAGGCCAAGAAGTAATCGGCCGCAGCGCGGCGCCGGTCACTTGCCGGCGCCGCCAATCACCTGCTTGCACGGATCCGACAGCGCGCCAAAATTGTCGTTCAGGCATTTCTTGATGCGGCCGCCGCCCGGCGCCACGCCGCTGCAGAATTTCTGATAGTCGCCCTTGCAGGCCTCGCGCGCCGCGCCTTTGTCCTGTGCGCTGGCGATCTGCAGCGTCAGTAACAGGCCGGCGACCACGCAGGCGGCGGCGAGCGTCGCCCGCACCAGAACGTCGGGCGCGCGAAACAGCGGGGCGGGGCGACCGGAACGGGGCGAAGTCTTCATTCGTTGCACCATGACGAATCCTTGGGTTCGAAGTGAACGTCGTCGAGACGGACGTAGTTGATACCCTCGAGCCAGTCCGATCCTTCGCGCCGCGCGTCAGCGAAACAGCCCGTCGGCAAGGCGGCGGCGTCCTTCCGGAGAGATCTGCTCCAGCGTCTCGACGAAGGTGTCGATCATCGCGTCGCCGACCTTGCTGCGCTTGTCGCGGGTGGCCTCGACGGCGGCGCGCAGCGCCGCCTTGTCGGGCTCCGGCTGCGCCGCGATGTTCAGGGTGGCCCGCAGCGCCGCCACGTAGTCGCGCTGCAGCGGCTTCAGCGTGGCTTCCTTGGCGTGGAAGTTGCGCCAAAGAACCTCGGCGTCGGCCGGCGGCAACCGCGAGGCCACGCGTTCGATCAGCCGCATAGGAACCCCGGCATGCAGCGGCGCCCACGGCGGCCGCAGCCACTGCGCGCCCACATACGCCCCGAGCGCGACGTTGAGGCAAAGCGATCCCAGCAGCAGCCAGCGCCCGGCGGTGAAGCGACCAAACGACATCTTCATTGCGGGCTCCACAATGTCACGACGGAGGAATCGAACACCGCGTCGATCGCGGCGAGCGCCTCATGCGAATGCTGATAAGGTAGCGTTCCGGCGAGCCACAGGCCGACCAGCGCCGAACAGGCGAGAGTGCCGGCCGGCAGCAGCGAGGCCGGCTGCAACAGCCGGCGATACCACGGCTCCCGCATCTGACCTGAGCCGATCCGCTGTAGCACCGCGAGCGATACGCGCCCCGCCCGCGCCGAAGTCACCTCGGGCGGCGCCGCGAGCAGCGCGTCGAACGCGGCCGCTTCGCGCAGCACCGCCGCGCCCGGTTCGCCGGCGGCGATCACCCGCGCCGCGCCGCGCGTCTCCGCCGGCCAGCGCGCGATGTCGCCGCCCCAGATCTCGGCCAAATCCCTGAACTGATCGAGCGTCATGCTCGCCTCCTGTCGTCTTGCCGTCTTTCGACTTCTTTTTTGAGCGCCAGCCGCGCCCGGCCAAGCAGCGACTCGAACGCCTTGGGGCTGAGATTCATCGCACGCGCGGCCTCCTCGCCGGACAGCCCTTCCATATGAAACAGCGCGATCGCACCGCGCTGCCGCTCCGGCAGTTCGGCCAGCGCCGCCTCCAAGAGGCGCTGCTGCTGCGCGGCGATCAGGGTCTCGACCGGTGCCGGATCGCCTGCCGCCACCTCGGCGGCGTCCTCGATCGGCGCGTGCCGCGGCTTGCGGGTACGGTCGAAGCTGAGGTTCAGCACGATCCGGTACAGCCAGGTCGAGAATCGCGCGATGCTCGGATCGAACGACGACGCTTTGTTCCACACCCGCAGAAACGCCTCCTGGCCGATGTCGTCGGCCTCGGCCGCATCGCGGACGATGCGCTGGGCGATCCTGATGGCGCGCGGCATGTGGCGCGCCATCAGCACGCGGAACGCCTGCTGCCGGCGCGCCACAACGTCCAGCATCAGCGCCTCGTCGCTATCGTCCTCCAGGCTCACCGGGCGCAAGCAGCCGGCTTCGACCGGGACGCCAGCCGTTTGCCTGGCGACGACCGCCGGCACGCGATCAACACGGCCGCCAAGCGCCGGCGATCCAGCACCGCCGCGGCGCCGGCACCACCGCCGGCCCAGCGACGATCACCGGCGGAGCGACATAGACGGGGGCGACCGGATACGGACGCGCGACGTAATACGGGTACGGCCGATAGTAGTAGGGCCGGCGATAGTAGCCGCAACCGGGATATACCCCGACGCCGCGCCAGCCGCCGCGGACGCAGGCCACGGTCTCGATCGGCAGCGCCGCATCGGCCGCAACCGCCATGGGCCGCGCGGCAGGCGCCAGCGGCGCCGCCACGGCGGCAGAACCAACCGAAGCGGCCAGTGCCGAGGCGGCGAACGACGCCGTCATCATCCATTTGCGCATCACGACATCCTTTCCTGCTCGAAGCCAAGCCCACCGCAGCGGACCGATGTCGGGAATACGGTGCCAATGGGATTTTCCTTCGCGGCCGGATACCGGTTGTGCGACCAATCGTATCACTTCGTAGAACACCGAGGTACGGGACACTCAAATCGGTACCCCTGTGTTGGATTCTGAACAATTATCAATCGCAAGCCGCGTAGCGTTTCGAGGCACGACCGCTGCTGTTTACTAAAATGATAGTGTTTGGATCGCATGGTTTTGGGAATTTCCGGCATTGCTACCTCATCATCGTGACTGCCGGATCCGCTGATACCCTCGGGTGACACGAGGGGCTCCTCATCCGCCTTCCGTCGGGCGTTGCGCGTTCGCGCTCCACGAACCTGGAGCGGTCAGCATCGTCGAGTCGATGCGATCCCGAGCGATACGCAAAGCAAGACACGGGGGGCGCGATGCGGCCAGTGAACATCCATCGAAAGTAATGCTGCGCACCGACCGGCTGTCAGGCCGCTTGGTCGATTTTTTGGAGTACAATTGATGCTGTCGCGACTGCGTATGACCATCGGACGCCGGATCTATCTCCTCATAGGACTCGGCTTCCTCGGCCTTCTCGGCATCACCCTCCTCGACTCCCGCGAGTTGGCGACCGGCCTGCAGCAGCAGAAACAGATTGAGCTCAAACACCTCGCCGAACTGGCAATCAGCTTCGTCAAGGACGAGTACGACGCCGCTCAGCGCGGCGAGATCAGCACCGACGAGGCGCAGAAGCGCGCCCAGGTGCGGATCTCCAGGCTGCGTTACGGCGGCAGCGAATACTTCTTCATCACCGACATGAACAGCCGGATGCTGATGCACCCGATCGCCAAGCAATTGATCGGACAGGATCAGTCGGGCGCCAAGGACCCGAACGGCAAACTGCTGTTCGTGGCGATGGTCGACACCGTGCGCCGCAATGGCAGCGGCTTCGTCGACTACGTCTGGCCGAAACCGGGCACCAATGAGCCGCAGCCGAAGCTGACCTATGTGGCCGGATTCGAGCCGTGGGGCTGGATCATCGGCACCGGCGTCTATATCGACGACCTCGAAGCCCAGACCTGGGGCGCGATGCAGCGCTCGCTGATCGCTGCCGCACTGGTGTTGCTGCTGACGATCCTGGCGTCGGTGGTGATCGCGCGGCGTATCACCAAGCCGATCCACGCCATGACCGCAGCGATGAAAAGCCTCGCCGGCGGCCGGCTCGAGGTCGAGGTGCCCGGCATCGGCCGCCGTGACGAGATCGGCGAGATGGCGAGTGCGGTCGAAGTGTTCAAGGTTCACGCCCTCGAACGCCAGCGGCTCGAAGCCGAGCAGAAGGAGATGGAGGCGCGAACTGCCGCCGAGCGCAAGGCTCATGCCGCCCGCCTCGCCGATGCGTTCGAGCGCGCGATCGGCGAGATCGTCGAAACCGTCTCGGCGGCTTCCAACGAACTCGAAGCCTCGGCCACCACCCTGACCCGCACCGCCGACCAGTCGCAGGATCTGGCAACCGCCGTCGCCGCCGCCTCCGAGGAGGCCTCCACCAACGTCCAGTCGGTGGCCTCGGCCACCGAGGAGATGAGCTCGTCGGTCAACGAGATCAGCCGCCAGGTGCAGGAATCCGCCCGGATCGCCCACGAGGCGGTGGATCAGGCGCGGCAGACCAACGGCCGGGTCGAAGAACTCGCCAAGGCGGCGGCGCGGATCGGCGACGTGGTCGAACTGATCAGCAACATCGCCGGCCAGACCAACCTGCTGGCGCTCAACGCCACCATCGAGGCGGCACGCGCCGGCGAAGCCGGCCGCGGCTTCGCCGTGGTGGCCGCCGAGGTGAAGCAGCTCGCCGAACAGACCGCCAAGGCCACCGGCGAGATCACCCAGCAGATCAACGGCATCCAGGCGGCGACCGACCAGTCGGTGGCGGCCATCAAGGAGATCGGCCAGACCATCGGCCAGATGTCGGAGATCTCGTCGACCATCGCCGCCGCGGTGGAAGAACAAGGCGCGGCGACGCAGGAGATTTCGCGCAACGTCCAGCAGGCTTCGCTCGGCACCCAGCAGGTATCGGCCAACATTTCCGACGTGCAGCGCGGTGCCACCGAGACCGGCGCGGCTTCCGCCCAGGTGCTGGCGGCGGCAAAATCGCTGTCCGGCGACTCCGCCCGGCTCAAGACGGAAGTGTCGAACTTCCTGGAGTCCGTGCGCGCAGCGTAACCCACCGACCTTCCTCGCTGAGGCCGGCGCCCGCGAGGCGCCGGCCTTTTTGCTGAGCGAGCGCGACAGCAGGAATCGTGCGCCGCACTCCGTAACCGCACGAGGTTTTGGTAAAGCGGACGTTAACCAAGCCGGTTTACAGCTCGGAACAGGTTCCACCGCTGCGCCCTCTCGGCGCGGCGGTTCAGCACCGGGCGAGGTGAACGAGCGATGGCCCATCCCGGAAGTCTCATCCGCCAGGCGGCCGAGCGCCGGCCGCTTGGCGCCGCAGCCGACAAGCCGCAATCGCCGCTGCGTGAATTGTTCGCTCCGCCCGACCTGCTGCTGACCTGCGGCGGCGACACCCGAATCGACATCGACCCCGCAACCGGCTGCAACGCCTATGGCTGCAGCCCCAGTCCCGCCCCCGAAATTCCCAGCTTCGCCTCCTGTACCGCCAGCACAATTTCGCCGCGCGGCTACGAGGCGGTCAAACGCGCACGCGATGCGCTGATGTCGTCGGCCATGCTGCACGGGCTGGTCGAGTGCTTCGACGCCCGGATCGAGGCGATGCGCGACGAACTCAAGGCGCTGCTCGGCGTGCCGCAGCCCGGCGCCGAGATCGTGTTCACATCGTCGGGCACCGACGCCCAACTGGTCGCGCTGGGGCTGACCCGTGCGCTGCTCGGCGACCATCTCGTCACGGTCGTGGCGGGCGCGGATCAGACCGGCACCGGCACAGCCTTCACCGCGCACGGCCAGCATTTCGCCGCGCGCAGCGCCTGCGGCGTCGCCGCCACGCGCGGCGCACCGATTAACGGGCTCGGCCCGGTGCACAGCGTCAAGCTGCGTCTGCGCGATGCCGGCGGCCGCTTGTGCTCGCCCTCGTCGGTCGACGCCGAAACCCTCGAAATGGTCGAATCAGCGGTCGCGCAGGGCGCCCGGGTGATGCTGGAAGCGATGGACTGCTCCAAGCTGGGCTACGCGGCGCCCGGCGACCGCTGCCTCGACGAGATCGCCGCACGCTGGCCGGGACGGGTGCAGATCGTGATCGATGCCTGCCAGGCACGGCTCGGCAGCCAGCGGCTCGCCAGCTATCTCGACCGCGGCTTCATGGTGCTGCTGACCGGCTCGAAGTTCTTCGGCGGCCCCGCCTTCAGCGGCGCCGTGCTGGTCCCGCCGCAACTCGTCGGCCCGATCGGCGCACTGCCGCGACTGGCGCCGGGTCTGGCCGCCTATCTCGGCCGCAGTGACTGGCCGCTGCGCTGGCAAGCGTTGCGCGCGCAATTCCCGGCTCAGCCGAATTTTGGCGAGTGGCTGCGCTGGGAGGCCGCGCTCGAAGAGATCCGCGCCTATGCGGCCGTGCCCGTTCCGTTCCGCCGCGATATCATCCGCAAGCTCGGCGACGGCTTGGCCGGGCTGATCTCGGCCTCGCCGTCGGCGCGGCTGTTGCCGCCACAGTCGCGCGCCGCCAACGCCGACGAGTTCGCGTTGCCGACGATCTTCGCCTTCACGCTTCACCGCGGCGGCAGCACGCTGTCGCTGGCCGAGTGCCGTGCCCTGCACCACGCACTCGCACACGGCACCGCGGGCCACGCCGCCTGCCTGCTCGGCCAGCCGGTCGGCTGGGGCGGACGCGGCGACGACAAGGAGGCTGCGCTGAGGCTGTGTATCAGCGCCGGCCATGTCGTCGACTCGTATGCAGATCCTGCCGTGCCGGACCGCATTCTCACCGATGCGGCCAGCGCGCTGACCACGCTCGAAACGCTGCTGCGGCAGCCCTCCCTGTTCCCCGACAACAATGCCGCCAAGGAGCGCCATGTCCACTAAGACCTCCCAGCCGGTCGCCGCCGAGCGGATCGGCTTCGCCCGCCTGACCAAGCGCGCTTTCGACGGCGAGAACCTGTACCCGCTGTGGCAGGCGCTGATGACCAAGGTCGACACCCGCACCGCGACCGCCGGGGAGCAGCTCGACCTCGCGCTGATCACGCAGTTGTTCGGCCACAAGCAGGCCGGCCTGTCGGTGCAGACCGAGACGCTGAAGCAACAGCAACTGTTCCGTTCGCCTTGCGCCAGCGACCATCCGCGCCTGCGCGTGCTGGCGCTCGCCGCCGATATCGACATGGGCGGCAACACCCCGATCGAATTCCTGCTGCAGGACTCCGGAATTGAGCTGCTGACGCTGTACGTGCTCGACGGCATCCCGCTGCCCGATCCGCTGCCGGAGCACGACGTTGCGATCGTGATCGCCTCCGACTCCGACGAATGTCGCGCGGCGCTGGCTGCGATCGAGGCGCGCGCGGCCGACTGGCCGGCGCCGCTGCTCAACCCGCCGCATCTGATCCGGCATCTCGACCGCGACAAGCTGTATCGGCTGATCGGCGATGTCGAGGGGCTGGCGATTCCCGCCACGGTACCGGTCGGGCGCGACGCGCTGATGGCCGCCGCCAACGGCTCGGCGGCGCTGCCCGAGGTCGCCGGCGGCCTCGACTTCCCGATCATCGTGCGACCGCGCGGCTCGCACGCCGGCTTCGGCCTCGCCCGGATCGCCGACAGCGTCGCGCTGCTCGATTATCTGCGCGACCGCCAGGAGAGCGATTACTTCATCGCCCGCTACGTCGACTACGCCAGCGAGGACGGCCAGTTCCGCAAGTATCGCGTGGTCGTGGTCGACGGCAAGCCCTATGCCTGCCACATGGCGATCGCCGACCGCTGGGACATCTGGTACCTCAACGCCGGCATGGCCGAGGACGAGGTCAAGCGGCTGGAGGAAGCGGCGTTCTTCCACACCTTCGATTTCGGCTTCGCGCTGCGCCACAAGACCGCGCTCGAAGGCATGATCGAGCGGATCGGACTCGATTACTTCACCATCGACTGCGCCCAGATGCCGAGCGGCGACCTCCTGGTGTTCGAGATCGACAACACTTCGGTGGTGCACGACATGGACAGCCCGGAGCTCTATCCCTACAAGCCGCCGCAGATGCACAAGATCTTCGACGCCTTCGCGTCGATGCTGGAGCGCCGGGTCGAATCCCGTCTGACGAGCGTGGCGTGAGCGACGCAATCCGCGCCGGCGCGAATGCCGGCGCAACGAGCCTTGATCCTGACAATTGGGACGCGCTGCGCGCTGATGCGCATCGCATGCTCGACGACATGCTCGACTACATTGCCGGGGTGCGCGACCGGCCGGTGTGGCAGCCGATCCCGCCGAAGGTCCGCGCCGGCTTCGCCGAGCCGCTGCCGCGCGGCGGCACGCCGCTGCCGGAGGTCTATCGCCGCTTCACCGAGGAGATCGCGCCCTACGCCACCGGCAACGTCCATCCCGGTTTCATGGGCTGGGTGCACGGCGGCGGCACCGCGGTCGGCATGCTGGCCGAAATGCTGGCGGCCGGCCTCAACGCCAATTGCGGCGGCCGCGATCACATCGGCATCGAGGTCGAGCGCCAGATCGCACGCTGGCTGCGCGAATTGTTCGGCTTTCCGCAAACCGCCAGCGGCGTGTTCGTCACCGGTTCGTCGATGGCCAATTTCATGGCGCTGCTGGTGGCGCGCACCGCCACGGTCGGTCCGCAAGTGCGCGAAGGCGGCCTGCAGGGCGAACGACTCACGGCTTACGCGTCCGCAGCGGTGCACGGCTGCGTGGTGCAGGCCGCCGATTTGGCCGGACTCGGCCGCGGCGCGCTGCGGCGGATTCCGTTCGGAAAGGACCACCGCATCGATCTCGCCGCGCTGAAACGGCGGATCGCGGAGGACCGCGCCGCCGGCTGTCGGCCGTTCCTGGTGACCGGCTCGGCCGGCACCGTCGATGTCGGCGCGATCGACGATCTATCGGCGCTTGCCGCGCTGTGCCGCGACGAAGGGCTGTGGTTTCACGTCGACGGTGCCTACGGCTCCCTAGGCATGCTGTCCGACGACATTGCGCCGAAGCTGAAGGGACTGTCGGAGGCGGATTCGATCGCGCTCGACTTCCACAAATGGGGCCAGGTCAATTACGACGCCGGCTTCCTGATCGTCCGCGACGGCGAGCAGCACCGCGACACGTTCGCGGCGCCGGCCGCTTACTTGCGCCGCGAGACTCGCGGCCTCGCCGGCGGCTCGCCCTGGCCGTGCGACTACGGCCCCGACCTGTCGCGCGGTTTTCGCGCGCTGAAGACCTGGTTCACGCTGAAGACTTTCGGCGCCGACCGGATGGGCGCGATGATCGCCCAGACCTGCAAGATTGCGCGCTATCTGGAAGCCCGCGTGCAGCGCGAGCCGGAGCTGGAGATGCGGGCGCCGGTGACGCTGAACATCGTCTGCTTCCGCTATCGCGCCGCGCCGGACGTGATGGACGCGCTCAATGCCGAAATCGTCGCGGATTTGCACGAGTCCGGCATCGCCGCGCCATCCTCGACCACGATCGACGGCGCCTTGGCGATCCGCGCCGCGATCGTCAACCACCGCACGACGTTTGCGGATGTCGACAGGATGGTCGATGCGGTGCTGCAATTCGGAGCGGAGCGGGTAGGCTGATCACCCTCGCCGCGCGCACGGCGCAACCTCTCCCGCGTGTGGGAGAGGTCGACGCGCGAAGCGCGGCGGGTGAGGCCCCTCCTCTCCGCGAATCGCAGCCTCACTACCTGGGTCGCCCTCACCCCAGCCCTCTCCCGCAAGCGGGAGAGGGAGCGCGCTGCGATTCGCGGTAAGCGCGGTGACACGCACACGTGCCAAATCATCGCACCTTGGTCACCGTCATACGCGTGACAAACACGCAGCGGCATTTTCCGGCGCACCCTGTCCGGAGAACCAGATGCCCCGCAAGCCTGCGCCGAAGACTGCCAAGACGTCTCCCAAGAAATTAGTCAAGAAATCAGTCAAAAAGACCGTCAAGAAAGCCGCGAAGCCGGCCGAGACGTCCGCCGAATTGGCCCAGCAGCTATCGATGCGGCAGCGGATCGAGGCCGAGATGCTCGACGGCTTCGACGAAGAGCTCGAACTCGAAATCGACGACGATCGCATCGATGCGATGACCAACGAATTTGCCGGCCACTCGCCGGCCGAGACGCTGGATCGCCGCCTGTACTTCAAGGAACTGTTCCGCCTGCAAGGCGAGCTGGTCAAGCTGCAAAGCTGGGTGCAGCATCAGGGCCTCAAGGTGGTGGTGATCTTCGAGGGCCGCGACTCCGCCGGCAAGGGCGGCGTCATCAAGCGCATCACCCAGCGGCTCAATCCGCGGATCTGCCGGGTCGCGGCGCTGCCGGCGCCGAGCGTGCGCGAGCGCAGCCAATGGTACTTCCAGCGCTACGTGTCGCATCTGCCGGCCGCGGGCGAAATCGTGCTGTTCGACCGGAGCTGGTACAACCGCGCCGGCGTCGAACGGGTGATGGGATTTTGCACCGAGGCCGAGGTCGAAGAGTTCTTTCGTTCGGTGCCGGAGTTCGAGCGGATGCTGGTGCGTTCCGGCATCGTGCTGATCAAATACTGGTTCTCGATCACGGACGACGAGCAGCAGCTGCGCTTCATGATGCGCATCAACGATCCCCTCAAGCAGTGGAAGCTGAGCCCGATGGACGTGCAGTCGCGGGCGCGCTGGGAGCACTACACCAAGGCCAAGGAAGAGATGCTGGAGCGCACCAGCATCGCCGAAGCGCCGTGGCACGTCGTCCAGGCCGTCGACAAGAAGAAGGCGCGGCTCAACTGCATCGCGCACCTGCTCGATCAAATTCCCTACGAGGAAGTGCCCTACAGCCCGGTGGTGCTGCCGCCGCGGATCCACCACCCCGACTATCACCGCACGCCAATTCCGGCGGAGATGTACGTGCCGGAAAGGTATTGAGCCTTCTGTCGTCATTCCGGGGCGCCGCGCAGCGGCGAGCCCGGAATCCATAATCACCGCGCTGGCGGTGAGACGCAGCGCGAGATGCGCAGTGTTCTGCCGAGAGTCCAGGGCGTATGGATTCCGGACTTGCGCGCAGCGCGCGCAAGTCCGGAATGACGAGGGAGAGACAGTAGAGATTCCGGGTTCGCTCACTTGCGTGAGCGCCCCGGAATGACGGACGAGAGGTTGTTAGTTCGCCGTCCAGAATGCCGGCTTGGCGGGCTCCAGCCTGCCGCCGACGCGGACCGGGGCGATCTTCACCGCGAGGCCGGTCGAATCGTCGGTTTCCACCGCGACCCCGCTGAGGGTGGCGTCGCCGTTGGCCGGTTCGAACCGGCCTTGCGGGATGCCGGTGAGGAAGCGATGCACCGGCTCGTCCTTGTGCATGCCGATCACCGAATCATAGTCACCGGTCATGCCGGCGTCGGTCATGTAGCCGGTGCCGTTCGGCAGGATCTGATGATCTGCGGTCGGGACGTGCGTATGGGTGCCGACCACGAGGCTGACGCGGCCGTCGCAAAAATGGCCCATGCCCTGCTTCTCGCTCGACGCCTCGCCATGGAAATCGAGCACGATGGCATCGGCGGCGTCGCGCAGCGGACAGGCTTCGAGCTCGCGCCCGATCGCCGCGAACGGATCGTTCAACGGCTCCATGAACACCCGGCCCATCGCATTGATCACGAGCACGCGCGCGCCCTTGCGGGTCTCGATCAGCGCGGCGCCGCGGCCCGGCGTGTGGCGCGGAAAGTTGATCGGGCGAACCAGGCGCGGCGCGCGCTCGATGAACACCAGCGCCTCCTTCTGATTCCAGGCGTGGTTGCCGAGCGTCACCGCATCGGCGCCGGCGTCGATGAAATCGTTGTAGATCGCCTCGGTGATACCGAAACCGCCGGCGGCATTCTCGCCATTGACGATGGTGCAATCGAGCTGCCAGTCGCGGATCAGACCCGGCAGATGCTCGGCGATTGCGGTGCGGCCGGATTTTCCGACCACGTCGCCGATGAACAGAATGCGCAAACTATCGACTCCGGAAAGTGAGCAGGCCCTGCTCCGTTAGCACATAATCCAGCACCACGTCGTGGGCGTCGGCCGGCACGGCGGGGATTTGCTGCATCGCAAACGCCAAGCCGATCGCCACCACCGGACCGCGCGCGCGCAAGTCTTCCAACGTGCAGTCGTAGTGCCCGGCGCCGTAGCCGATGCGATGACCGTTGCCATCGAATGCGGCGAGCGGCACCAGCACGATGTCGGGCGTCACCTCCGCCGCATCCGGCGACGGCTCGCGAATGCCGAGCGCGCTCCGGGGCAGCGGGTCGCTGTCGCGCCAGGCGCGGAACAGCAAGGGCGTGCCCCGCCCCGTCACCACCGGCAGCGCCAGCCGCGCCCCGCGGGCGGCGAGCGCCTGCATCATCGGAAACGGATCGAGCTCGCCGCGAATCGGCGCATAGCCGGCGACCACCGCGCCCTCCGGCAGCGGCACCGGCAGCCCGCGCGCAGCGACCGCCGCTGCGGCGGCGCGACGATCGTCCTCGCTCACGCTCGAGCGGCGCGCCAAAGCAGCCGCGCGCAGCGCGGTCTTGGTCTCGCTCAAGGTTTCGGACAGCTCGGACATCGGGCGGGTTATAGGCGGCCGGGGCCGGCGCATGAAGCTCGGGCGACCGTCAGGCAGCAACGCGCCGGACAGAATGGAAAGTGCGAGGCCGCGGCGACCGTTGAAGCACTCGATCCCGGAGTTCCCTACGAAAGTAGGTGGGCACCATATGATCGGGTCCACGGACCCGGCCAGAGACAGTTCCCGAAAGGATCGATAAGGCCCCGGGGATATATGGCTCCTGACGCATCCCGCAGCTTCGCCTCGCCAATGTAGCGATCATACCGCCGGTTCGCCAGCCCGTGGCAGCGGAATTCGCCGCAACGACGAACCACCTGACGTGGACAACCGTTTCGGCTATCAAGAACCGTCCCACGATCGCCATCAAATCCGGCGACTGCTGTCGGACGCTCAACCCGGATCGCCATGGCCTCGAAGTCCAGCACCACCATCGCCCGCCGAGCCCGCACCAGGGCCGAAGCCGATTTCGCGACCTGGCTGATGATGGCCAAGCTCGGCAGCTTCGATACCCTGCCGGAAAATGCCCAGAAGGTGCTGAACGGCTATCGCGAACGGCTCGACCGCATGACCGAGATCGAATCCAAGGCGATTGCGGTACGCGAGACCTATCAGGCCTACTACAGCGACATGGGCGGCACCGGCGAAGCCCCGGAGCCGGAGCCGCGGACCCCGCCGCCGGCCGACCGCGGCGACGCGGCGGTCGACAACGTGGTCCGGTTCAAGAAGCCGCAAAAGCCGAAGGTGACCCGGATCGCCGATCGCGGCGCCCGCCCGGCTCCGACGAGCGGGCCACGCCGCCCGCTGCCGGCCTGGCTGATCTTCATCGCGCTGTGCGCGATCGTGGTGGCGTGGAAGTTTCTGACCAAGTGAAGTTTCGGACCGAGTGAAGTTTCGGACCGAGTGAGAGCTCGTCCGCTCACCGCTGCGGCGGGCGCGGCGGTCGCACGGTCACGATCCGCGGACGGCGGCCGAACAGGCCGCCGATCCGGCGCAGCACTTGCACGGCAAACGTCGCGACGACCAACACCAAGACGACGAGTATCAGCAAGCGCGCGGCGATTTGGAACCAAGTGAGGCTATCAACCGTCATCTGCGGGACCCTCTGCTGAGCAGGACAAGGTCGGCCACGCCGTATCGTTCCGGGCAGAATCATCATTGCCGGATAGCAGCGACAAGTCGAGTTAGGAGGATTGCGGTGAACGACGAGACCAAGCGAGAGCCTGATACCAAAACCAACGCCGCACCGAAGCGGGCCAAGAAGCAGATGCCGCTGGTCGACAACCTGATCGACCTGATGGTCGACGGCGCGGTCGAGATCACCAAGGTCGCAGCCAAGCGGGCGGTGCGCCGGCTGGTGGCCGGCCCGGTCAAGGCCACGGTGACGAAAGCCGCCGCGCGCGCCGGCCTCGCCGACTTCACCAAGCCGCTGGCGAAGCCTGCGCCGAGCAAGCGCAAGGCTGACGCGAAGGCTGGCGGAGCGTCGGGGGCAAAGAAGGCCGCGACCAAGTCGTCGGCCAGCAAGGCCAAGGCTTCAAAGGCCAAAACTTCGAAATCAACGACTTCAAAGGCCAAGACTTCAAAGGCAAAGGCTTCGAAGGCGAAGACTTCAAAAGCCAAGGCCGCAAAGACCAAAGCTCCGAAGTCAAAGATGTCGACGAAAAAGACCGCAAAGCCGCAGACCACAAAGTCCGCGGCGACGACACCAAAGGCCAAGACCGCGAAGACGGCAAAAACGAAAAAACGCTGAGAGGCGGGCGCAGCCAGCTCAGCGTCATTGCGAGCGAAGCGAAGCAATCCAGCGTCTCGCACCGCGCTGGATTGCTCCGCCGCTGATACTACATGCCGCGTTCGATCGGCTGTTCGACCGCGCCGCCGGCCTCGGCCCAGTCCTTGAACGCGCCGAGGTTGAACACTTTTTCGTAGCCGAGATCCTTCAGCACCTTGCCGGCCAGCGCCGAGCGGCCGCCGGAGGCGCAGTACACGATCACCGGGCGATCCTTGGCGAGGTGCTTGTCGTGGAACGGCGAATCCGGATCGGCGCGAAATTCCAGCATGCCGCGCGAGATGTTGACGGCGCCGGCGACCTTGCCGGTGTTGCCGACTTCCGGCGCGTCGCGGACGTCGACCACCAGCGCGCCCTGTTCGATCAGCTGGCGCGCGTCGTCGACGCTCACCCGCGGCACCGCGGCGTTGGCGGCTTCCATCATCTGCTTCAACGTTGTCATCGCAGTCTCCTGTGGTGAAGGGCTCAGCGGATCAGCCAGCGCGGCGTCACGGCCGCATAGTCGATCCAGGCGTTGCCGAAACGAATCGCCAAATGCCGCTCCTCGCTGCGGATCGCCAGCCGGTCGACCAGCACCGCCGTCAGCAACGCCAGCGGAATGAACCAGCCGTTGCCGGCGGCCAGGCCGATTCCGATCAACAGCAGCGTGTTGGCCAGATAGATCGGATTGCGGCTGAATCGGAACGGTCCCCCGGTCACCAGCCGATCGGCGGCGCGGTGCGGCAGAATGTTGGTGCGGGCGGCCCGCATCGTCAGGATCGCCCAGCCGTCGAGCGCGAAGCCGAACACGGCGACCAGATAGCCGATCCACACCACCGCGTCGTTGCGGGGCAGCGGCACCGGCAGCACGATGCCGAGCCCGATCGCGGCCAGTGCCGCGATCGCCAGCAGCATCGGCGGCCACGGCCATTTGTTCGGGCGGGCGCCCTCGGAATTTGTCATTGCAACTCGTCGTCGGACATTCGATCAACCGAATATATCGGTCGTCATGCCGATATACCAGCCGGCCGCCTCGCGCGCCTGCTTGGCGCGAAGCTGCGGGCTTTCGTCGAGCTGCGAGGTATAGGGATCGGACATCACGATCTTGCCGTCCTGCGGGGCGTAGCGCGCGCCGTTCTTGATCGCGTCGTCGGGCGCGATGTCGCTCCAGCAATGGTTGGTGAAGCGAACCGGCATCCGGCGGTCGCCGATCAGATCGGCGCGGATGATCATCGCGGCGATCTTGCCCTCGTTGTTGGCGGAGAAGCCGGACTTCGGAAACTCGCCGCCGGCGGAATCGCCGATCACATGGATCGACGGATCGATCAGCGACGCCATGGTGCCGGCATCGACCGGGCAGAATCCGCTGGCATCGGCGAGCCCGGCGTCGCGGGCGAGCCTCCCGGCGATCTGCGGCGGGATGACGTTGACCATCGCGGCCTTGTGGGTTTCGAAATCGGTGGTGACGGTCATCGCCTTGGGATCGACCGCCTTGATGCCGCCGTGGATGGTCGGGTCCTGCCACTCGATCATGCCGGGGTAGTGCCGCTCCCAGCCGTCGATGAACAGCGTCTGCATCGCGAAGTGATCCTTGGCGTCAAGGATCACGATGCGGGCGTTCTTCACGCCGCGGCTCTTGAGGGCGTAAGCCATCATCGAGGCACGCTCGTAGGGCGCGGGCGGGCAGCGATACGGATTGGGCGGCGCGATGATCACGATCAGCGCGCCATCGCCGAGCGCATCGAGCTGGCGCTTCAACAATTCGAACTGCGCGCCGCCGCGGTAGCCGTGTGGCATCCGCTCGGCGGCCGCTTCGGAATAGCCCGGGACCGCATCCCAGCGAAAATCGATGCCCGGCGACAGCACCAGCCGGTCGTAGCCGAGCCGCGCGCCGCCGGCGGTGCGAACTTCTCTTTTGTCGCGATCGATTGCCGACACCTGATCGAACACCAAGCCGACGCCGTGGCCGGCGACACCCTCATAGCCGAAGGTCAGGCTCTCGAACGGCTTCAGCCCGCCGAGATACAGGTTCGAGGTGAACGGCGTGACGTAGTGACGATTGGCCTCGACCAGCGTCACCTCGACCGCATCGTTGCCGTGACGCAGATATTTCGCCGCCGTGGCGCCGCCAGCGCCGCCGCCGACCACCACCACGCGCGGCTTGGCCTTGGCGATCGCCGGGCAGGCGAACAGCGCAGTCGCCGCCGCGGCGGTGCGGATCACGCCGCGGCGGCTGATCAGATTCGGCTTGGACACTCAGTCGCTCCGCTGGTTCAGGCGCGGGCCGACGCGCGCGAGGCGCCGGCCCGCAATGACGTCAGGAGAAGATGTCGGTAGTGATGCCGGCATACCATCCCATGTTTTCTTCGGAGGTCTGCAGCCGGAGCCCGGAATCCTCTCCGGTCTTCGACACGAAACCTTCGATCTCGGCGATCTTGCCGTCCTTCGGCTCGTAGCGACCGCCGACCTTCACCGTATCGTCCTGCGCCAGCACCGACCAGCAGGTGTTGGCATAACGCGCCGGGAAGGTGCGCGATCCCGTCAGTTCGCCGCGCACCGCATTGGCAACCACCTTGGCCTGGCTGTTGGCCGAAAACGCCGACTTCGGCATCGCGCCGGCGATCGCGGCGTCGCCGAGCACATAGATGTTGGGATCGATCGCCGACTTCATGTTGGTCGCGTCGATCGGGCAATAGCCGCTCTCGTTCACGAGCCCGGCCTCCCGGGCGATCTTGCCCGCCATCTGCGCCGGAATGACGTTGACCATGTCGGCCTTGATGGTCTCGAAATCGGTGGTGACGGTCATCGCCTTGGGATCGACGCCCTTGATGCCGCCGTGCATCGTCGGATCCATCCATTCGACCATACCGGGATAGTGCTTCTGCCAGCCCTCCTGGAACAGCGCCATCTTGGAGAATTTGTCCTTCGGATCGAGCACGATGATCTTGGACTTGGTGTGGCCCTTGGCCTTCAGCACCTTGGCCATCACCGAAACACGCTCATAGGGGCCGGGCGGGCAGCGATACGGATTCGGCGGTGCCACCATCACGATGGTCGCGCCGTCCTGCAGCGCGTCGAGCTGCTGCTTCACCAGCTTGGTCTGAGCGCCGGGCTTCCAGCCGTGCGGCATGATCTCGGCGGCTTCTTCCGAATAGCCGGGCACCGAGTCGAACTTGATGTCGATGCCGGGCGCCATCACCAGCCGGTCGTAGGGCACGGCAGAGCCGTCGGCGAGCTTGACCTCCTTCTTGTCGCGATTGATCGCCGCAGCGAACTGGCGAACATGCTTCACGCCGTAGCCGCCGAGTTTGTAGCCGTGACTGATCGAGTCGAACGAGCGCATATCGCCGAGATAGAGGTTGGAATGGAAGCAGGTGACGAAGGTCTCCCGCGGCTCGATCATCGTGACCTCGACCGCGCCTTGCGAATCCCGCGCGACGTATTTGGCGACAGTGGCCCCGCCCGGGCCGCCGCCGATCACCACCACGCGCGGCTTGGCCTGGGCGCGCACCACGCCGGGCAGCGCGACCGCACCGGCCGCCACAAATAAGCCAGCCGAAAACTGGCGCCGATTGATTGTCATATCGTCCCCTCCGATTCTGCTCTGATCGATTACCGGGTGTCTCCACTCCGGTCTGCAGTGCGCTCGATTTGTTGTTTTTCGATGCTGCCGAAGTAGCTCGCGAGCGCGGCGATCTCTTCGTCATTGAACTTGGCGGCGATCGCCCGCATCACCGGATTGTCGCGAACCTTGTCGCGATATTCGGTGAGCGCGGCGACCAGCTCGTTCTCTTCGCGGCCGACGATCGACGGGATGCCGTCGAACCGTCCGCTGATCTGATGGCAGGTGACGCATTCGCTCGACAGATACTCGCCGAGTTCGCGATCACCGCCGGCGAACGCCGGGGCCGCCAGCGCGCAGGCGAGCAGCATCGCCGTTGCGGTTCGCACCGGGCGCCATGCGGCGATGATCTGCGCTCCCAAAAGCAGGGCGCAATGCGGACGGTCGAAATATCGGCCGGGCACGGCCATCGTCATCCTCCCGAGACACAGACAGTCGTATGGGGCGTGCCGGCTTAGTTGCCGGTCTGTTTCGCCGAAAGAGCCGGCTCGATCGCCGGCGCCGCTTCCACTTTCACGTCGGCTTTCGCGTCGAGCAGCGTATGGGTCGCCAGCGCGCCGAGCCACATCGATGCAAGCGCCAGCCACGCCGTCACCGCGAAGATCGAGCCGCCGGTGACGCCGGCGCCGACCGCGCAGCCGCCGGCCAGCATGCCGCCGAACCCCATCAGGAACGCCCCCGACGCGTAGCGGCCCATGCTGAGACCGTCGTGAAAGCCTTGCAACTTCCAATCGCGGCCGATCAACGCCGCCAGCAGCGAGCCGGCGAACACGCCCGGCACCAGCCCGATATCGAAGCCGAGCGGCACCGAAGGCGAATTGATCAGCCCCATCAGCGTATCGGCCGAGGGCCCGGTGAAGCTGACGCTTTTGATCTGGGTCGGCTCGAACGAATGCTGCGCCAGAATGTAGGTCACCAGCCACCCGGCGGTGACCGCGAGACCGACGCCGATCGCCGCAAGGCCGGTGATGATCCCGATCCGGTTGCGCCAGCCGAGCCACAGCGCCCACACCAGCACCGCGAAGCCGAACGAGGCGCCGATCACTGGGCCCGCATGCGCGACACTGAGCAGATTGCGCGACGCCCCGCCCGGCAGCGTCCACAGCGAAGTGAAGAACTCGCGCACCGGCGACAGCACGCCGCGCAGCGACGCCTGCGCCACAATGGTGAGGATCAGCCCGGTGACCAGCGCGCGCAAATTTCCGGTGCCGGACAGCACCAGCAGCCGGCTGGCGCAGCCGCGCGACAGGATCATGCCGGCACCGAACATCAATCCGCCGATGATCGCGCCCGACAGGCTGCCGGTGGCGGCGAGCTGCCGCGCTTCGGAGACGTCGAGCACGCCGGAGGTGATCGCGACCTGCGTCGCAGCGACCGCGGCCGCGAACGTCAGCAGCCACACCGCCAGCTTCGGACCGAACGAACTTTCGGAAAATTCGATCACCGCCGAGCGCAGGCAGAACTTGCTGCGTTCCGCAGCGGCGCCGAACACCAGCCCGACCAGCAGACCGCCTGCAGTCAGCATCGTGGTTTCGCCGAAACGCTCGATGAGAAGGTCGAGATCCAAAACAGGCGTTCCTCGTCTTGGCTGCACGCTGCGAGCCGCAATGCGCAGGTCGGCTCGTCTTCGATCTTCCAAGAGCGGCAGCGGAACGACAGATTGTCCTCCGCACGCGCCGATCGACATTGATCTGGCGCAACCGAACTAATCAATTATCACTTCGCTGTCGCAATTACTTGGCGCGCGCCGCTCAAATGCCGCGGCGCGCGCCGAGGGTTGAATCAATCCACCTTCGGACCGGCCTTTTCGTCGGGCGTGACGTCCACCGCGATCGCTCGCCCCGTCACCTTCGGCGCCGGCCTGCAGTCCTTCATGCACGGATTTTTGTTCCAGAACGCCTTCTCGGCCGTCTCGCGATCGTCTTCGTAGAAGCCGTCGGCGTTGGGCATCTTCACTTTGGCGAGATTGTCCTGGTTCAGCTCGAAGTCCTGATCCTTGATGACGTCGTTCATGTTGAGCAGATACGCCGTCAAGGCATAGATCTCGTCGTTGCTCAGCGAGCGCGCGTTGCCGAACGGCATCGCGTGGCGGACGTAGTCGTACACCGTGGTGGCGTCCGGCCAGTACGAACCGATGGTCTTGTCGGGCCGGTCGGCCTTCAGAGTGCCCTGGCCGCCGGACAACACCGGATAGCGGCCGACACCTTCACCGAACTCGCCGTGGCAGGTCGAGCATTTTTCCTGGAACAGCGCATCGCCTTCCTTGGCGGTGCCGTGGCCGGGCGGCAGCCCCTGCCCGTCGGGACGCACATCGATGTCCCAGGCAGCGATTTCTTCCGGCAGCGCGACGCGGCCGAGACCGAGCTGAGCCGGCGCCTGCGGCCACGCCGGCACAGCGACTTGTTCCTTGACGGTGGCGTTCGCGCTCGCCTTGGCGACCTTATGACCCGCCTTGTGTTCGGCAGTCGCCTGCGCCAGCGGCAACGCCAGCACCGCGACGGCAGCGAGCCCGGCGAGAGCCTTAAGCGATTTCGACATTTTCAGTCACTCCGTCGGGATGCACGAGCCAGGTCTGGATGCCGTTGTTGTGGTAGACCGAGTTGACGCCGCGGATCTTGCGCAGCTCGGCCTTGGTCGGCTGCACGTAGCCGGTCTCGTCGATGGCGCGCGATTGCAGCATCAGCTCTTCGCCGTTCCAGTCGAAATCGACATAGAACCGCACGATCGATTTGTTCAGCACCGGGCCGTCGATCCGCGCTTCGTACCAATTGCGACCGCCGTCCATCGACACGTCGACGCGCTTGACCGTGCCGCGGCCGGACCAGGCGATGCCGGTGAGCACGTTGCGGCCCTTGAACTTCAGCGGCGCCTGCGGCGACGGCGAGGTGATCACGCTCTTGGCGTCCATCACGAAGGTGTGCTTGCGCGCACGGCCGTCCGGCATCAGATCGGTGTACTTCGACGTTTCTTCGCGGGTCTGCCACGGCATGTCGCCGACTTCGATGCGGCGCAGCCACTTCACCCACAGATTGCCTTGCCAGCCGGGGATCACCGCGCGCAGCGGATAGCCGTTCTCCGGGCGCAGCGCTTCGCCGTTCATCGCATAGGCGATCATCACGTCGTCGAGCGCTTTCTCCAGCGGCAGCGAACGATCCATCCCGGCAGAGTCGGCGCCTTCGAGCAGCAGCCATTTGGCGTTCGGCTTCACGCCGGCCTGCTCCAGCAGCGTCTTCAGCGTGACGCCGGTGTACATGACGTTGTGGATCATGCCGTGGGTGAACTGACAGCCGTTGAGCTGCGCGCCGCGCCACTCCATGCCGGAATTCGCCGCACATTCCAGGAAGTAGATCTTGTTGACCCGCGGCATCCGCTTGATGTCGTCCATGGTGAACACCAAGGGCTTCTCGACCAGGCCGTGGATCATCAGCCGGTGCATCGCCGGATCGATCTCCGCGACACCGCCGTGGTGGCGTTCGAAGCACACGCCGGACGGAGTGATGATGCCGTCGAGCGCGTGCAGCGGCGTGAAGTTCACCGAGGATTCCGGCGACGCGGTGAGCCACGACACATCGCGGCGGATCACGTCCTTCTCGAACTTCGACGGCATGCCGTAGGGCCGCTTGTCGACGCCGTCGCCGAGATAGCGATTCCAATCCTGGATCTCGGTGATCGCCGGATCGGGCTTGGCCGCCTCGCCGGCCTTGGCCGCGAGCGACGGCAGCATCGCCCCGCCGCCGGCGAGACCGGCTGCACTCAGCCCGGCCGCGCCGAGAAATCGGCGGCGGTTGAGGACGTCGGATGTGGGCTTCTGACTCATGCCGCTAGCCTCTTTCTCATTGCGATACGTGAATGTGTGGGGCGCGCCGATGCGCGACTCCGGCGCGCGTCACGCACCGGAGACCTTCACCGCGCTGTTCGGCTCGATCTTCACGGGGCCGGCGCCGGCGACGTGCTTCTCCAGCACCTCCCAGATCGGCGGACCTTCGGTGCCCTGGTTGACGCTGGCCCAGCCGGACACCGTGTACTTCTTCGACGCCTCGATCGGCTTGCCGGTCGCCAGATGCGTCATGTCGGAGATGCGCGAGCCGATCTCCTTACTGACGTCGATCGCGTAGCCCATGCCGCCGGTACGCACCATGTCGCCGCCGCCCTGATAGTAAGGGTCGGGATGGAAGATGTTGTCGGCGATGTCCTCGAGCACGTTCTTGAGCTGCTCGCCGGTCATCTCGGTGCGGTAGCAGTTCGGATAGGTGATGGCGGTGGCGTTGGTGATCGCCTCCCAGGTGATGGCGTCTTCCGGCAGCAGCGTGCCGCCCCAGCGGAAACCGGGCGACAGCGCGATCTCGGTGTCGCGCTGCTTCAGCATCGCATCGCAGATCAGATCGTCGAAGGTGCCGTTGAAATTGCCGCGGCGATACAAGAGCGAGTCGGTCTTGCCGACGACGCGGGCGAGATCCTTGGCGTAAGGCGCGCGCAGCTTCTCGACCAGCTTGGCCATCTCGGGGTCCGGCGCGATCGCGTCCGCAAACACCGGCATCAGCTTGAAGCGGATGTCGGCGACCTTGCCGCCGTCGACCTTGATGTCGAGCCGCGACACAAATTTGCCGTGCGAGCCGGACGCCACCAGCACGGTGTCGCCCACCTTGATCACGCCCGGCATGGCGTCGTGGGTGTGGCCGGTGAGAATGACGTCGATGCCCTTGACGCGGCCGGCGAGCTTGCGGTCGACGTCGAAGCCGTTGTGCGACAGCAGCACCACGATCGCGGCGCCGTCGGCACGCGCTTCCTCGACCTGCTTCTGGATGTCCTCCTCGCGGATACCGAACTCCCAGTTCGGGAACATCCAGCGCGGATTGGCGACGGCGGTGCGCGGCAGCGCCTGGCCGATCACCGCGATCTTGACGCCGCCGCGTTCGAACGTCTTGCGAGCCTCGAACACCGGTTCCTGCCATTCGACATCACGGACGTTCTGCGCCAGGAACGCGAACGGCGCCTTCTCGGCGATTTCCTTGACGCGGTCGGCGCCGTAGGTGAACTCCCAATGCCCGGTCATGGCGTCGACCTTGAGCCCGGCGAGCGCGTCGATCATGTCCTGACCGTTGCTCTTCAGCGAGCTCCAGCTGCCCTGCAGCGCATCGCCGCCGTCGAGCAGCAACACCTTGTCGGCGCCGCGCTCGGCGCGGATCGCGTTGACCAGGGTGGCGATGCGATCGAAGCCGCCCATCTTGCCGTAGTTGCGGGCGAGCGCGGTGAAGTCGTCGGCGGTCAGCGCGAACGCATCCGGCGAGCCGGTGGCGATGTGGAAGTAGTTGCGGAATTCCGCGTCGGTGAGATGCGGCGGCTTGCCCTTGACCTCGCCGACGCCGAGATTGACCGAGGGCTCGCGGAAATGCAGCGGCACGAGCTGGGCGTGGGTGTCGGTGATGTGCAGCAGCGTCACCGTGCCGAGGGGATCGAATTTTAGGATGTCGGCCTGCGTCAGCCGCTGCTGCGCCGCCACCTGCCCGATCGGCCCCAGGCCGCCGGCGATCGTCAGCGCCGATGCGGCGGCCGTCGCCTGCAGGAATTCCCGCCTCGAGATCATCGTTTCATCCCTTGCTACGCGCCGCGTTGGGCACTGCCACCGTCGCCGGCGGTCGTTCGATCAGGTCGCAGGTCCGCCGTCCGGGAGCCGCAAAGGCTCCCGGTGATGCGACGATTGCTGCGAAGTCGGTCCGGCCGCCGCGATTAGGCGACGGTCAGCTTGTGCTTGGATTCGTAGACCGAGCCGTCATCGTCCTTCCACAGGAAGGCGAACTCGCCGCTCTCCGAAGCCTTGTAGAAGAACGACTGATACGGGTTGGCGGAGATCGCCGGATTCCAATCGGCCTCGAACACGGTCTTGCCGTTGAACTGCGCCGTGAAGGTGTTGATGATCTTGCGCGGCACGATCTTGCCGGACGCATCCTTGCGCTGACCGGATTCCATTTCGTGGGAGATCAGCGTCTTGATTTCGAGCAGTTCGCCCGGCTTGGCCTGGGTCGGAACGCGGACGCGCGGGGTCGGTTTGACGGACATTGAAATTTCCTCGCCTTGAATTGTTGCCGTTGCCGGACTAGCCGCCGCAGCCGCCGATGGTGACCTTCACGCTCGACTTGGTCGAGTACAGCTTGCCGTCCGACATTTCCGCGATGCAGATGATGTTCTGGGTCTGCGCCAGACGCATCCGGGTCGAGGCCGACGCCTTGCCGCAGGCCGGGGTGAACTTGTAGCTGACGATGCCCGGCGCCGGGTTGCCGTCGGCGAACACATGCACCGCCTTGACGTAGTCCGCGTCGGTCATCGGGCTTTCGACATCAATGGTGATCGGCACCACCAGGCCGTTCTCGGCGATCTCGGGCACGTCGAGCTTGACCTTGCCGCTCTCGAACTTCTTGTCGCCGTACAGCTTCTTGATCTCGGCATCGACCATCGCCGCGTCGGCGAAGGACATCCGCGGCGCCAGCAGCGCAACGAGGCCGGCGATGCCCGCCAGCGCCAGAGCCTCGCGGCGGCTCGTTTCGGTCTTCATCAACACCATTGGGCATCCTCCTTCAGGGAGTCTTTCGCATCCCTTGCCATACTAACGCTTGACGATTGCAAGCGCGATCGGTCATGATCCGCAAACATCATTATATTGTTTTTCTTGAATGTAAAGATGCCAGGCCGTAAGCCGAGGTGTCATCGGCCGCAACTCACAAGACGGTCGCCGGAGGAGGGAGGACCCATGAGACCCATCGCCGCTATCTCGGCGGTGATCGCTATCGTGTTCTGCACGATGCCGATCGTCGCCCAGGCGCAGGACGCCAGCGAGAAGGAAATCGAGCGCTATCGCGAGATGATTTCCGACCCGATGTCGAACCCCGGCTTCCTCGCGGTTGATCGCGGCGAGCAGCTCTGGGCGGAGAAGCGGGGCACCAAGAACGTCTCCCTTGAAAGCTGCGATCTCGGCCTTGGCGCCGGCAAGCTGGAAGGCGCGTTCGCCCAACTGCCGCGCTACTTCAAGGACGCCGACAAGGTGATGGACCTCGAGCAGCGCCTGCTGTGGTGCATGCAGAACATCCAGGGTCTCGATACCAAGGACATCGTCGCGCGCCGATTCTCCGGCCCCGGTAAGACCTCGGACATGGAAGATCTAGTCGCGTATATCGCCAACAAGTCCAGCGGCATGAAGATCGAGCCGCAGCTCAGCCATCCCAAGGAACAGGAGATGGCGGCGGTCGGCGAGGAGCTGTTTCACCGCCGCGGCGGGGTGATGGATTTTTCGTGTTCGACCTGCCACGGCGCCGAAGGCAAGCGTATCCGTCTGCAGGCGCTGCCCTACCTCGCCGGCCCCGGCAAGGACGCGCAAGTGACGATGGCGAGCTGGCCGACCTACCGCGTGTCGCAGAGCGCGCTGCGGACCTTCCAGCACCGGATCTGGGACTGCTATCGCCAGCAGCGCTGGCCGGCGCCGGAATACGGCTCCGAAGGCATCACCGCCCTGACCTTGTATCTCAACAAGATCGCGGCGGGCGGCGAGCTCGCCGTGCCGTCGATCAAGCGCTGAGGGAGGCGAAGCCATGATGAAGATCCATGTCTCGATGCTGGCGCTCGCGCTCGGCGCAGCGCTCTCCGCCACCGCGCCGACCGCAACTCTTGCGGCCGATCAGCCGGTGCCGAAGTCGGCCGGCACGATGAGCAAAACCGCCGACAAGGCGGCAGAGGCCGCGAAACCGGCTGCCGCCAGCACCGCCAGCGCGAAAGTCTCGCCCGAAACCGTCGACGCCTACATCAAGGCGACGTTCGGCAAGGCGCCGGAAGACTGGCAGAAGCGGATCGTCCCCGACGAGACGATGCAGGCCTGCAACAAATATCGCAACGAGGTGCCGCACGACGTCGCCGATGCGATCATGCAGCGCGAGATCAAGAAGGTGGTTTATCCGGCCGACGGCAAATTGCTCGGCGACTGGAAGGCCGGCGCCCAGATCGCCAACAACGGCCGCGGCGGCCAGTTCTCCGACAAGCCGGAGACGGTGCACGGCGGCAATTGCTACGCCTGCCATCAGATGGCGCAGTCGGAAGTATCGTTCGGCACGCTCGGCCCCAGCCTCACCCACTACGGCAAGGACCGCAATTACACCGAAGCCGAGATCAAGCAGGCCTACACCAAGATCTACAATTCACAGGCGGTGGTGCCGTGCTCGAACATGCCGCGGTTCGGCACCAACGGCTTCCTCAGCGAACAGCAGATCAAGGACGTGTTGGCGTTCCTGTTCGATCCGGAATCCCCGGTGAACAAGGAATAACACCACCAAAGCCTGCGTCATTGCGAGCGAAGCGAAGCAATCCATGAGCTCCGTGCACTGCCCCATGGATTGCTTCGTCGCTTCGCTCCTCGCAATGACGACAACTACGAAGCGGAGCAATTGAATGATTGATCGAATCGGTCTTGCCTTGGCCGCCATCGCTGTCTTGGCCGCTCCGGCCCGCGCCGACGACGCGCTGGTGACCACCAAGTCGCTCAGCCCAGAACTGGCGCTGGACGCGGCGAAAGCTGCGCTCGGCGAATGCCGCAAGCAGGGCTTCCAGGTCGCGGTCGCCGTGGTCGATCGCAGCGGCCTGCCGCAGGTGATGCTGCGCGACCGCTTCGCCGGCGCGCACACGCCGACCACCGCGGCCGGGAAGGCGTGGACTGCGGTATCGTTCAAGACCGCGACCGGCGAACTCGCCGACATGACCAAGCCCGGCATGCCGCAGTCCGGCCTGCGCAACCTGCCCGGCGTCGTCGTGCTCGGCGGCGGACTGATCATCGAGGCCGCCGGCTCGCTTGTCGCCGGCATCGGCGTCTCCGGCGCCCCCGGCGGCGACGCCGATGAAGCCTGCGCCAAAGCCGGCATCGACGCGATCAAGGACAAACTGGACTTCTGATCCTGCTCCCCCAACGTCATTCCGGGTGCGCGTCAGCGCGAACCCGGAATGACGAGGCCCTGCAATATAACGGTGGACAGACTCGTCGCACCGCCTTCACCGACAAACTCTCGTTCGTCATTCCGGGATGCGTCGCGTCAGCGGCGCAGGCCCGGAATCCATACTCACAGGTGGTGGTTATGGATTCCGGGCTCGCGCTACGCGCGCCCCGGAATGACGTTGATAGTAAGGTGCTCCCTACACCGGCCGCTTCAGCCAGTCGGTGAACGGCATCGACTGATAGCCTTTCTCGCGGACGTATTTGAACATCGCCAGGAATTCCGGCGGCTCGAGCAGGCCGGGCATGCGGGCGACTTCGCGATACTGCGGCTTCTTGCCGGCGAGACCGTCGGCGCTCTCGGGGAAGAACTGCAGCGACGGGGTGAAGCGGATGCCGTAAGCCTGTGCGAACGCCTTTTCGCTCAGTTTGCTGCCGCCAAAATCGGTGACCTCGCGGGCACCGATGTGGTTGAGGTGCACGATCTCGAAATTGTCGCGGATATAGCTCTCGATCGCCGGATCGCGCATGTGCACCTCGTGCAGCTTGCGGCAGAACGGACAGCCCTTCAGCCCCCACAGGATCGCGAAGCGCTTGCCTTTCGCGGTGGCGCCGTCGAGGTCTTCCTTCAGATCGAGGAAACTCTGCAAGTACCAGTCGAGCTGATACAGCCCGTCGTCGCCGAGCACCGGCTCCGCAGCAGCAGCCGGCAGGCTGCGCAGCGACAGCGCGCCGATGCCCAGCGCGGCGATGGCGCCGCGGCGCGAGAACGAAGCCTTCGTCATCACCAGTCCTCCCTGTGGCCGGGCGCCGTCAGCCGATCTCGCCGAAGGCCGGAAAGGTCTGCAGCAGCCACCCTGAAATCCGCGGCATCGCGCCGGTGAGAAACAATACGCCGGTCAGCACCAGCGCGCCGCCCATGACCTTCTCGACCGTCGCCATCTGTGTCCGCAGCCGCGCCATCAGCCTGATGAAGGCGCCGGAAAACAAAGACGCCAGCAGGAACGGCAGCCCGATCCCCAGCGAATAGGCGCCGAGCAGCACCGCACCGTGCGCCGCCGAGCCTTCGACGCCGGCGACCAGCAGGATCGTCGCCAGTACCGGCCCGACGCACGGCGTCCAGCCGAATGCGAATGCCAGGCCGACCACATAGGCGCCGACAAAACCGACGCCGCGGCGGACGTTGTGAAACCGCGCCTCGCGATACAATAGGCCGATGCGGAATAGGCCGAGGAAATGGAGTCCGAGCACGATGATGATGACGCCTGCGACGATGCCGAGGGCGTCGAAATGCTCGGTCACCGCCTTGCCGATCGCCGAGGCCGACGCCCCGAGCGCAACGAACACGGTGGAGAAGCCGAGCACGAAGGCGGCCGACGAGGCCACCACCCGCCAATCGATCGCCTTGGCAGGCTGGTCGGCACCGCGGGTCAGCTGGTCCAGGCTGACGCCGGCCAGAAAGCACAGATAGGGCGGCACCAGCGGCAGCACGCACGGCGACAGGAACGACAGCACCCCGGCCCCGAAGGCGCCGACCAGCGAGATATTCGAAACCACCGCGTTTCCGCCCCTGGAACATACATGCGAATTCGTCTATATGTATCACATCATGGGCCGGAAGATGCTGAAATCGACTCTCATCGGCGCGATTATGTTGTGTGCGGCGCAGCTAACGGCTGCGGCGGCGCACGCGGCCGAGCTGGTGATGTTCGAACGCGACGGCTGCGTCTGGTGCGCGCGCTGGGACCGCGACGTCGGCCCGATCTATCCCAAGACCGACGAGGCCAAGCTGCTGCCGCTGCGCCGCATCAACATCGACCACGCCAAGGACCCGGGCCTCGGCCTTGCAAGTCCGGTGCGGTTCACGCCGACCTTCGTGGTGATGGACCAGGGCCGCGAGATCGGGCGGATCACCGGCTACATCAACGACGACGCATTCTGGGGCCTACTCGGCGCGCTGGCCGCCAAGGTGACGCCGCCACCGCAGCGCGGCCACACCTGATATGCTGCATATGCTGCGAACGACATCTTGCAACGCCAACCGAAACGATAGCTGATCGCCATGACCTCGATCCTCGAACCCGATATCGAGACCGAACTCCGCGACGGCGCGGAATACTCGCCCGAGCTCGACATGCTGATGCGCCGGGCGCGCAAGGCCAGCAACTTCCTGAAAGCCGTGTCGCACGAGAACCGGCTGCTGCTTCTCTGCTTGCTCGCCGAACGCGAGCGCTCGGTGAGCGAACTGGAGAACATCCTGTCGCTGCGTCAGTCGGCGGTGTCGCAGCAGCTCGCGCGGCTGCGCTACGACGGCATGGTCGACACCAGGCGGGACGGTAAGACCATTTACTACAGCCTCGCCAACGACGACGTTCGTCGCGTCATCTCGGTGATCTATGATATCTTCTGCTCGTCCGCGCGAGACGCCCAGAAGTAATCGGGCTCGCGCGCGACGCGACCAGTAAGCGACGCAAGGGCGCATCGCACGCCTGCGCGCAACCGAGGGAACCCCATGCAGGACGCATCCGCCTGGATGCTCGCGCTCGCCGGCCTGTGCGTCGGCGTCACCGCAGGTTTCTTCGTGCGGCTGGCGCGGCTGTGCTCGTTCGGCGCCGTCGAAGACGCGCTGATGGGCGGCGATACCAGGCGCCTGCGCATCTTCGGCCTGGCGCTCGGCATCGCGCTGCTCGGCACCCAGGCGCTGGTGATCGCCGGCCAGCTCGACCCCGGCCAATCCAACTACACCGCGCCGGCGCTGCCGCTGGCCTCGATCGTGATCGGCAGCGTGCTGTTCGGCGTCGGCATGGCGCTCGTCGGCACCTGCGGGTTCGGCTCGCTGGTGCGGCTCGGCACCGGCGATCTGCGCAGCTTCGTGGTGATCCTGGTGCTCGGCGGCGCCGCCTATGCGACGCTGCGCGGGATGCTGTCCGGCTTCCGCATCACCGTGCTGGAGCGGTTCGCGCTGAAGATGCCGGACGGCCTCAACGCCGATCTCGCTTCGCTGCTCCAGCATCTGTCCGGCATGGACCTGCGCGCGGTGATCGCCGCGCTCGGCGGCGGCGTGCTGTGTCTGATTGCGCTCGGCGACAAGCGGCTGCGGCGGACGCCGCGCCTGCTCGCGGCCGGAGTCGCGCTCGGCGTGCTGACGGTGGTCGGCTGGCTCGCGACCACGAAACTGGCCGATCCGTTCGCCGGCCCGGTGCACCCGCAGAGCCTGACCTTCGTCTCGACCATCGGCAAAGCGGTGTATGCGGGGCTGCTCAACGTCGGCAATTTCGCCGATTTCGGCGTCGGCACGGTGTTCGGCGTGGTGCTCGGCTCGTTTCTGGCGGCGTGGCGCGCCGACGAGCTACGCTGGGAAGCGTTCGACGACGATCACGAGATGCGCCGCCACGTCACCGGCGCCGCGCTGATGGGATTCGGCGGCATCCTGACCGGCGGCTGCACCATCGGCCAGGGCATCACCGCGGGCTCGGTGATGGCGCTGTCGTGGCCGATCGCGATCCTCGGCATGATGCTGGGCGCGCGGATCGGCATCGCGGTGCTGGTCGACGGATCGCCGCGCGAGCTGATCCGCCGCCGGTTCGACGGCTGGCGCGAGTTCCTGCGCAGCCGCAGCGAGACCGCGAGGCCTACGGCCGCAAATACGCCCAGCCGTCGCCCTGCAGTTCGATCAGACGCACCGCACCCGACGGCACCTCGCTCGCTTGCGGAATGAGGCTGACGGCATGGCCTTCGTGCTTCTCCATGCCCTTCTTGGTGTTGTCGCAGGCGGCGAATTTGATGCTGGACGGAAACGCGGCGTCGCTGATCTGCTTGATGCGATCCTTCACCGGCGATGAATCGGTGCGCAGCATGTGCAGGCCGGGGCCGAAGGTGACAACCTCGACCTGAACGTCCTCGTTCTTGGCCTTGTAGTAGTCGATGATGTTGGCGGCATTGTTGAGCGCAAGGTTCATCACCGCCGGATCGTTCTGATCGACCTGAATGGCGACCCGGTGCGGCTTGGCGTCGGCCGCCAAAGCAGGCGCCGCAGCGACCGTGAGCAGCACCGCCGCAGCGGCGGCCTTGAACAACGACTTCATCGTGATCCTCCCCGAACGTAGTTCGCCACGCAAACTAACCACACGGATAGCCGCTGTCATCAAAGGATCAGCGGGACCAAGTGATCACGTTGCCGTCAGGTCGAAAGGGAATCTCAGGTTCGTCATTCCGGGGCACGCGTGAAACGCGTGAACCCGGAATCCCGAGATAGCTCGAAGAGAGATTCCGGGTTCGCGAGCTGCGCTCGCGCCCCGGAATGACTCCGGTGTGAGGGACTCACCGCGCGGCGAGCGCTGCGACCGGGGCGAAGCGGCGGATGCCGAGCGCGGCGCCGCCGACGATGCCGGCGACGGCGATGAACGACGGCAGCGCCAGCGTCGACAGGCCGGTGAGGCCCTGCCCGACCGAGCAGCCATAGGCCATCGCGCCGCCCGAGCCCATCAGCGCCGCGCCGAGCGTCGAGCGCAGCATGTGCGGCGCCGAGGTGAAGCCTTCCAGCGCGAAGCGGCCGGTGAGCAGCGCGGTGGTGGCGCTGCCGGCGAACACGCCGACCGCGAGCGCGACGCCGAAGCTCAGCGTCAGGCCGGTGGAGAACATCGCGTATTGCAGCGTATCGGCGAGCGGCGCGACGAAGCTCAGCGAGGTCGCCGGGATCGGGTTGAAGTCGTCGGCGCCGAAGTAACCGGTCGCGAGCCAACCGGCGACGACCAGCAGGCCGATCACCACGCCGGCCGTGATCTGCCCGCCGGCACGGCGGAAACTGCGATCGGAGAACGCGAACACCAGCAGCGCGCCGGCCGCGATCAGCACCGCGGCGATCTGCGCGACCGCTTCGCCGAGGCCCGCGGCGCCGAGCAGCGACGGCACCGAGACGTGCGGCGGCGACACCTGGGTCCACTGCAGGAAGGCGAGCCGCGCCGGCGCGAACAGCCCCTTCAGTGTGATCTGCGCCGCCACCGCGATGATGCCGACCACCAGCAGCGAGCGTAGATTGCCCTTGCCGAGCAGCACCAGCGCGCGCGAGGCGCAGCCATTCGCCAGGACCATGCCGAGGCCGAACATCAGGCCGCCGAGGAAGATCAGCGGCGCCGAGAACGACGGCTGCAGATACAACGACTTGCCGCTGTCGACATAACCGAGCCCGGCGATCAGCTGGGTGCCGGCGATCGCGACCGCCAGCGCCACCGCGTAGCTGCGAAGCTTGCGGCCGTCGTCCTTGGTCCAGTAGTCGCGCAGCCCGCTCATCAGGCAGAAGCCGCTGAGCAGGCCGGCGACGCCGAACGCAGCGCCGATCGCAAAGCCCAGGATGATCACCAGTTCCGGCATCTGCATCGCCCGATCCTCCAGCCGGCGCGCCATGAGGTCGCGCCTGTTCCGCGGCTGGATGTACGCATCGCAGCAGAAGCGGTAAATACGTGAGGAAAATTAAGCAGGAAGTTGCAGCAGCTGGGGATGGAGCAGAGTTTTCTCCTTCCGGCGCGATCCGAGGAATGAAATTATTCTCCCGGCCGATGGGCACGGTTCCGCAGCTCGCGCGTTGAAGCCCGCCGCTCCGTTCCACCGGCGAGTTCCATCCCGCCTTTCCTCTTACCCTTCGGGACTGCGATCCGCGCCATGACGCTCGACCAGATTCTGCTGTTCGCCCTGTTCGCCGCCATCCTGGCGCTGCTGGTATGGGGCCGGTTCCGCTACGATCTGGTGGCCGCGGCCGGACTGTTCATCGCGGTCGCACTCGGGCTGGTGCCACAGGATGCGGCGTTCTCCGGTTTCTCCAATCCCGCCGTGGTGGTGGTCGCGCTGGTGCTGATCGCCTCGCGCGCATTCGAAAATTCCGGCGTGCTCGGCGTGGTGGCGCAATGGGCGGTCGACGACAAGCGACCGATCGGCATTCACATCGCGCTGGTCGGCGGCATCGCGACGGCGCTGTCGGCGGTGATCAACAACGTCGCGGCGCTGGCGCTGTTGATGCCGATGGACATCCAGGCGGCGCGCAAAGCGGGCCGGCCGCCGGGCATGACGCTGATGGCGCTGTCGTTCGCCACTATCCTCGGCGGTATGACGACGCTGATCGGCACGCCGCCGAACATCATCGCCTCCTCGATCCGCGCCGAGCAGCTCGGCCAACCGTACCGGATGTTCGACTTCGCGCCGGTCGGCGTCGCGGTGGCGGTCGCCGGCGTGATCTTCGTTGCGCTGATCGGCTGGCGGCTGGTGCCGCGCCGCGGCGACAGCGCCGCCGAACTCGCCTCGGAATCCTCGTTCGAAGCCGAGCTCGAAGTCGGCAAGGAGTCGCCGGCAGTCGGCAAGCTGGTCGCCGAGTTCGAGGACGACGCCGAGAATGCCGACGTGCTGATCACCGGCCTGATCCGCGACGGCACGCTGCGGCGGAGCGGCGCCCGGCTCTACACCATCGAGCCGGACGACCTGTTGGTGGTGAAAGGCTCGGGCGACGCTATCGCCGCCTTCATCAAGGCGACCAATCTGCAGGAAGCTGCGTCGGCCGAAGGCGCCGCGCAAGACGCGGCGGCCCCCAAGCGCAGCGACGCCGGCAAGGACGACGGCGACACCAAAGAGCGTGGCAGCGGATCGGCCATCGTCGAAGTGGTGGTGCGCTCCGATTCCTATCTGGTCGGCCAGTCCGCCGCGTCGCTGCGGCTGCGCAAACGGTTCGGACTGACGCTGCTCGGCATTTCCCACGCCGGCAAGCTGGCGCGGGAGAAGGTCGCCGACCGCCTGATCGAGGCCGGCGACCTGCTGCTGCTGGCCGGTCCCGGCGCGGCCTCGACCGCGACGCTGAATTCGATGCGGCTGCTGCCGGTCAACACCATCAACGTCGCGCCCTATCGGGCCTGGAAGGTCGCCCTCACCGTCGGGCTGTTCGTCGCGGCGATCGCGGCGGCCTCGTTCGGTCTGCTGTCGTTCACGGTGGCGATCGCGATGGCGGTGGTGGCCTATGCGGCGTTCGGCCTGGTGCCGGCGCGCGACTTCTACTCGACCATCGAGTGGCCGGTGGTGGTGATGCTGGCCTGCCTGCTGCCGATCGGCGCGGCGTTCGATCGTGTCGGCGGCACCGCGCTGGTGGCGGGGTGGATCGGCGAAATCACACAGGGCTATTCGCCGGTCGTGGCGCTGATCGCCCTGATGGTCGCCACCATGGCGCTGTCCGACGTGCTCAACAACGTCGCCACCATCGTGGTCGCGGGGCCGATCGCGATCGACCTCGCCCACCGCGTCGGCGGCAATCCCGACACGTTCCTGATGGCGGTGACGATCGCCTCGTCCTGCGCGTTCCTGACCCCGATCGGCCACAAGAACAACACGCTGATCATGGGCCCGGGCGGCTACCGCTTCGCCGATTACTGGCGGATGGGGCTGCCGCTCGAACTGGTCGTGCTCGCGGTCGCGGTGCCGATGCTGTTGATCGTGTGGCCGATCTGATCGATTACAGCAGACCGTCCGCGGTCGCCGCCACGATCCGCCAGCGCAGACCGCGACCGTTGAATTCGTCGCCGAGCGCATCGAGCAGGCCGCGCAACGCTGCGGCGTCGGCGGTGACGACGATCTCGACCGACAGCGTGTGGCCGCGGACCTGCTCGACCACGCTGTCGTAGTCGACATCGCGGCCGTAACCTTCGACCTCCCGCGCGGTGAAGCCGACGCGCGCGGTCGGCTCGTGCGACAGCATCGCGGCCACGACATCGTCCTTCAGCGCCACCGGCACCAGCAGCGTCAGCACCATCGCGCTCATGGCTGGGCCTCCGACGGTTTCGGCGGAATCCCGAAGCGGCGATAAAGCACCGGCAGGATCACCAGCGTCAGCAGCGTCGAGGTGACGAGGCCGCCGATCACCACCACCGCCAGCGGCCGCTGCACGTCGGCGCCCGGACCGGTGGCGTAGAGCAGCGGCACCAGGCCGAACGCGGTGATGCTGGCGGTGAGCAGGATCGGCCGCAGCCGCCGCTGCGCGCCGAGCTCGACGATCTGATCCGGCGGCAGCCCCTGGCTGCGCAGCATGTTGAAATACGACACCAGCACCAGGCCGTTCAGCACCGCGATGCCGAGCAGCGCGATGAAGCCGACCGAGGCCGGCACCGACAGATATTCGCCGGTGATCAGCAGGCTGAACACGCCGCCGATCAGCGCGAACGGGATGTTGATGAACACCAAGAGCGACTGCCGCAGCGACGAGAAGGTGACGAACAGCAGCAGGAACACCAAAGCCAGTGCGATCGGCACCACGACGCCGAGCCGCGCCGCGGCGCGCTGCTGGTTCTCGAACTGGCCGCCCCAGACGATGCTGGTGCCTTCCGGCAGCTTGACTCGCTCGGCGACCGCCGCCTTGGCCTCGTCGACGAAACCGACGAGGTCGCGGCCCGAGACGTTGCTCATCACCAGCGCCAGCCGCTTGCCGTTCTCGCGGTCGATCTTCACCGGCCCGTCGATCCGCTCCAGTCTGGCCACGTTGGCGAGCGGCACCGACTTGCCATCGGCTAGTACCAGATTAATGCCGGCGAGCCGCGCCGGGGACTCGCGCAGCGACTCGGTGCCGCGGATCAGCACCGGCGTGCGGCGGCCTTGTTCGACCACGATGCCGGCCTGCCGGCCTTCGATCTGGGTGCGCAGCGCTTCGGTGAGCGCATCGACATCGAGCCCGAGCCGGCCGGCCTGCAGCCGGTCGATGCCGACATTGTAGTACTCGAAGCCTTCGTTCAGCGTGGTGCGGACGTCTTCGGCGCCCTTCAGCGTCTTCAATGTCGCGGTGATCTGTTCGGCCAGCCGGTTGAGCGTCGGGATGTCTGTGCCGAAAATCTTCGCCACTACATCGCCGCGGGCGCCGATGATCATCTCCTGCACCCGCATCTCGATCGGCTGGGTGAACGAGAAGCCGATGCCCGGGAAGCCGGCGAGCGCCTTGCGCAGCTCGCCCATCAGCCAGTCCTTGTCGTGCGGCCGGCGCCACTCCGCCTCGGGCTTGAGGATGATGTAAGTGTCGGTCTGATTGAGGCCCATCGGGTCGAGGCCGAGTTCGTCGGAGCCGACGCGCGCCACAATGCTGTTGACCTCCGGCACCGCGCCCATCACCGCCTGCTGGATTCGGAGATCGAGATTGACGCTTTCTTCGAGCCCGATCGACGGCAGCTTCTCTACGCTGATGATCGGTGTGCCCTCTTCCATCGTCGGCATGAAGATTTTGCCGAGCTGCGTATAGGCGAACACGGTCGCGACCAGCGCCAGCGCCGACACCGCCAGCACCGCCTTCTCGTGATTGAGCGCGAACCGCAGCACCGGCGTGTAGCCGGCGCTGATCTTGCGCACCAGCCAGGTGTCGCCGTGGCCGGCGGTCTTCAGCAGCAGCGAGGCCAGTACGGGAATCACGGTCAGCGCCAGCAGCAGCGACGAGCCGAGCGCAAACACGATCGCCAGCGCCACCGGGATGAACAGCTTGCCTTCCAGCCCCTGCAGCGTCAGCAGCGGCAGAAACACGATGACGATGATGCCGATGCCGGACGTCACCGGCACCACCACTTCGCGCAGCGCCTGATAGATCCGGTGCAGCAGCGGCACCTGCGCGGCGTGGCGGTCGTGCGCCAGATGCGACACGACGTTCTCGACCACCACCACGGCGGCGTCGATCAGCATGCCGATCGCCACCGCGAGGCCGCCGAGGCTCATCAGGTTCGCCGACATGCCGGCGAACCGCATCAGCACGAAGGTGGCGAGCGCCGACAGCGGCAGCGTCAACGCCACCACCAGCGCGGCGCGCCAGTCGCCGAGGAACAGGATCAGCAGCACGATCACCAGCACCACGGCTTCGAGCAGCGACTTCGACACCGTGCCGACGGCGCGCCCGACCAGATCGCCGCGGTCGTAGAACACGTTCAGCGTCACGCCCTTCGGCAGCGTCGGCTCCAGCTCCTTGAACTTGGCGCGGACGCCATCGACGACGTCGCGGGCATTGGCGCCGCGCAGGCCGAGCACCAGGCCCTGCACCGTTTCGCCCTGACCGTCGCGCGTCACCGCGCCGTAGCGGGTGATGCTGCCGATCCGCACTTCGGCGACATCGCGGACCCGCACCATGCCGCCGTCGCGCGACGCCAGCACGATGTCGCGCAGATCGTCGAGATTGCGGACCTGACCGTCGACGCGGACCAGCAACACCTCTTCGCCGGCCGACAGCCGCCCTGCTCCGCCGTTGCGGTTGTTCTTCTCGATCGCCTTTTCCAGCGTATCGATGGTGATGCCGTGCGACGCCATCGCCAGATTGTCGGGCACGATCTCGAAGCTGCGAACGAAGCCGCCGAGCGAATTGACGTCGGCGACGCCGGGCAGCGTGCGCAGCGCCGGACGGATGGTCCAATCGAGCAGCGTGCGGCGCTCGGCCAGCGTCAGGTCGCCGCCCTCGATGGTGAACATGAACATCTCGCCGAGCGGCGTGGTGATCGGCGCGAGCCCTCCGGTGAGGCCGTCGGGCATGTCCTTCATCGCCGAAGCCAGCCGTTCGGCGACCTGATTGCGGGCCCAATAGAGGTCGACGCCGTCGGCGAAATCGATGGTGACGTCGGCGAGGCCGTATTTGGTGGTCGAGCGCAGGATGGTCTTGTTGGGGATGCCGAGCATCTCGAGCTCGAGCGGCATCGTCACCCGGGTCTCGACTTCCTCGGGCGTCATGCCCGGGGCCTTCATGATGATCTTGACCTGGACCGGCGAGACGTCCGGAAAAGCGTCGATCGGCAGATGCCGGAACGCCAGCACGCCGGCGCCGATCAGCAGCAGCGTGGCCAGCACCACCAGCAGGCGATGCGACAGCGAGAACTCGACGAGACGGGTCAGCATCTACTCGACCCCGCCGAGCCCCTGCCAGGCGCCCTTCAGCGCGGCGATGCCGCGTATTGCGATCCGCTCGTCGCCGCGGAATCTGCCGCTGACCACCGCGAATTGCGGCAGCTCCTCGCGGACCTTCACCGGGGTGGCGACGAAGCCGCTGTCGGTCTGCACGAACACGAAGGCGTCCTTGCCCCGGCGCACCATCGCGCCGCTGTTGACCCGCCATTCGGCCGCGCCGCTGGTGATCGGAGCGATCTGCGCCTCGACCACCTGGCCGGGCCGCAAGTCCGTATCGGGCTCGTCGAACTCGGCGCGGACGATCACGGTCTGCGAGGTCGGCTCGACGCTGGAGCCGATCGACACCACCTTGCCGATGCAATCATGGCCGCGCAGCGTGACGCGGGCGCCGACCGCGAAATCCTCCGCCCGCAACGCCGGCACCTGAATTTCGGCCCACAGCGGCGCGAGCTGCGCCAGCTTGAACACCAGCGCCAGCGCCTCGACGGTCTGGCCGGGCGTGGTCGGACTTTCCAGCACCACGCCATCGATCGGCGCGATCAGCGTCAGCCTGGGGTCGAGCTTCTGGCTCGCCGCCAGCTTGTCGACCGCTACTTCGGTCATGCCGTAATGCAGCAGCGCCTGGCGGCGCTCGGCCGCGGTCGCGCGGGCTTGTTCATATTCGCTCTGGGTGACGATGACCTGCTTCTTGGTGACCGCCCCATAAGGGGCGAGCTGCTCCTCGCGGTCGAGATTGGTCTTGAGCAGCCGCTCTTTATTGAAGGCGACCAGATACTCGGCCTGGGCGTTGGCAAGCGCCGGGCTCTGGATCTCGGCCAGCAGATCGCCGGCCTTCACCACCGTATCGGTACGTACCAGCAGCCGCTCGATCCGGCCGCCGAGCGGCGCATTCATCAGCCGGCTGCGATCCGGCGGCACCGCAATCCTGCCCGGGAAACTGAGGCCGGCCGCGGCGGGCTGCTTCTCCAGCGGCGAGGTCTCGATCCCGACCCGTTCGGCCTGCTGTTTTGAGATCGGCAGTTCGTCGCCGGCGCGCGCGGTCCCGCACGCCAGCACGGCGGCAATCAGCAAAAGCCAGATGGTCGAAAAGCGGAGCATGGGTCTGTCACTGGCACCTGTGCCGGCCCAAAGATGCCGGACGCGCCGGCTCCCCGCAGCCGCCGCAAAACGTGCTGCTTGCCTATGCTAGCGCGGCTGACAGGACGCTGACAGGTCCATCCGCCGCCAGCGTCAACAGCCGGTGTGCGGCGTCCGGAGCGCATTGCCAGCGATTCGCAGCAGGACTCGCCAGTCCTGCTGCGACCGTTGCGACCTTCAGCCGGCGCGCTGGGCCAGCATGTCGGCGCGGACACGGCCGAGATAATCGCGGATCCGGTGCGCCAGCGTCTCCGACTGTGACGACAGATGGGTCGAGGCGGTCATGGTCGAAGCGGCGGACTGCTCGGTGTCGCGGGCGCTCGCGGTCACCGCCTGAATGCTGCCGGCGATCTCGCTGACCACGTCGTAAGCCTGCTCGATGTTCCTGGCGATGTCGGCGGTCGCAGCCGATTGCGCCTCGGCGGCGCCGGCCACGGCCGCCGTGATGTTGTCGACCTCGGTCATCACCTCCCCGATCTCGCCGATCGACTGGCTGACGAGGTCGGCTGCGCTGTGAACGTGATCGACCTGATCCTCGATCTCGCCGGTGAATTTGGCGGTCTGCTCGGCGAGTGCCTTCACTTCCGCAGCCACCACCGCAAAGCCGCGACCGGCTTCACCGGCGCGCGCCGCCTCGATCGTGGCGTTCAGCGCCAGCAGGTTGGTCTGGCCGGCGATCACTTCGATCGACTTCACCACCTCGGCGATCCGCTCGGCGACGCTGCGCAGGCTGGCGACATTGGCAGAGGCTTCCGACACCCGGGTCACCGCCCGGCCGACCACTTCGGCGGAGCGGCCGATCTCGGCGCCGACCTCGCGGGCGCTGGCGGACAGTTCGGTGGTGGCGGCGGCGACGCTGCGCATGTTGCTGCTGGCCTGCTCCGACGCCGCGGCAACGGCGGTGAGGCGCTCGCGGGTGAGCGAGGCACCGCTGGTGAGACTGCCGGCGGTGTCGCGCATGCCGCGGGAATCCTCGTCGAGCGACGACACCACGTCGCTCACCGCGGCTTCGAGCTGCGCCGCCTGCTGGGCGAAACTGTCGATCCGCGCCTCGATGCTGTCGGTGGCGGCGTTGATGGTCTTGGCGCCGCGCAGCAGCGCGCCGTGCATCCCGTCCGGCAGGATGCGGCGGAAGTAGCGATGCTGCTGCACCGCATGCATCGCCGCGGTGGCCTCGCGCACGAAGGCGTCGCAGCCGTCGATCACGTCGTTGACGGTGAGCAGCAGTTCGCCGGTGCGGCCGCGTTCGCCGATGTGCAGAATGCGCGCTTCGAAGTCGCCGCGGGAAATCCGCTTGCAGACGTCGGACGCCTGGTCGATCAGCTTGGCGGTCTCGACCACCCGGTAGATCGCCATCACGGCCGCGCCGATCACCACCGCCTGCATCGCCCAGGCGGCGGTCTGATACTGCATCGCCTGCAGCGCGATCGCCAGCAAGGCACCGGCGATGACGACGCCGAGATTAAGCAGCGCTCTTGAGAGCGAACATGAGTTCGTCATAACTGACTTTCTGAGAGGTGACGAAGTCCACCAGCGCCTTGTAGCCGGCCTCGACCGCCTGCTTGCCGTTGGCGTGGCTCTGCTCGACCCGCAGCACTTCGGCATAGAGCGGGGCTATCGCGTTCTCGATGATGCCGCGGTCCGGGTTGCGGCGGTTGGAATGGTAGGCGACGATGTTGCCGGCATCGTCGAACGACGGCGTGACGTGGGCGAACACCCAATAATGGTCGCCGGACCGCGCCATGTTCTTGACGTAGCCGAAGATTTCGCGCCCTGCCGCGATCGTGTCCCAGACCAGGCGAAACACCGCCCGCGGCATGTCGGGGTGGCGGATGATGCTGTGCGGCTGGCCCAGCAGTTCATCCTCGGCGTAGCCGGCGATGTGACAAAAAGTGCGGTTGGCGTAGGTGATGCGGCCTTTCAGATCGGTCTTGGACACGATCAGTTCGCCCGCCGGAAAGTACACTTCTTTGCCGGTCGGCTGAATTTGGACAGCCATCGCCTCTCTCCTCGCACCACACGCTCATGCTTCTTATGATCGGTCGTTTGAATTTGTCTTAAGGCCCCGCCGCCAATTGCAACTGACTTCGTAGTTGCACGAAGCCAGGTTCATGGAACTCGCGACGCCCGCCAAACAGGTTCCCGCCACACCCCTCAGATCGCTCGTTGTTCCACCAGCTCCTTGCGGACCTGACCGAGATAACTGCTGATCTGCTCCGTGAGCTGTTCGGACTGCGACGACAGCTCCGCCGACGTGGTCATGGTCGAGGCCGCCGCGCGCTCGTTGTCCGCGGCATTGCCGGCGAGCACATGGATGGTATCGGAGATTTCGCGCACCACCGCGAACGCCTCGTCGATGTTGCGGGCGATCTCGGCAGTCGATTGCGACTGCGCGCCCGCCGCATCCGCGACCTGGCGGGTGATGCTGTCGATTTCGGCGATCACGCTGCCGATCTCGCCGATCGAGTGACTGACCGCGCCGGCCGCGCCGTGAACCTGGCCGACCTGAGTCTCGATCTGATCGGTGAACTGCGCGGTCTGCGACGCCAGTGCCTTGACCTCGTGCGCCACCACCGCGAAGCCGCGCCCGGCGTCGCCGGCCCGCGCCGCCTCGATCGTGGCATTGAGTGCGAGCAGATTGGTCTGGCTGGCGATCGCCTGGATCGCCCTGACCATCTCGCCGATATTGTTGGCGACCTGCTGCAGCGCATCGACGTTGTTGCTGGCCTCGCCGACGCTGCTCACCGCGCGCGCCACGATCGCGGCGGAGCGCTCGATCTCGGTTCGCACGCCGCCGGCGCTCGACGTCAGCTCGGAGGTGGCCGACGCCACCGACTGCATGTTGGCGGATGCCTGCTCGGAGGCCGCGGCGACCGACGCCAGCCGTTCGCGCGCCGACGAGGCGCCGACCGTCAGCGTACCGGCGGTGGTCTTCATCTCGGCCGAGCCCTGATCGAGCGCGGTGACGATCGCACTCGTGGTCGCCTCCAGCTCCGCGGTGCGGCCTTCGAAGCTCCTGATCCGGCTCTCGATGTTGCCGGCGGCGGTGTTGATGGCGCCGGCGCCGTGCAGCAGCGCGCCGTGCAGACCGCCCGGCAGGATGCGGCGGAAGTACTTGTTGTGATGCATCGCGGTCATCGCCGCCGTCGCTTCGCGGACGAACGCGTCGCAATCGTCGATCATGTCGTTGATCGCATACAGCAGCTTGCCGGTCCGTCCGTCGTCGGGAATGCCGAGAATCCGCGCCTCGAAATCGCCGCCTGCAACGCGACGGCAAACGGCGCCGGCCTCGCCGAGCAACCGATGCGTCTGGGACATGCGGAACAGCGCCATGCCGGCAAATGCCATCACCACGCCTTGGATCACCATCGCGGCGACGTAGTAGTCGAACACGCCGCACAGCATCGCCGCGCCCGCGGCGACGATCAATCCGGCGACGTCAAGCCGCGCTTTGGAGAGAGAACATAAGTTCGTCATAGGAGGCCTTCCGGGAAGCGACGAAATCCGACAGCGCACGGCCGCCGGCCGACAGCGCGTCCTTGCCGTTGGCATGGCTGCGCTCGGTACGAAGGATGTCGGCGTAGAGCGGGATGATCGTGCCTTCGAGCACGCTGCGGTCCGGCGCGCGGCGATTGGAGTGATAGCCGACCACCCGGCCCGCACCGTCGAACGACGGCGTGACATGGGCGAACACCCAGTAGTGGTCGCCGACCCGCGTCATGTTCTTCACATAGGCGAAGATCTCGCGGCCCTGCTGCACCGCGTCCCACAGCAGCTTGAACACTGCGCGCGGCATCTCGGGATGGCGGATGATGTTGTGCGGCTTGCCGATCAGCTCGGCTTCGCGATAGCCGGCAAGATCGCAGAACAGCCGATTGGCGTAGGTCAGCCGGCCTTTGGTGTCGGTCTTGGAAACGATCAATTCAGAAGCTGGGAAGAAGGCCTCCCGTCCGCTGGGCGTGACGTGGCGCATAGACGACCTCGATGGAACTCATTTGCGCCTGCTCGTTATTCGCATAACTGTTGCGAACAGGTTTATTCCACCAAAGGTGAATGTCTAAAGTTCGCTACATTGACATTGGCATCATAATAATACCGGCATTACGCCTCGTCCGACGAGCGATTGGTAACTAGATGCCGCTTATTCGGTGAGACCGTGGGCGATCACCTTGCGCATCAAATTGGGCAAGGCCTCATCCGGGAGCGTCGCGATCTGCGCCCAGCGCATGCCGGCGGGGGCCCTGGTCCCTGACTGGGCGTGTGCGACGTACACCGTCAGCTCCAGCGGGAAGTGCGTGAACACATGGCTGACCACGCCGGCCTTGCGATGCCAGCGCGTGACGCCTTTCACCGCGGGCGCCTGGGCCCGGGCGGCGGCCTCGTCCTGATCGGGCAGCCAGTCGGAATTCGGCACCTCGGTCATGCCGCCGAGCAGGCCTTTGGCGGGGCGGCTGCGAACCAGCACCTGGTCGCCGCGGATCACCACGAAGGCGGCGCCGCGGCGCAGCGCCCCGGTCTTCTTCGGCGCCTTGCGCGGAAAGCTCTCGGCATCGCCGCGCACCCGCGCCGCGCACCCCTGCATCAGCGGGCACAGCGCGCAGGCCGGCTTCTTCGGCGTGCAGATGGTGGCGCCGAGATCCATCAGCGCCTGGGCGCTGTCGCCGGCGCGCGAGGGCCCGAGCAGCGTCTCGGCCAGCGCCTTGATGCGCGGCTTGGCTTTCGGCAGCTCATCCTCGACCGCATACAGCCGGGACACCACCCGCTCGATATTGCCGTCGACCGGCATCGTCCGCCGGCTGAACGCGATCGCCGCGATGGCGGCAGCGGTGTAGGGCCCGACGCCGGGCAGCGCCCGCAGTCCCTCCTCCGTATCCGGAAAGCGGCCGCCATGCTGGCGCGTCACCGCCACCGCGCAGGCGTGCAGGTTGCGGGCGCGCGAGTAGTAGCCGAGCCCGGCCCACATCTTCAGCACGTCGTCGAGCGAGGCTTCGCCCAGCGCCGTCACGCTCGGCCACCGCGCCATGAATTTCTCGAAATACGATCCGACCGCCCGCACCGTGGTCTGCTGCAGCATGATCTCCGACAGCCACACCGCGTAAGGGTCGGCACTCGTGCCCGGCGGTGCCCGCCACGGCAGGCTGCGGCGATGCCGATCGTACCAGGCCAGCAGCGCTTGCGGCCGGGCGCGCGCGGCGTCGCCGTCCGTATCGTGCTCTGCTGTGATGACCGGGGATTGTTTCCGCCGCGGCGCCGCGCCTGCTAGACTCATGAGCGGTATCGTCGCAAAGCGTCCCTGCATGAGCAAGCCCGGCCCGATCTCCGCCAAGCCATTGTCCGGCCTGTTGGGCGCAACGCTGTCCGAAGCGTTCGCCAAGCAGGGCTTTGCGGCGCGCGAACTGGTGACGCGCTGGGCCGAGATCGCCGGGCATCAAATTGCTGCGCATTCCGAGCCGCTGAAGATGCAGTGGCCGCGCCCGGTCGACGGCCAGCCGGTGGAACCGGCGACGCTGGTGCTGCGGGTCGAAGGCCCGATGGCGCTGGAGATCCAGCATTCCTCCGACCTGATCCTGGAGCGGGTCAACCGCTTCCTGGGCTGGAATGCGGTCGGGCGGATCGCGCTGCGCCAGGCGCCGTTGTCGCGCCGGCCGCGCAAGACCGTGCCGCGCGCGCCCGATCCTGCGGCGGTCGCCCGTGTCGCCGCGACGCTCGACGAGGTCGCCGACCAGGAGCTGCGCGACGCGCTGGCGCGGCTCGGTGCGACGATCAAGCGGAAGTGACGCTCACGGATTCGGCGTGTTCCGGCCCGGCATTGCCACAATTGCCGTTTCAAGCTAGCGACATCCCAAGGTCGGACGGCCAAAACGCCGCTGACGTGTCGTTGTCCGCGGCGTGACCCGCCGAACTGGAGCTGTTTTGCCGATGATCACGCGCCGCACTTTCACCGCCGCACTGTCGCTGACCGGGGTCTTCGCCGTCGCCGGCCTCTCGCCGTTCCGGCTGATCGACCAGGCCTTCGCCCAGAGCAAGGACGCGGCGACGGCCGCCGATGTCGCCAAGCCGATGTCGCTGCCCGACATGGCGCTCGGCCCGAAGGACGCCGCCGTCACCGTCACCGAATACGCCTCGCTGACCTGCTCGCACTGCGCCGCGTTCAACGAGCAGGTGTTTCCGCAGATCAAGAAGGCCTACATCGACACCGGCAAGATCCGCTACGTGTTCCGCGAATTCCCGCTCGACATCAAGGCCGCAGCCGGCTCGATGCTGTCGCGCTGCATCGCCAAGGACGATTCTGCCAAGTACTTCGCGGTCACCGACGTGCTGTTCAAGAGCCAGACCGAGTGGGTGCTCAAGGACACCACCGATCAGCTCAAGCGGATCGGCAAGCAGGCCGGCCTGTCGGGCGAAGAGGTCGAAGCCTGCCTGAAGGATCAGAAGCTGCTCGACAAGATCGCCGCCGACCAGAAATACGCCAACGAAGTGCTGAAGGTGAACGCCACCCCGACCTTCTTCATCAACGGCGAGATGCTGCGCGGCGAGAACTCGTTCGAAGAATTCTCCAAGCGCATCGACGCCCTGCTGGCGAAGAAGAGCTGAGGCTGGGCGCTGATAACAAAGCGGTCCACTCGCGTCGTCGAGCCGCCGCTCTGAGGTCAACCGCACCTGATCCATCGTCATCCCCGCGCAAGCGGGGATCCAGTATCCCAGAGCGGTCGCGGCTGGCATCGAGCGGTACAACAGCGCTCAGGCCTACTGGGTCGCCCGGACAATCCGGGCGATGAGGCATACCAAAGGCCGGAGCCTCATTCTTGCAATTTTCACGCAAATAATGAACGCTGCGCTATCGATTGCTGAGGCTCATCGCCTCCTCCCCCGGGGAGTAAGTGGCATCCATGGCAAAGCTGACTCAGAACGCCGCCAATGAGCAGATCAAGCTGGCCGCGACCTTCGTGAACAATATTGGGGTCGGCTTCATTATCGCCGGGATCATCGCGCCGGGCCTGTCGATGCTGACAGACCGGCCGATGCTGACGAAGGAGGCCTTCTTGGGTGCGGGCCTTGGTTGTGCTGTTTTGGGTATCGTCCTACATTTGCTGGGGCGAAGCGCCCTGCGGAGGATTCAATGAACGATATCCTCTTTCTACTTACCGTTCCGGTCATCGTCACCCTGATGGCAGCCGGTGTGGTCTGGCACAGCAACCGGCAAGCTGGCGCCGCGTTGCAAGCGTCGGAGGCCGAAGCGAAAGCCGCCAAGGCGCCCCTCCAATCGGGCAAGTTCGGCGCTCGCGACAAGCTGTTCACGGCAATCCGGGTGACGTATTCGGGACGCAGGGAATAGAACCGAAACAAGCCCGATATCTGCTTCGCGGCCCATGTTCGAAGCCTTGCTTCGCGACAGCACCTCGACGTCACGTTGGTTGTCTGGATGTCAAATAGCCACGCTCATCCGTTCTCGCGGCCCCAATAAGCCCGAGCTTTGCGCCCATCGTCGTCACGACGAGGGGCGGGGGCGCGCCGCTTGGCGCAAATTGGGGTTGGATCGCGATGGCTTGCGAACCATCGCGAAGGCGCCGTCACGGCGCGCCCACCAGCGGCGGTCGTTTGGCATCGGGACCGTTCTTCCGGGCGCAGGGAGTAAGGGGATTTCTCCCGCCTCGTTCCGTCCCGTCCAGCCAGTCACCGGGCAGCCGCGCGTAGTAGCGGCGGCATAGCAGTTCGCTTTGCGCAAACTTCGTAAACTTGTCTGCGCTGACCTTCTGCCTCCCTGAAGAAGTGGGTGCGAACCACCTCGCGCAGGACGCCGCGTCAAGGTCGGCGCCGCTGGACCATGCAGCCTCGCCCCCCCTCACCGGCCGGTCTCCCGGCCGATGATCGGTCCCGCTTCCAAGCGCCCTCGAGAAGCGCCCATCACGGACAGGAAAATGCGGACTATAGTCCTTATATGAGTATTGTCAGTATTCGTTGGAAGCTAGACACGCCCCGCGGCGGCTTTCGCCGCACACCAGAGGAATAGCTGCTTGGCAGCACTCATTTTCGGACGACTCTCTCAACGCCCCCACCGACTGTCGGTTTCGATCGAAGGTAGTGTTGATTTGAAAAGGTCATTTGCAGCTAAGCCTGAGCTTAGCTCGCAACACTTGTTCGTTGAGCGCCCGTTGCAGTCGCGAGACACCATTTTCCGTCGCTAGGGCTTTCGATCTTCCCGCTTGCCTTCATTCGATGGAGCGCGGATCGAAACGTACTAGACTTTAAACTCGGGTCAATCTTTCTAAGAATGACGTAAAGATCGTGAGATTTGATTATCTTATGAGATTTTGACAACTCATCGACAACAATACTTTCGATTAGGACACGCTTTATACTATTTTTTCTGGTCACATCCACTTTCGAAATGGCTGGATTATTTCTCCGAACAGAGAGCAATAAACGCTCTAACGTTTCTTTTTCTGCAATTAGCTCGTTTATACGAAGGTGAACTCCTTCGAGCTGCTTCAATAGTTCGGCCTCCAAAGGCGAGCCAGTTCCCGCAGAAATCATGTTGCAAACCTCTTTTTTGCAACACATAGCACCTTTTTCGAGAGAGAACATCGTCGATAATTGCCTTAATATTCGCGTCTTATTGCCCTCTTGACAGACAGCAACAATCCCTGTAGCAACAATCAATATTATTGATTGTTGCTACAGGGATTGTTGAATTTACGCAACGGTTGATGGTTGCGTTTTTCTTTGATGTCGCTATTATCTACGCGGGTGCGTGTGCGCCCTATTGCAATCAATTGGACTCGATGTGTATAAAAAAGGCGACCCAGAAGCCTGGGCCGCCTTTTCTGTCTTGGTGCTTTTGCGGGGGTACGGCGCCTCGTGAGAAGCACCGCGACCGCTAAGCATCGCTTCGCAATCGATCCTCTAGCGCGAAAAGGTAGTTCCATCAACGCCGATGAGGACACCTCATGAGTAAGATATTCAAACCCGGAGAGCACGCTCCGGTCTCCGGCCAATACGAGCAGACAGGCCCTCGCGGAGGACTGACGGGAGAGGAGCGAACGGTCGTGAGAGGCGCGCCACTGCCTCCGACACCGAAGCCCGGAATGGCCTACAAATTGGTAGACCCAACCAAACACAAAAGTGGACGGTGATCGAATGACCACTTTGCGCGAATTGACCACGGAGCAGGTCGCCGAGATCAAAGCCCGACTGAACCGCGGCGACAAATACTCGGAAATCGCTGCGGATTATCGCCTCAACCAAGGACGCATCGCCGACATCAAATTCGGTAGAGCATTTCCGGAAGTGGCGCCTGCGGTATCGGCCGCGTAACCTGATAACGCCCTATTACTTAAGGGGCGGGCAAGAAAGTATTGCCCGCCCCACTCACCCTATCCGGCGCCCCAACTGGATAGCCAAACGAAATCCCCAGATTTATCGCGCATTTCCTGCGAATCCCGCCGTGGAAAAGCCCGCTGGCGTGGTTGCTCATGCCTTAATCGGCCGCCATTGTCGCCGGCTAACGCCGCCAATGGCTGCGAGCGAGTTGCGACCGGGCGGGACAACCTATGGTATTGTCCTGCTTGAGAGATTCGCTACAGCCGCGGGAACCTGCGGCCCATAGAGCATCGGACCAGATGAAACTCACGCGTCTCCGCCTCCACGGCTTCAAGTCGTTCGTCGAGCCCACCGACTTCATGATCGAGCCGGGTCTGACCGGCGTGGTCGGGCCGAACGGCTGCGGGAAATCGAATCTGGTGGAAGCGCTGCGCTGGGCGATGGGCGAAACCTCGCACAAATCGCTGCGCGCAACCGACATGGACGCGGTGATCTTCGCCGGCTCGGGCAACCGACCGGCGCGCAACCATGCCGAAGTGGTGATGTCGATCGACAACTCCGATCGCACCGCGCCGGCGGCGCTGAACGATTCCGACACCCTGGACATCTCGCGCCGGATCGAGCGCGAGGCGGGCTCGGTGTATCGCATCAACGGCCGCGAAGTCCGCGCCCGCGACGTGCAGCTGCTATTCGCCGACGCCGCCACCGGCGCCCGGTCGCCGGCGCTGGTCCACCAGGGCAAGATCGGTGAAATCATCCAGGCGAAGCCCGAGCAGCGCCGCCGCGTGCTGGAAGACGCCGCCGGCGTTGCCGGCCTGCATGCCCGCCGCCACGAAGCCGAGCTGCGGCTGAAAGCGGCCGAAACCAACCTGACCCGCGTCGAGGACGTGATCGGCCAGCTGTCGACCCAGGTCGACGGCCTGAAGAAGCAGGCGCGCCAGGCGATCCGGTTCCGCGAAGTCGCAGCCAAGGTCCGCAAGACCGAGGCGATGCTGTATCATATGCGCTGGCGCGACGCGCAGGCCGAGGTCGGCGCCGCCGCCGAGGTGCACGATCTTGGCGTGCGCCAGCTCGCCGAATGCACCCGCGTGCAGGCCGAAGCCTCGCGCATCCAGGCCGACCGCGCCTCGATTTTGCCGAGCCTGCGCGAGGCCGAAGCCCGCGCCGCCGCCGGCCTGCAGCGGCTGATCAACGCCCGCGAACAGCTCGACCGCGAAGAGGTCCGCGCCAAGGAGCGCGTGGTCGAACTGGAGCGGCGGCTGGCGCAGTTTTCTTCCGACGTCGAACGCGAGCAGCGGCTGGCGATCGATGCCGACGCCGCGCTGGAACGGCTCGACACCGAAGACGTCGAGCTGCGCGAGGAGATCCTGGAGCGGGTCGAGAAGCGCAGCGGCGTCGACGAGCGCGTCGCCGAGGCCGATGCCTCGCTGAGCGAAGCCGAGCAGCTGTTCGCCGAACTCACCACCCAGCTCGCCGAGCTCACCGCGCGGCGCAACCAGTTCGAGCAGAGCGTCCGCACCCATCGCGACAGGCTGGCGCGGCTCGACACCGAGATCAAGAACGTCGAGAGCGAGATCGACCGACTCTCCGCCGAGACCTCCGGCGCCGGCGACCTCACCGAACTCGCCGAAGCGGTCGAGATCGCCCAGGAGCTGCTGGCCGAGCAGGAAGCCGCGGTGCAGGCCGCCGAAGCCGCACAGATCGCCGCCCGGCAGACGCTGGACGGCTCGCGGGCGCCGCTGGTCGAAGCTGATAAGAAGGTGCAGCGGCTCGAGACCGAAGCCAAGACGATCAGCAAGATCCTCAACGGCGAGACCAAGAATCTGTGGCCGCCGATCATCGACGGCATCACCGTCGCCAAGGGCTATGAGAAAGCCATCGGCGCCGTGCTCGGCGACGATCTCGACGCCCCGGTCGATCCGTCGGCGCCGATGCGCTGGACCGATGTCGGCGTCCAGCCGGAAGATCCTGCGCTGCCGGAAGGCGTCGAAGCGCTGGCCCAGCACGTCACCGCGCCGCCGGAGCTGGCGCGCCGCCTCGCCCAGATCGGCGTCGTCACCAAGGAGCGCGGCAATGAGCTGTGCGAACAGCTCAAGACCGGCCAGCGGCTGGTATCGCTCGACGGCGACGTCTGGCGCTGGGACGGCTTCGTCGCCTCGGCCCATGCACCGACCGGCGCCGCCCGCCGTCTCGCCGAACGCGCCCGCCTGACCGACATCGAGAACGAACTCGAACAGGCCCGGATCGACGCCGCCGCCAAGCGCCAGGCGCTGGAGAGCGCCGAAGCCGATCTGAAGATGGCGGCCGCCGCCGAGACCGCCTCGCGCGAGAGCCTGCGCGGCGCCCGTCGCGAAGTCGACGCCGCGCGCGAGCGCTTCTCCGCTGCCGAGCGCGAGGTCAACCGCCACGCCGCGCGCAAGTCGGCGCTGGCCGAAGCGCAGTCGCGCCTCGCCACCGACCGCGCCGAAGCCGAAGCCGCGCTGGAGAACGCCGAAGCGCAGATCGCCGAGCTGGAGCCGAACACCGAGGCCGAAGCCCGCCTCGCCGCGGTGCGCGGCGACATCGACGGCCGCCGCCGCATCGCCGCGCAGATCCGCGCCGAAGCCCAGGCGCTGGCGCGCGAAGCCGAGCTCGCCGACAAGCGGCTGCAGGCGATCGCCGCCGAGCGGATGGACTGGCAGAAGCGCAAGGCCGGCGCGGCGTCGCAGATCGCCACCGTCGAAGAGCGTGTCGCCGAACTCACCGCCGAGCGCGCCGAGCTCGACAACGCGCCGGAAGTGTTCGCCGAGAAGCGCAGCGCGGTGATCACCGAAATCGAATTCGCCGAGGCCGATCGCCGCGCCGCCGCCGATGCGCTGGCCGCCGCCGAGCAGGCAATGAGCGAGACCGACCGCCTGGCGAAGACCTCGCTCGAACAGCTCTCCAGCGCCCGCGAAGCCTGCGCCCGCGCCGAGGAGCGGATGGAAGCGGCCCGCCGCCGGCTCGAAGACGTCGAGCGCGAAATCCGCGATATGCTCGAGGTCGAGCCGCAGGCTGCCGCTCAGCTCGCCGAAATCGTCGAGGGCACCGAACTACCCCCGCTCGCCGAGATCGAAGAGAGCCTGGACAAGCTGCGCCGCGACCGTGAGCGGCTCGGCGCCGTCAACCTGCGCGCCGAGGAAGAACTCAACGAGGTCGAGACCCAGCACGGCACGCTGGCGGCCGAGCGTGACGATCTGGTCGAGGCGATCAAGAAGCTGCGCACCGGCATCCAGAGCCTGAACAAGGAAGCCCGCGAGCGGCTGCTCGCCTCGTTCGACGTCGTCAACGGTCACTTCAAGCGGCTGTTCACCACGCTGTTCGGCGGCGGCGAAGCCGAGCTGAAGCTGATCGAAAGCGACGATCCGCTCGAAGCCGGTCTCGACATCATCGCCAAGCCGCCGGGCAAGAAGCCGCAGTCGCTGTCGCTGCTCTCGGGCGGCGAGCAGGCGCTGACCGCGATGGCGCTGATCTTCGCGGTGTTCTTGACCAACCCGTCGCCGATCTGCGTGCTGGACGAAGTCGACGCGCCGCTCGACGACCACAACGTCGAACGGTTCTGCGACCTGCTCACCGACATGGCGAAGACCACGGAAACGCGGTTCATCACCATCACCCACAACCCGATCACCATGGCCCGCATGAACCGCCTGTTTGGCGTCACCATGGCCGAACGCGGCGTCTCCCAGCTGGTCTCCGTCGACCTCCAGGGCGCGGTGGATATTCTGGATCAGAACGTGGCGTGAGTAGCGCTCGCGCCAAGGCAGTGACGCGGCGCAAAAGGATCAACGGATCCGTCATCGCCGGGCTTGACCCGGCGATCTATCCTGTTCGCAAGATGTAGTTGCCCCCGCGCTTCGCGCGATGGATGCGTGGGGCAAGCCCGCGCATGACACTGTGGGTGTGGAAGCGTATGACTGCGCCCATGATCCCCCCATCCCTCCCCGCAGACCTCAAAGCCGCGCTGGAGCAGAAGCTGCACGGCCTCGCGCGCGGCGACGCGGCGGCGCGGGCGGAGCGGATTTCGCTGACCTATCGCGGCGGCGGCACCTCGGCGCCGATCACCAGCGAGGCCGACGCGCTGGCCTATGCGGGCGCGCGGATGCCGGCGACCTACGCGGCGGTGATCGCCTGTCTCAACGCGATGGCTGCGATCCGACCCGGTTTCGCGCCGACGACGCTGCTCGACGTCGGTGCCGGCCCCGGCACCGCGAGCTGGGCCGCGGCTCAAGCATTCGAGACGCTGCAATCCTTCACCCTGCTCGACGCCAATCCGGCGCTGCGCAAGCTGGCGCTGCACCTTGCCGAAGCGACGCGTTTGCCCGCGATCGACTACCGGCTCGGCGACGCCGGCAAGGCGCTGGCCGATACGCCGGAGGCGGCGCTGGTGATCGCCAGCTACGTCATCAACGAACTCAGCGACGCGGGGCGCGCAACATTTGCCGACGCGCTGTGGCGCAAGACCACCGATACGCTGCTGGTGGTCGAGCCCGGCACGCCGGCGGGCTACCAGCGCATCCTCGACCTGCGCGACCAGCTGATCGCCCAAGGCGCCCGCGTGATCGCGCCGTGCCCGCATGAGGCCGCCTGCCCGGTGGCCGCGCCGGACTGGTGCCACTTCGTGCAGCGGCTGCCGCGCTCGAAGCTGCATCTGCAGCTCAAGGCCGCCGACGTCCCGTTCGAAGACGAGAAGTTCAGCTACGTGGCGCTGACGCGGGCCGCATTGCCGGAGCGGCCGGCGCGGGTGCTGGCGCAGCCCGAGCAGACCAAGGCGGCGATCACCGCCAAACTCTGCACGCCGGCCGGCAAGCTCGAGCTCGCCGTCGCCGCCCGCCGCGACAAGCCGGCCTATGCAAGGTTTCGGCGGCTGGACTGGGGCGACACGATCGAAGCCCAGGCCGACTGATCAGAACGCGACCTTGACCTTGCCGGTGACGAGGTGGGTGACGGAGTCGCTGCTGCCGACGATCGCATCGTAGCCGATCGATACCAACGTCGCCTGCCCGAGCCGGCCTGTGACGCCGGTGCCGAACACGCCGCGGTCGCGGATGCCCTGGCCGGTGAAGGTGGTGAACACGCCCGGCAGCGTCGGCTCGACAAAGTTGGCGTCGATGCCGCGCACGCCGTCGCGGAATTCGTGCAGCCAGGCCAGCCGCAGTTCCGGCGTCAGCACGCCGTTGCTGGTCTGCAGATCGTGCGCGATCCGCAGGCTGGCGCCGGACCGCAGCGACTCGGCACGGTCGGCCGCAACGCTCAGCGCGCTGATGCTGCCGGTTTCGGTGAACGCATCGGTGGCGACGCGGGTGTACTGCAGGCTCAGTTCCGGTGTGACCACGAAGCCGCCGAACATCCGCAGGTCGGTGCCGATCGCGCCGCGCACCGTGTAATGATTGCCGTCGAACCGTGAGCTGTTGGCGTTGCCGAGCGCGACGCGGCGGTTGTCGTAGCCGTCCCAGCCATAGAAGCCGAGGAGGTTGGCGTACCACGCCGGCGCCCGGTAGCTGCCATAGCCGCCGATGCTGCGGCTGGTGATCTTGGTGGTGCTGCCGAGCGAATCCAGATCGCCGCTGGTCAGTGCATAGCCGCCGAACGCGCCGACCACCCAGCGGTCGGAGACGCGCCAGTCGGCGCCGGCGACGACGCTGGCGGTGGTCGAGCGGGTCGCGTTCACGTCGGGACGCGCGCCTTCGCGCGAACTGCTGAGGCTGGAGCCGACGAACACGCCGAAGCCCGGATCGAGCGCCGCGCGCAGCGGCGGCGCCTTGGTGATCGGCGCATAGGCCAGCGCATCCGCATTGGCACCCCAGCCGGAGGCGGTGAGCGCATCGCGCATGTTCCAGGCGCCGAGCGAGGCCAGCGTCCGCTCCATCGGCGAGCCGGAGGTGCCGAACAGGCCGGCATCGGCCATCGCCAGCGCCGTGCCGGCGCCGCCGAGATCGCTGCCGCCGCCGAACCTGGTCTGCATCATCCGCTGATCGATCAGCGTGCCGGTCTGCGACACCGAGGCCAGCGTCATCCGGCCGAGCGCCTGATACGAAGCCGGCGAAAGCTGCGCCAGCGCCGCGCCGACATCGGCCGCGCTCGCCACGCGGTCGATCATGGTCTGCGCATCGGCGCTCGCCGCGACGCTGTTGGAGAGGTTGTCGAACAGCCAGGCCGGGCCGGCGCTGCCGGGGTTCGACGGGCTGGCGAAGGCCGAGAACGACGGCGCGAAGGCGTTGGCCACCTCGAACGAGGTGTACAGCGTGCCGCCGATATTCACGGTCTGGCCAGCCGTGAGCTGCGCCCGCTTGGCGTCGGACAGGCCGACCTTGTAGTAGTTCAGCGTATCGGTGCCGGCGCCGCCATTGACCAGACCGACGATCCGCGAGCCCGGCAGAATGTTGACGGTGTCGTTGCCGCCTTCCATGTTCACGGCACGGCCATTGTTGCCGATGATGGTGCCGGAGTTGGTGAGAAAGTCGTTGCCCTCGCCCATCTGGATCGCCGAGCCGTCGCCGCGGATGAAGCGCGCCGAGCCGGTGCCGGTGTAAGTGACGCCGTCGAGGGTGCCGACCGAGCCGGTGTCGAGCGTGCCGTTCTGCAGCAGCACCACGGCGTTCGGATCGGGGATCGCGCCGTTGCCGATGATGGTGCCGGCATTGACGATGGTGTCGTTGTCGGCGGCGGTGCCGGTCTTGTTCTCCAGCCGGATCGCGAAGCCGTTCTGGCCGATGATGGTGGCGCCGGCGTTGTTTGTGATTGTAGTTGCCGCGACGCCGCTGCGGCTGCCGTCGGGGTTGGAATCGTTGTTGACGACGATGCCGTAGGACGCGCCCGAGATGGTGCCGAAGTTGGTGATGGTGCCGCCGCCGATCGAGAGGCCTTCGCTGTTGTTGAGCCGGCCGCCGGAATCGTAACCGCCCGCACCGGTGCCTTCGATGATGCCGTAATTGGTGACGGTGGCGGCGAAATCGACGTCGACGCCGTCGCCGTCGCCCGTGCCGCCGCCGTTATAGGCGCCGGTGATGCGGCCGTAGTTGATGACCGTGCCGGTGCCGTCGGAGCCGACGCCGGAGCCGTTGCGGCCGATGATGGTGGCGCCGGCCTCGTTGGTGACGGTGACATTGGCGTCGGTGGTGATGCCGTGGCGGAAGCCCGAGATGGTGCCGCCGGATTTGTTGATCACCGTGCCCGAATGGCTCTGGAAGTCGATGCCGTCGTTGCTGCTGCCGACCGCACCGTCCGAATAGATCAGGCCGTAATTGGTGACAGTGGCGCCCTCGCCGGGCCGCACCGCGTCGGCCGAGGTCGAGCGGATCACGCCGGTGGCGCGGTTGATGATCTGGATGGTGCCGGAGGTGAGATCGTTGAAATCGATCGCCTGGCCGGTGCCGGTCGACGTGATGGTGCCGGCATTGTCGACCGTGAAACTGCCGGTGGTCGCCAGCGTGCTGGCGGTGACGCGGATCGCGTCGTCCTGCGACTGGATCGTGCCGGTCGAGGTGTTGATCACCGTGAATGCGGTGACGGTGCCGAGGTTGCTGATATTCAGATTGATTGCACGATTGGCCGTGGTGGTCGCATCGATCAGCCCGGCATTGGTGATGGTGGTGCTGCCGGAGCCCGGCCGGATCGCATCGTTGCCGAGCGCGCGAATGATGCCGCCGGCATTGTTGTTGATCTGCACCGTACCGGTCGCCGAGCTGTTGCTGGCGAAGTCGAACACCTGGCCGGTGTTGGAGACGATGGTGCCCGAGTTATTGATCACCACCGTGCCGTTGCCGATCGCGGTGTTGAGCCGGAACGCGTCGTCCACGGTCGAGATCAGCGCACCGGCGAAATTGTTCAGCGTCAGGCTGCGCGGCGGATTGGCACCCGAGGTATCGATGCCGCGATTGCTAGAGGAGATCGTGCCGGAGTTGTTGATGACCACGCCGGCCGCCGGACCGGTGAAGGTGATGGCGGTGCCGCTGACGTTCAGCGTGCCGCCGGACTCGACAGTGCCGGTGTCGGTGCCGGTGACGGTCTTGGCGGTGGTGTCGGTGGCTCCGGAGGAGACGTCGAACGAGGCGGCGCCAGCCGGCAGCGAAACAGAGAGTACGCCGAGACACGCAAAAACCATCCAGCTCGCGCCGGCACGCCACTTCAACATCACCCCACCCCCAAATTTGGGGCACTCCTAGGTTCGGCAATTGACAGCGGGATGACGTTTGGACGACTCGCCGGCCGGCAGCATGCTGTGCGTTGCACTGATGCTCATCTGCAACGAAAACATGGATCATGAGTTGTAGTTGATGCCGGCACACGTCGACACGCGCACAACGCCGAGCCGATTGAACACTTCAAGCTGAAGCGGCGACCAATCGAAGCCGCGCGGGGTGCGCAGCTTCAGACGCATGCGCGCAGATCGGCGCGCGGCGCAAATCTTGGTTGGATGGGAGCCGCCAATATGTGGATTTTTCTCGGCATCGTCGTCGCGGTCGCACTGTATGCGCTCGTGACCTACAACCGCCTGGTGGCGCTGCGGCAGCGCGTCGGGCAGGCGTTCGCCGATATCGACGTGCAGCTCAAGCAGCGGCACGACCTGGCGCCGAACCTGGTCGAGACCGTGAAGGGTTACGCCACGCACGAGCGCTCGACGCTGGAAGACGTCGTCAAGGCACGCAACGCCGCGATCTCGGCGCAGGGCCCGGGCCAGATGGCCGCAGCCGAAAACGCGCTCACCGCCTCGCTCGGCCGGCTGATCGCGCTCGGCGAGGCGTATCCGGACCTCAAGGCCAACGCCAATTTCCAGCAGCTGCAGGGCGAACTCAGCGACATCGAGAACAAGATCGCGGCGAGCCGCCGGTTCTTCAACAATGCCGTGCAGGAGTACAACACCGGCATCCAGCAGATGCCCGCCGCGCTGTTCGCCGCCCCGCTCGGCTTCACCCACAAGGACTACTTCGACCTCGGCGAAACCCGCACCCAGGTCGAGCAGGTGCCGCAGGTGAAGTTCTAGTTCGAACGCCTCTCGCTCCCCTCCCCCTTGCGGGGAGGGGTCGGGGGT